>NZ_JAMCOS010000001.1:4956416-5264318 GCF_028069655.1 Acidovorax sp. NCPPB 4044
GCCGGAAATAGGGGTGGCGCACGATCTCGCCGGCGGACGGCACCGCCTGCGGTGTTTCGGAGGCAGGCGGGGATCCGCCGTCCACGCTCATGCGGGCGCCCCGCCGCCGAGCACCAGGCCCGGCGCCAGCGGATGGCCGCGCAGGAAGTCGCCCACCGGCAGCCGCTTGCCGCCCGCGCGCTGCAGCACGGCCAGGCGCAGCACGCCCGAGCCGCAGGCCACGTCCACGCCGGTGTCTTGCACGGCCAGCACCTGCCCGGCAGCGGCGCCCGCCGGGGCCGCCGCGCCCGTGGGCTCGCAGGCCCAGACCTTGATGGTTTCCGCGCCGAGCTGCGTCGATGCCCCCGGGAACGGGTCGAACGCGCGCACGCGCCGGTCGATGGCCTCGGCGGCCAGGCGCCAGTCGATGGCGCTCTCGGCCTTCTCGATCTTGTGGGCGTAGGTCACGCCCTCGGGCGGCTGGGGCGTGGCGGTGAGTCCGCCGCAGGCCGCCAGCTCCAGCGCCTCCACGATCAGGCGCCCGCCCAGGCCGGCCAGCCGGCCGTGCAGCGTGGCGGTGGTGTCGGCGGCCGCGATGGGGTTTCTTTCCACCAGCAGCATGGCGCCGGTGTCGAGGCCCGCGTCCATTTGCATGATGGTCACGCCGGTCTCGGCATCGCCCGCTTCGATCGCACGGTGGATGGGCGCCGCGCCGCGCCAGCGCGGCAGCAGGCTCGCGTGGATGTTGAGGCAGCCGAGCCGGGGCAGGTCGAGCACCCACTGCGGCAGGATCAGGCCATAGGCCGCGACCACCATGGCATCGGCCCCGGCGGCCTCCAGGGCCGCGCGCGCGGCGGCGGCGTCTTCCGGGAATTTGCCGTCCAGCCGCAGGCCGCGAGGCTGCGCCACGGGAATGCCGTGGTCCAGGGCGCACTGCTTGACGGGCGAGGCCTGCAGCTTCATGCCGCGGCCGGCGGGGCGGTCGGGCTGGGTGAGCACGAGCGGCACCTCGATGCCGGCGGCCAACAGGCGTTCCAGGGCCACCCGCGCGAAGTCGGGCGTGCCCGCAAAAATGGTCTTCATGGCAGCAGGAAAGGGAGCGCCCGCCAAGAGGGCGCCGGGTCGGTCAGAAAGGGGGCCAGTCGCGCGGATCGGGCTCGTCGGTGAACATCACCTTCTGCACGACGCCGCGGCGGTCGATGTGCACGTGCGCGAAGCGGCGCGTGCCCATGTCGTCGCGGAAACGGTAGGTCCAGATGTCGCCATCGAAGCGCGCCACCTGCTCCACGCGCATCGGCGGGCCGAAGAAGCGGCGGACTTCCTCGAACGACGTGCCGGCCGGGATGCCCGCGAGGTTCTGGAAGGTGAGGACCTGGTCGCGGCGCACGAGGCGGCCCTGCGCGTCGAAATCGAGGTGGTAGACCTGCCGGCCCGCGGGCTGCGTGCTGTAGAGCATGCGCTCGCCGCCACCGGGCAGGGCGGAGGACGAATACGGACGGCCCATCTCGCGCAGCACGTCCTCGCGGTGCGCGCCCGGCTTCAGGAAGTCGGGCGACGCGCAGGCGGCCAGCAGCGCCGCCAGCCCGGCCGCGACCGCACAGCGCCACAGCGCGTGCAGGCGGCCGGTCATGCCCGGGCCTCCCGCTGCTGCTTGACCATCTTGGTCTTGATGCGGTTGCGCTTGAGGGGGGAGAGGTATTCGACGAACACCTTGCCCAGCAGGTGGTCCATCTCGTGCTGGATGCAGATGGCCAGCAGGCCCTCGGCCTCGATCACGCGGGACTGGCCCTGCGCATCGAGGGCCTGCACGCGCACCGCCGTGGACCGCTCGACGCCGTCATAGATGCCGGGCACGGAGAGGCAGCCTTCCTCGCCCATCTCCTTGTCGTCGCTGGCCCAGAGGATCTCGGGGTTGATGAGGACGAGCGGGGTGTCGTGGTCCTCGGAGACATCCATCGTGATGATGCGCTCGTGCACGTCCACCTGCGTGGCCGCGAGGCCGATGCCCTTCGCGTCGTACATCGTCTCGAACATATCGTCCAGCAGCGCGCGTACGCGGTCGTCCACGGCCTGGACGGGCTGGGCCACCTTGTGCAGGCGTGGGTCGGGATAGCAGAGGATGGGAAGGAGGGCCATGGCGGGACGGGCAAAGATGTCGCTATTTTCGCCACTTTCGCGCGGCGGCGTCGCGGGCCGCCGCAATAATCGTTGCCCGATCCAGGGCTTGGGCCCAGAATCCGCAGTGGTTTGTAACGTATCGGCCGGCGAGTTTTGTCACCAAACAAGACGGCCCGCTGCCAGCGAGGGGCGTTTTGCAATGTGTGCTGACAAGAGCAACGGGATCGAGAACATGAACGTATCCACCCGCCTGCGGGTTCCGGCGCTGGGCGCTCTGGCGCTGGCGGCCGCCGCCCTCGTGGCTCCCCTGGCCGGGCATGCGCAGAACTATCCCATCACCCCCGACCAGCGCGCGACGGCGCAGCAGGTGGCCTCGCGCGGCGTCCCGCTCTCCGAACTCTCGCCCACCGCCCCCGATACGTACGTGGTCAAGCGCGGCGACACGCTCTGGGCCATCTCCGGCATGTACCTGCAGCGGCCCTGGCGCTGGCCCGAACTGTGGGGCATGAACCTCCAGGCCATCCCGAACCCGCACCTCATCTACCCGGGCCAGACCCTCTACCTCGAGAAGGTGGATGGCTACGCCCGCCTGCGCACCACCCCCGGCGGCGCCAGCGGCGATACCGAGACCGTCCGCGTCTCCCCGCGCACGCGCACCGACAGCCTGGCCGGCACGGCATTGCCCACGCTGCAGCCGCACCTCATCGAGCCCTTCCTGGTCGAGCCGCTCATCGTGGACGAGCTGACCCTCTCGCAGACCCCGCGCATCGTGGCGACGGTGGATGAGCGCGTGCTGATGGCCAACGGCGACCGTGCCTACGTGCGCGGCCCGGCCGGCCGTCCGTTGCGCCTGGATCCGGGCGTGCCGCGGCAGTACCGCGTGTTCCGCAGCGCCGTTCCCATGAAGGACCCCGAAACCGGCGAGATCCTCGGCTACGAAGCCCAGTACGTCGCGAAGGCGGAACTGGTGCGCGGCGAATCCACGGAAGAGACCCGCACCCCGAAGGGCGGCGCCACCCTCGACGTGGTGCCCGCCACCATCGATCTTTCGGGCGCAAAGGAAGAAGTGCGCTTCGGCGACCGGCTGCTGCCCGCCCCCGAGCGTGGCTACGTGAGCTACACGCCGCGCGCACCGCAGTCCCCGGTGGATGCCCGCGTGGTGTCCATCTACGGCGGCTCCGCCGTGGCCTACGCAGCGCAGAACCAGGTGGTCACGATCAACCGCGGTACCCGCGACGGCATGGAGCCCGGCCTCGTGCTGACCGTGCTCACCAAGGGCGAGCGCGTGGTCGACAAGACGGACGAGGACCGCGCCACCATCAAGCTGCCCAGCGAGGCCAATGGCACGGCCATGGTCTTCCGCACCTTCGATCGCATCTCGTACGTGCTCCTGCTGCAGGTGCAGCAGGGCGTGCGCGTGGGCGACCGCCTCGTCAATCCGCAGTGAGGGCGTAGGAGCGCCCTGGGCGGCCGCTGCACCGCAGCCCGCCCGGGCACTTGATCCCCCTTCCTCCCCGGACCATCGTCCGCATGCAACGCGACGAACTCAGTGCATGGCTGCGGCTCACGCTCACGGCTGGCGTGGGCAACGGCACGGCCCGGCGGCTGCTGAGCGCTTTCGGCCTCCCCCAGCAGATCTTTGCTCAACCGGAGGAGAGCCTCCGCGCGCACGCCGCCGCGGCGCAGGCCCGGGCGCTGTGCACGGAGCCGCCGTCACTGGCGGCGCTGGAGGCCACCACATGGCAATGGCTGCACGGCACGCCGCCCGACGGCGAATCGGACGGCGCACCCGTGCGCCGCATCGTGACCCTGGGCGATGCCGCCTACCCTCCCGCGTTGCTCGCCACCGAAGACCCCCCGTTGCTGCTGTACCTGATGGGGGCCGCGCAATGGCTGGACGGCGAGGGGCCTTCGCGCTGGCCGCTGGAACGCTGCCTGGCCATCGTCGGCAGCCGCAATCCCACGGCCCAGGGCGCCGACAACGCCCGGCAGTTTGCGCGGGCACTGCGGAGCACCGGCCTGTGCATCGTTTCCGGGCTGGCGCTCGGGGTGGATGCCGCTGCCCATGAGGGCGCGCTGGAAGCCGAAACGCCCCCCGGCAGCGATGGCGACGACCTGCCCGCCACCCTGGCCGTCGTTGGAACCGGCCTGGACCGTGTGTACCCGAGCCGCAACCTCGCGCTGGCGCGGCATATCGCCCGGCGGGGTGTGGTCCTCAGCGAGTACCCGCTGGGTACGCCGCCCCTGGCGCCCAATTTCCCGAAGCGCAATCGGCTGATCGCGGGTCTCTCCCAGGGGACGTTGGTGGTGGAGGCCGCTCTGGCCTCCGGCTCGCTGGTCACGGCCCGGCTGGCTTCCGAGCAGGGGCGCGAGGTCTTCGCCATCCCCGGTTCCATCCATGCCCCGCAGTCGCGTGGCTGCCATGCGCTCATCCGCCAGGGGGCCAAGCTCGTGGAGTCTGCGCAGGATGTGCTGGAAGAGTTGCGCATGCCGTCTCCGGCCCGTGCATCCCGCCCGGCGCCTGGCGTTGCAGAAACACTGGCCGTGATCGGCGACAGGGCGGTGGACCCCGCTGCGGCGGAGAGCGGGCCGCACGGCGCGTTGCTGTCCGCGCTCGGGTTCGATCCCGTCGGCCTCGATGCCCTGGTGGCGAGGACCGGGCTGGACGCTGCCCGGCTCCAGGTGGCGCTGTTCGAACTGGAAATGGACGGCCACGTGGCCCGCCTGCCGGGCGGCCGTTTCCAGCGCATGGCGCTGGGCTGACCGACGCCCTGCCGAAGTCAGGGCGTCACAGGCCCAGCATCAGCTGGAGGTTCTGAACGGCCGCGCCGCTGGCGCCCTTGCCGAGGTTGTCCAGCCGGGCCACGAGCACGGCATGGCGGTGGCTTTCATTCGCGAAGACGCGGAGTTCCAGCGTGTTGGTCCCGTTGAGCGCCAGCGCATCGAGCTTGCCGTCCTCGGTGGGCGGCAGGACACGCACCCATTGTTCCGGTGTGTTGCTGGCGGCGTAGTGCGCGGTGAGCGCCTCGTGCAGGTCGCCGCCCTTGGGAGTACCCGGCAGCAGGTCCAGGTGCAGCGGCAACTGCACCAGCATGCCCTGCGCGAAATTGCCCACGGAAGGCACGAAGATCGGCCGGCGCGTGAGGCCGGTGTACTTCATGATCTCGGGCAGGTGCTTGTGCGTCAGGCCCAGGCCGTACATCTCGAAGGGAGCGGCATCGCCTTTCTCATAGGCCTCGATCATCGTGCGCCCGCCGCCGCTGTAGCCGCTCACCGACGGCAGCGCGACCGGGTAGTCGGCCGGCACCAGGCCGGCATCGACCAGGGGGCGCAACAGGGCGATGGCGCCCGTGGCGTAGCAGCCCGGATTCGATACGCGCGTGGCGCCTTCCACGGCCTCGCGCTGGCCGGCCGCCAGTTCGGGGAAGCCGAAGACCCAGCCCGGGGCCGTGCGGTGCGCGGTGCTGGCGTCGATCACCTTGATCGTGCGGCCCGTCTGCGCTGCGATCGAGTCGACCAGGGCGACGGTCTCCCGGGCCGCGTCGTCGTGCAGGCACAGCACCACCAGATCCACGCCTGCGATCAGATCGCGCTTGGCGGCCGGATCCTTGCGCAGCTCGGGCGCGATGCTCACGAGTTCCACCTCCGGCATTGCCTGCAGGCGTTCGCGGATCTGCAGGCCCGTGGTGCCGGCTTCGCCGTCGATGAAGATCTTGGCCATGGGGGTGTCTCCTGGAAAGGGGAAATGCGGGAGTCCGGGTACGTGACTCCCGCAAACGATGGTGCGTCGCAGCATGATACAGTCGCCGGTTGCCATGTCACCCGCCCGCGGCCAGACATCCGGTCATGGCAAACGGGTACCACCATCTTTCCCCTGAGAGAGACCTCATGAAGATTCACGAATACCAAGGCAAGGAAATCTTGCGCAGTTTCGGCGTGCCCGTTCCGCGCGGCATTCCTGCTTTCACGGTGCAGGAAGCCGTGGAAGCCGCACAGAAGCTCGGCGGCCCCGTGTGGGTGGTCAAGGCCCAGATCCACGCCGGTGGCCGTGGCAAGGGCGGCGGCGTCAAGGTTGCCAAGACCATCGACGACGTCAAGAAGCTTGCTGGCGAAATCCTGGGCATGCAGCTCAAGACGCACCAGACCGGCCCCGAAGGCCAGAAGGTCCGCCGCCTCTACATCGAAGACGGCGCCGACATCAAGAACGAACTCTACGTCTCGCTGGTCACCGACCGCGCCACGCAGAAGGTCGCCCTGATCGCCTCCAGCGAAGGCGGCATGGACATCGAGGAAGTGGCCCACTCCACGCCCGAGAAGATCATCACCGAGATGATCGACCCCATCGCCGGCATCACCACCGAGCAAAGCAGGAAGGTCGCAGCCGCCATCGGCCTGACCGGTGCCTCCATCGACCAGGCCGTGGACATCTTCTCGAAGATCTACAAGTGCTACATGGAAACCGACGCGTCGCTGGTGGAAATCAATCCGCTGAACTGCGACTCGAAGGGCAACCTGATGGCCCTGGACGCCAAGTTCAACTTCGACGCCAACGCCCTGTTCCGCCATCCTGAAATCGTGGCGTACCGCGATCTGGACGAAGAAGATCCGGCCGAAGTGGAAGCCTCCAAGTTCGACCTGGCCTACATCAGCCTGGACGGCAACATCGGTTGCCTGGTGAACGGCGCGGGCCTGGCCATGGCCACCATGGACACCATCAAGCTGTTCGGCGGCGAGCCGGCCAACTTCCTGGACGTGGGCGGCGGTGCCACCCCCGAGAAGGTCACCGAAGCCTTCAAGATCATGCTGAAGAACCCCAAGGTCGAAGGCATCCTGGTCAACATCTTCGGCGGCATCATGAAGTGCGACACCATCGCCACCGGTGTGATCACCGCCTGCAAGGCCGTGAACCTGAACGTGCCGCTGGTCGTGCGCATGAAGGGCACCAACGAAGAGCTGGGCAAGAAGATGCTGGCCGAATCCGGCCTGCCCATCATCGCCGCAGACACCATGGCCGAAGCTGCGACCAAGATCGTTGCTGCCGTCAAGTAAGCCCGGAGAACAAACATGTCGATCTACATCAACAAAGATACCAAGGTCATCACCCAAGGCATCACGGGCAAGACGGGCCAGTTCCACACTGAAAAGTGCCAGGAATACGCGAATGGCAAGAATGCCTTCGTGGCGGGCGTGAACCCCAAGAAGGCCGGCGAGTCGATCTTCAACATCCCGATCTACGCCTCCGTCAAGGAAGCCGCATCGCAGACCGGCGCGACCGTGTCGGTGATCTACGTGCCGCCAGCAGGCGCTGCCGCCGCCATCTGGGAAGCCGTCGAGGCCGACCTGGACATGGCGATCTGCATCACCGAAGGCATCCCGGTGCGCGACATGCTCGAAGTGCGCAACAAGATGAAGGCCAAGGAAGCCGCCGGCGGCAAGAAGACCCTGCTGCTGGGTCCCAACTGCCCCGGCCTGATCACGCCCGACGAGATCAAGATCGGCATCATGCCCGGCCACATCCATCGCAAGGGCCGCATCGGCGTGGTGTCCCGTTCGGGCACGCTGACGTATGAAGCCGTGGCCATGCTGACCGAAGTCGGCCTGGGCCAGTCGAGCGCCGTGGGCATTGGTGGCGACCCCATCAACGGCCTCAAGCACATCGACGTGATGAAGGCCTTCAACGAAGACCCCGACACCGACGCCGTCATCATGATCGGTGAAATCGGCGGCCCGGACGAAGCCGAAGCCGCGCAATGGTGCAAGGCCAACATGAAGAAGCCTATCGTGGGCTTCATCGCTGGCGTCACCGCCCCTCCCGGCAAGCGCATGGGCCATGCCGGCGCGCTGATCTCCGGCGGCGCCGACACGGCCGATGCCAAGCTCGCCATCATGGAAGAGTCCGGTTTCGTCATCACGCGCAACCCGTCCGAACTGGGCAAGCTGCTCAAGGCCCAGCTCAAGTAAGCTGCAGGCAGGCCCGTTGCGCGCCTCGCGGCAGAAGCGGGGTGAACGGGCGGTGGGGTGGGCGGCTGCAACCGGCAAGTGCTAAGCAAAACTACGCACGACCTGGGATGGCACCGGCGCTACACTGATCGCTCCAAAAAAGAGAAGCGCCCGAAACGCAGGTTTCGGGCGCTTCTTGCATTCATAACAGTGGAGCAACTCTCATGGAATTACTGCAGTCCGCCGATTTCTGGATCGGCCTGATCAAGATCGTCTGGATCAACATCATCCTGTCGGGCGACAACGCCGTCGTCATTGCGCTCGCCGCCCGTTCGCTCCCTCCCCATCAGCAGAAGCAGGCCATTTTCTGGGGCTCTGGCGCCGCCGTCGTGCTGCGGATCGCGCTGACCGTGGTGGCGGCAAAGCTGCTTGAACTGTCGTTCCTCCAGATCATCGGCGGATGCCTGCTGCTCTGGATCGGCCTGCAACTCATGGCCGACGGAGACGAAGAGGAAGAGAGCAGCGGCACCCATTCGGGCCTCATGACCGCTGTGAGGACCATCCTGATCGCGGACCTGGTGATGAGCCTGGACAACGTCATCGCCGTGGCGGCGGCGGCCCACGGCAACATGGTGCTGCTCATCCTGGGCCTGGCCATCAGCATTCCGCTCGTCATCTTCGGCAGCACGCTCATGATCAAGCTCATGGAGCGTTTCCCCGTCATCGTGCTGCTGGGCGCGGGACTCATCGGCTGGGTGGGCGGAGAAACCATCGCCAGCGACGCATCGCTGCACGACTTCGCCGCGGCGCATCCTTCGCTCCACTACGTCGCGGCAGCGCTGGGCGCGGCCTTCGTCATCGGCGTGGGCAAGCTCATGCAACTGCGGTCCCAAAGGCAAGCTGCCGCCTGATCCAGGGCCCTTCTGCAAGAGCGCAGCCCTGGCGCTGCGGTTTGCTTCCCGATAAACATCCCGGCGTTGGTGCCTCGTCTATGATGCGGCACGCGACGCATAGGGAAAAGATATGGGGAACTTCACATGGCCGTAACGAAGGGGATGACGTCGGCGTTCGATAACGTCATTCCCCAGGAGATGACTCTCCTGCTGCCTTTTTGCGGGGCGGCTGCGGCATGAGCACGTCTTCCTCTCTGGTGTACGAATTCTGCGCCTTGACCGACCAGGGGCGTGTGCGGTCGAACAATGAAGACGCCGTGACGGTCGACATCGCCAGCCAGGTAGCGGTCCTGGCCGATGGCATGGGGGGCTACAACGCGGGCGAGGTCGCCAGCCGCATGGCGACCGAGTTGATCCAGCAGGGCCTTGTCCAGTGGCTGGAAGACGATGGCCGCAGTGCCGTACCGGGCGACCTGCGGCTGGCGATGGAGACCTGTGTCGAATCCGCCAACCGCGCCATCTACCAGGCCTCCCAATCCAATGCGCAGTGCGCCGGCATGGGTACGACCGTTGTCGTGGCCGTGTTCCGGGGGGACCGTCTGGTCCTGGGGCACATCGGCGATTCGCGCTGCTACCGGTTGCGTGACGGCGCCCTCTGCCAGATCACACGGGACCACTCCTGGCTGCAGGAGCAGGTCGATGCAGGCATCCTCACTCCGCAAGAGGCTGCGCTCTCCGGATTCCGCAACCTGGTGACCCGGGCGCTGGGGGTCGAATCCACCGCACTGCTGGAAGTGAATGAATTCATGGTGCAGCCCGACGACCTGTTCATCCTGTGCTCGGATGGCTTGACGGACATGGTGGACGACGGAGAACTTGAGGCGATCGCCGCAGGCTCGGGAGCGCTTGTCGACCGCGCCGCCCGGATGATCGAGGCCGCCAACTTCCGCGGGGGCCGCGACAACATCAGCGTGCTGCTGGTCCGGGCGGGCGCTGCCGAAAAGAAACGCGGCCTGGTGTCACGATTGTTGCTACGTACCGATTGAAAGGGTCGATCATGACCCTTTTGGCCATTTCTTTTGCCCTGCACGCGCCCGGCGCTGCCTGGGTGAAGATGGCCTGGAAGCAGACATCCATTAGCTAGCTAGACAGACGAGGAACGGTTCATGCCCAAAATGATCGTGTCGATCGACGGAGTGGTCATCAAAGAAGTGGCGCTGACCAAGGAGCGCACGACGCTGGGGCGCCGGCCCTACAACGACATCGTCATCGACAACCTGGCCGTCAGTGGCGAACACGCCGTGATCCACATGGCCGGTGAAACAGTGGAGGTCGAGGACATCGGCAGCACCAATGGCACCTATGTGAACGGCCAGGCCGCCAAGCGGCAGGCCCTGCGCAACGGCGATCTCGTGGAGGTGGGCAAATACAAGATCCGCTTCGTCCACGAGGGTGCTGGCGAGAACTATGAGAAGACCATGATCTTCACCCCCGGCATGCTGCCTCCGCGGACGCTGAATTCCCGGCCCGCGCCTTTGGGCGGAGCGCCCAGCGTGCCGCTGAACGCGGCCATCCGCGTCGTCTCCGGCGCCGCTGCCGGCCGCGAGGTGGCTCTGCTGAAGGTGGTCACCACCATCGGCAAGCCCGGGGTGGCCGTGGCCTCCATCACCAAGCGCCACCACGGATTCGTTCTGGCCCACGTGGAAGGCATCGAACACCCGCGCCTCAACGGCTCGCCCACTGGCGCGGAACCGGTGTTGCTGAAGGACGGCGATCGCCTTGAATTGGCCGGCACCGAGATGGAATTCAAGCAGCAATAAGTGGGGTGACGGCGGTGTACGTTTCGTTGTGCCTGCAACGAGTGATGACAAGGGTGGGTGACAGGATTGTCACTTCAGGGCCGAAACGAAGCCATGGCCCGCATTGCGAAGCCCGACGCTTGCCTGGCACGCAACCTGCTTTTAAAGGCTCAGCCTGCGAAATCCTTCTGCAGGTTGACATTGCAACTTGTTCCTCCGGGAGAGATTTATGAAGCGTACCGTTCAACAAGGTTTCACCTTGATCGAACTGATGATCGTGGTGGCGATCATCGGTATTCTGGCTGCCGTGGCCCTGCCGGCTTACAAGGACTACACCATCAAGGCACGTGCTGCTGAAGTGGTGCTGGCTGCATCGCAGTGCCGCACGACCATCAGCGAAGCCGTGCAGACGATGCGTTCTGATTTCGTTCCTTCCACCACCAATGCGTGGGGTTGCGAAGCGAACACTGCCGACACCGCTGGTTCCGGCCCGACCAAGATGGTCCAGAGCATCACGACCACGGCCGATGGCGTGATCACCGTCAAGCCTAACTTCACCGCTCTGGGCATCACCACCAGCTCGCCTACCGGCACCCTGACCCTGACGCCTTACCTCAACAGCACCACGGCGCTGGTTCCTTCGAGCAACGCTGCGCACCGCGGCGTGCAGATCTCCGAATGGCGCTGCACCTCCACGGGCGACATGGCGAAGTACGCTCCTGGTTCGTGCAAGTAATCAGCTAGCTGATTCATGAAGAACCTCCCTTCGGGGAGGTTTTTTTCTTTTTACGATGTCTTCCTTCAAGTCACTGCGAATGATTTTCGGGCATGCCAGCCTGTTATTGGCCTGGATCGCCCCTGATCAGATTCCTCCCTGGAGTACGTACCACCACGAGTTCTTCATGGTGGTCGGAGTATTCCTTCTGATGCCGTGGAGGCATCTGCAAGTATTTCCTCCGCGCATTGCCGCGCTGCTGCTTCTTTGGGTGGCCTGCATTTTCCTGCAAGGCCCCATGCATGGCTTGCCACGTGATGATATGGCTGCAGGGCTGGTCTTCGCCGTGCTTTTTGGAATGGCCGCGCAGCAGGGGGCACAGGCTGCCGTAAAGGGCTCCTACGATTACCTGGCCTATTCGGTCCGTTCCTGGTGCCTGGTCATTCTGGTGGCGGCTTCCATCAGCGCCGTGATCGGTCTGGCGCAATGGACCGGCGCGAGCCTCGGTCTCTGGATGTTGGAAAGCGGGGGCCGTGCGTATGCAAATTTCGGCCAGCCCAACCATTTCGCGACCCTGCTGGTCATGGCGGTCGCTGTCCTGGTTTATCTGGACGGTCGAGGATCATTGAACCGATGGGTGCTGGTGGGAATCGCGCTATTGCTGTCTTGCGCGCTGGCAGTATCGGAATCCCGCACAGGGGGGCTGAGCCTGGCTTTCCTGTGCCTGCTGCTGGTGGTTTTTGGCCGGCGTGCGGGGCTTTCCAAGACCCTTTGGTGGTTGCTGCCCTGTTTTCTCGTGTTCCTGCTCATCTACATCAACCTGGACCGTATTGCGCCCTGGTTGGGTGGAACGGCATTGCGAACGGGTATAGGGTTGAATCCCACCGGGCGCCTGGAGATCTGGAAGCAGATGCTGTGGTCGCTCCAGCAGGAACCCTGGGCAGGTTTTGGGTGGCTGCGTTTGGGCGCGAGCCATTTTGCTGCCGCTTCTGTTTTCCCGTCGATCCTGAATATCGACCATGCCCACAACCTCCTGCTGGATCTGCTGCTGTGGTTCGGCATACCGCTCGGGGGATTGTTGGTGGTTGCCGGTGGAGTCTGGTGTGTGCGAACAGCCATCGACGCACTGGGCAAGCAAATCAGCAAAGACTCTCTCTGCTACGCGGCAATCCTCTTGCCCATTGCAGTGCACAGCATGCTGGAGTATCCCTACGCCTACCTTTATTTCTCTCTGACGGCAGGTTTCTTTGCCGGCGCACTCGAAGCAGAAATCGGTGCCGCGAGAGAAATCTCAAAGAATGGCACGAGGATCTGGCAGGGAATGGTTTTGGTGACCCTGGCGGCCTGCACATTCATCGCCATGGAGTATTCGAAGATCGAAAAGGATTACCGGGCATTGCGCCTGGAAAATCAATTCATCACCAGTGCCGAGCAGCGCCATGCATACCATTCGCCCCCCCTTTTGTTGACCCAATATGGCGAACTGATTGCAAGCCAGCGCAATGACGCCCAGGCTCCTGACGAGGGCAAATCTCCGGAGTTGGCACGCCGCCTGGCAGAACGGTTCCCATGGCTTTCTACCCACCTCCACTATTACCTTGCCCTGATCCGAAAGGACCGCTGCCAGGAAGCGGCAGAGCAATGGAAGGTCTATGGGGTGTTGTTCGGGCGGTTCGGCGTTCTCAAGGCAGAAGAGCAGATCGAGAAATGGTCCCTGCAGGCGGCCTGCCCCGCAAGCCGCGCTGAGGCACCCAAACCCTGATCCCGGTGGGCGCGGGTCGCTCAGCGGACCGGAGAGGCGGGCGCGAAGAAGCTACCCGATTTCCCTCCGCGCTTCTCCAGCAGGCGGACGCCCCCGATGACCATGCCCTTGTCCGCGGCCTTGCACATGTCGTAGACGGTCAGGAGCGCCACCTGGACGGCCGTGAGGGCCTCCATCTCCACCCCGGTGGCGCCCACCGTCTCGACGGTCGCCGTGCACAGCACGGCGTTTTCGTGCGTGCGCAGTTCGAATTCCAGTGCAACGCGCGTCAGGGCCAGCGGATGGCACAGCGGGATCAGATCGCTGGTCTTCTTGGCGGCCATGATGCCGGCGATTCGCGCGACGCCCAGGACATCCCCCTTCTTGGCCGATCCGGACCCGATGAGCGCGAGCGTCTCCGGCCGCATTTCGATCTGCCCGCAGGCGACGGCAATGCGGTGCGTGGCCTGCTTGGTGCCGACATCCACCATGTGGGTCTGCCCTTGGGCGTCGAAGTGGGTGAGGGAGGGGTGTGTGGGGGTGGGGATGTCGCTCATACGGTAAGGAGAGGCCAGGCGGGCCCTTCGCTGGCACGGAACGTTCGGGGACCAGGGCATCATACGGTCATGTGCGGGGGCCGCGGCCAGGGTGGCTGCGGCCGTAACAGTGCGGGAGACTTCGCGTGCCATTCGATCGACAACGGCCTCTGGCGCTCGCGCGCCATGCGGTGGCAGCTTCTATTTTCATAGCGACCAGCATCGGTGGCATCACGGCCGCGCAGGCCCAGGCCGGCTTGCCGACGCTGGGCGATGGGGCCGACATGACCACCAGCGAAGAGCGGCGCCTGGGCGACCGCATCATCCGGGAAATCTACCGCGACCCCGACTACATCGACGATGCCGTCTTGAACGAATACATCCAGGGCATCTTCCTTCCGCTGGTCAAGGCGGCCCGGGAGCGCGGCGAGTTGCCGCCCGAACTGGACGAGCGTTTCGCCTGGGAGATCCTGCTGGGCCGTGACCGCACGGTGAACGCCTTCGCGCTGCCCGGCGGATATTTCGGCGTGCATCTGGGGCTGATCGGCGTGGTGGCCACGCGCGACGAGCTGGCTTCGGTGATGGCGCACGAACTGAGCCACGTCACGCAGCGGCATATCTCCCGCCTGATCACGCAGCAGAACCGCCAGGGGCCGCTGATGCTGGGGGCCATGGTGCTGGGCGCCCTGGCGGCCGCGAAGAATCCGAACGCAGGGCAGGCCATGATGATCGGCAGCCAGGCGCTGGCCGTGCAGAACCAGCTCAATTTCTCGCGCGACATGGAGCGCGAGGCCGACCGCGTGGGCTACGGGTTGATGGCCCCGGCGGGTTTTGCGCCGCAGGGGTTCGTGACGATGTTCGACAAGCTGCAGCAAGCCAACCGCATCAACGACAACGGCAGCTGGCCCTACCTGCGCAGCCATCCGCTCACCACGCAGCGGATCGCCGATCTGCATTCGCGCCTGCCTCCGGGAGCGGCCCAGGCGCCTGCGCCGGCACCCACGCTGGAGCACGCGATGATGGCTGCCCGGGCGCGCGTGCTGGCACGGCCCGGCATCGATGTGTGGCGGCAGTGGGTGAACGAGCCGCAGACGGGCGGATTCGCCGCGCAGCCGCTGGCCCGCCGCGCGGGCGCCTGGTACGCGGCGTCTTTGAGCGCTCTGCAACTGCAGGACATGGGTGCTGCGCGCGCTGCCTTGCGGTCGTTGAACCAGGCCGTGCAGGGCGATGCGGCGGGCCAGCGCCAGGCGCGGCTGCTGGGCGCGGAGATCGAGCTGGCCGCCGGCCAGCCGGAGGCCGCTCTGGCGCAGTTGTCGGCCTCTGCGGGCAGCGGTGGCGCCGAGGCCGCGGGGGCCGACGCGCAGCGGCCGGCCGCTGCGCTCAGTGTCGCCAGCATCGGCGCGGGGCCTGCAGCGGGCGGGGGCCGAACCGTGCCGGTGGCCGGGGCCGCCGGCCGGCCGGAGATGGTCTTGCGCACGCAGGCGCTGCTGCGGCTGAACCGGGCGGGCGAGATGGCCGGCACGCTGCAGACCTGGGTGACCAACCACCCGCGCGACGCGTCGGTCTGGTACCTGCTCGCGGGGGTGTGGCAGCAGGAGAACCACCCCCTGCGGGCGGTCCGCGCGGAGGCCGAGGCGCATGTGGCGCGCTACGACTATGCGGCGGCGGTGGACCGCTTCAAGGCCGGTCAGGACCTGGCGCGCAAGACCGGCAGCCGGGGTGGCGACGCCGGCGACTACATCGAGGCATCGATCATCGAGACACGCCTGCGCGCCACCGAATCACTTCTTAAGGAACAGGCCGCCGAGCGCTGATTCGATGAGCATGCCCAGCACGGTATAGATGAGCGAGCCGATGAGCGCGGCGCCGAAGCCGTTGACGTGGAAGCTGTCGCCCAGCACCGAGGCGGCCGCCCAGAACATGAGCGCATTGATGACGAAGAGGAACAGGCCCAGCGTCACGATGGTCACGGGCAGCGTGAGCACCACCAGGATGGGGCGCAGCACCACGTTGAAGAGCCCGATGACGAAGGCGGCGATGAGCGCGCTGGTGAAGCTTTTCACCTCCACCCCGCTGTACACATAGGCCACGAACAGCAGCGCCGCAGCGCTGAGCAACCATTTGAGGATGAGCTTCATCATGGCGCGGGAGCATAGCACCCGCATGCCATGGCTCGGCGGATTCGCTGGTCTGTTCCCCGGCCCGCGACTGCGTTCAACCGCTGCGTTCTGGCACCAGCGAAGCGATGGCTTCGTGGGGCCGTCGGGCGAGGCTTGCTGCCCCTCAAGCCTGCCCCTGCTTCAACCATGCGTTGCGGATCACGAGAGCAATGGTTCCCTGGCTTGGCTTGCCTCGGCGACCGCCCGGAATGGACGCGCCAGCGAACTCATGGCAGACGATGCGCTTGAGGCAGCGACCTGTCCGACAAAGCCCACGCTGTCGAGCACCCCCGCCATGGCGGTGAGGGCCGCGCCTCCGACGTGCCGCAGCAATTCGTTGTGGGGCGCGAGCCTCGCGACGATGGCCTCCTCGTCGATGGTCGGTTGCAGGCCGCTGGTCTCGCCCGCTCCGCTCTCGAGATCACCGACGTTTGCAGCAGAGTGTTTGAGCAGGTCCCCGATCACATTCGCGAAGCGCTGGTGATCGCTGGACACGATACCCGGGACGCCGGTCTGAGAGATGGCGGCAATGACATTCATGCCAATCATCTCAATCGGTGCAAAAGCGGTGCTGCGCAGGATGCGCAGCGCCGCTTCTGGAAGCGCGCCGGTGACCATGCTACCGAGGAGGAAGGGCACGAGCCCCACCGCGAGGGCAACGCCCATCGACTTCTTGCCGATCACCGTACTGGGCTCCATCTTGAGTGCCAGTTCGGTGGCTATATGGATGGCTTCGTCTTGTGCAACGCCCTCGGGCAGCTTCATCAAGCCGCTGTGGACCGCGTGCTCGACGGCCTCCTTGACCGACTCACGGATTTCAGCAATCTCTCCAGGCACGCCCGCCGCCGCCGAGAGGATGGCGACCTCGGTCGTTCCCACGCCGATCAGCGCCGCGACAGCTCTCGGTAGACGACCGGCGTTGTACTCGAGCAAGTTGTTCGGCAACGCGCCGATGGCCGACACGACCCCGGCAGTGAGCGCCTCGCCGAGCTTTTGCATGAATGGGAAGGGATCGCCACGGTCGTTGGCCATGCGCTTCTTGACAGTCATCGTGTCCGCCGCCTCGATCGCGACCATGGGCGCCGCGTCGATCACGGACGCCGGCAGGCCCGACGCCACGGCTGCGAAGCCAGAACCCAGCAGCGCGAGCTTGGCCTTTGGTGCCGCCACGAGCTCCCACAGCGAGCCCAGCCCCGAGCTGACGGCCAGGCTCGAGCCAAGCAGCTTGAGGTCGATGCTCTTGGCCGTAGCAAGCTGCAGCAGTCCTGTGGCAGCCATCTTCAGCGACAGGTCCGGCCGTGCGGCAAGCCGGTCCTCGATCAAGGATTTCAGTGCGGGCAAAGACGATTCAATCCTCGGATGTGCCTCCTGCAGCAGCGGGATGATCCGGCCGCGAAGGTCATCGCCGATCGCCTGCTCACCGCGAGCAATCACGCCGAGCAGCAGCGGGATGGTGGCGTGCTCCATCGGGGCGCTGAGGTCTTCGCCGAGCGCCGCCTTGAGGCTGTCCAATGTGTTTCCACCGTTGGCGCCCAGGCGAAGCGATAGCGTCGGCTCCTTGCCAGCCAGGGCCATGAATTTTAGGCCGGGCACTTCGGCGGGATCGATCGCCAGGGACTGCAGCAGCTTCTGGGTCACCGGGTTTTTGGACGTGAGTTGATTCCCCTCCACGCGAACAGTGCCCTGATAAGACGGACCGGGACGGCTGTCGGATTGCAGATCGGCAAGCCGATCCGCTTCAATGCGAGGCCCCAGGCTGCTCGTGGAGGGCAGCGATTGACCTTTGGGCCGAATCGGAGGTCCGTACTCCATGGTGGACGGAGGAGGCGAGCCGGGACGAGATGAAGGCTGACTCGCCGGCTGCTCGGGCAAGGAGGAGGCGGAGGCGACGGAGGTGGAGACCAAGGGAGAAATCTGCATGGGCAATCTCGAGACTGGAAGTGAGTGAAGACCCTCCACCATTGCGTAGCCGTGCCAAAAACAGCCGAGGGATCGCGAAGTCCAGTCTCCTTTCAAGAAGTGCCTCGCTGCAGCAAGATCCTCGGTTGTCGCGGGCACCCGGAAGCTCCGCGACGCATCGTACGCAATAGGTCGTCAACGAGCACAACCACGTCCTGCGTGCAGGACAGGCCCTTGCGCGTACCCCCGCTGGGCATCAAGGCCGTGGCGGAGGTATCACTCCGCCACGAACATGAACATGGCGCCCAGGCCTGCCAAGGTGCCCGGCAGGGACCAGCGGCGCGGCGATGGCTTGCGGACCACGGTGACCGGCGCGGCCGAAACGACGGGAGCCGGCAGCGCCGCCATGTCTTCCTGCTTGGGCCGCCGCGCATCGACGATCTGGGCCGTGCCGTGCTCGGCCTGGAGTTCGGTCACCAGGTCCGCCAGCGGGCCCTTGGCCAGCACGGGGGTGATCGGCACGCCGGCCGTGCGCAGCCAGGGCAGCATCTGGGCGAACAGCTTGTCGGCCCACTTGGCACGCCAGTTCTCGCGGGCGCTGTGGCTTACCCACTTGCTGATGCGGTGGGTCATGCGCGGGGCGCAGGCGACCACCACCCAGTGGGTGCCGGACGCGCGGGCGCGCTCGGTCAGGGGGGCAAGGATCTGGTGCGCGTAGGCCGCGTCGTCCACGTACACGATGACTTTGTCCATGAAGGGCTCTCCTTGCGGTGGGTGTGCGTTAGGTCGGAAAAAAGTCGATCCGCCGGCTTGCGCAGAGTTCAATGAAGAATGTCGATGGGCCGGCGTTCCGTGCCGCCTGCCGCGGGCGATCGGTCAGCCGTGTCCTGCCGGTGCCGCGGCGGCGGTGCGGCGTGCCAGCACGGCCTTGCCGACGAGCAGCACGAAGAGGGCACCGGCCACGCTGGCACCGTACTTCACGAGGTCCGTCTGCGGGATCTTGAACATCCAGTCCCACCTGTCGGGGTTGGCGAAGGCCGGGTCGGTGACCAGCATGCCGCCGGCGATCCAGCCCAGCAGCATGCCGCCGGCCGTGATGATGAGCGGGAAGCGCTCCATGAGCTTGATGACGAGCTGGCTGCCCCACACGATGATCGGGATGGAGATCAGCAGGCCCAGCACCACCAGCAGCAGGGAGTGCTCGCCGGCGTTCTGGGCGGCACCGGCGATGGCGATGACGTTGTCCACGCTCATCACGAGGTCGGCCACGATGATCGTCTTGATGGCCGCGAACAGCTTGTCGCTCTCGGCCACGTTGCCATGGCCTTCTTCGTCGGGGGCCAGCAGCTTGACGCCGATCCACACCAGCAGGATGGCGCCGACGAATTTCAGGAAAGGCAGGTTCAGCAGCGTCATCGCGAAGGCGATGAGGATCACGCGCAGGATGATGGCGCCGGCGGTGCCCCAGATGATGCCCTTGGTGCGCTGCGCGGGCGGCAGCTTGCGGCAGGCGAGGGCGATCACCACCGCGTTGTCGCCACCCAGCAGGATGTCGATGATGATGATCTGCCCCAGCGCGACCCAGAACTCGGGCGAAGTCAAGAAGTCCATAAATTCCTCGTTGTCATTGGCGATGGGAGGCCGACTCGCAGGGTGTGCGGTGATCGGCGCCTCCACAAACGGAAGGCCCGCCAAGGGCGATCAAGGAGGGCGCTGGGTCTGATGCGCCAGGAGAGGCGCCCATGCCGGGGAGTGCACAGCCTTGATCGGCCCATGACAGGCCTTTCAAAGGTCTTGCTCGGCCGGCCGACACACGGTCGGCCAAAGCCCGGAAATGCCGGAAGCGTTGCTGCTTCGTACTGACGACATGACCGACGGTGCAGGCGCTTCGGACGAATGCCGTTGCACCGGGACCGGGAGCTACTCCCCCTCGAAGCCCGCATTGGAACACAGGGGCTGAAGCCGCCGCAAGCCGGGCATGCCCTGATGCGCATGAAAATGCCAGGATGCCGCCGATTCCATTCATTAGTTTGCTATTTATTTCATAGCAATTGGCGGTGCCTGGGCCAGGACGGGGCCATGGCCCCGCGGCCGGTGGTGGCGTGTCCGCGCGGGTAAGATCGGCCGCCTTTTCCTGCCCGCCCATGGCCGCCCTGCACATCACCGACATCGAAGCCGCGATCAACCACTGGCGCGCCCGTGCGCCGGCGTGCGACCGGCTGGCCCTGGCGCCCGAGCTGCAGGCGCTGGCCGAGGTGTATGCGCGCATGGCCTATGCGCACGCGGACGCGGTCGACGAATCGGCGCTGCCCCCGGCGGCGCTGGCCGCCTGGATGGCCTGGTACGAGACGACGCCCGACACGCCCTGCATCGCCATCTGCTCCACGAGCCAGGGCGATGAGCAGTGCAAGGGCTGCGGGCGCAGCTTCGGCGAAGTCCAGCACTGGCTGGCGATGACGCCGGTGGAAAAGCGCGCCGTGTGGCGGCGCATCACCCTGGAAAGCGCGGCCTGGCGGTTCAACCGCTACGCGGAGCGGGCCGCCGAAGGATGCGCGCCGGCGGCCTGACGGCGGAGCGGCCTGCCGGCCGGCGTGACACGCGGGCCCGGACCTCCTAAGCTGCCGGCATGCTGCGCTTGACCCAGGCCCCCAATATCGCCATCGCCACCCTGTGGGCGGATCTGCTGTGCGAGGACGGCATGCCGGCGACGGTGCAGCGCCAGCACCTCCTGGCCGCGGCGGGGCATCTGCCGCCCGACCAGTGCCTGCCGGAGATCTGGCTGGAACACGAGGAACACGCCCCGAAGGCCCGCCTGCTGCTGCAGGCACTGGCCGATCTGCCGCAGCGCCGCTGGCAGTGCGCGGCCTGCGGAGAGCACGTCGAAGGAGGCTTCGAGCAGTGCTGGAACTGCGGCACGGCCATGCCGGCCGGCACCGCCTGAAACCATTTCGCTATTGTTTTGATAGCAAACAATTGAATGGATACGGCGGCATGAGACCGTTTTCATGCGGGATCTGCCTGGGGGTCCGTTCCAGGGCGGTGGCGCTCATTTCCAGCGGACCGGCTCCAGGTGCACGCTGCCCAGGTTGCTGCTGAGCGTGATGGCGCCTTCCTGGATCGTGGCCTGCAGCTGCATGCTGCGCTCGGCTAGGGTGGCGAGCTGCTGCGAGGCCTCGGAGGGCAGGCGCCAGACCGACAGCCGGTCCTGCCGCGAGAGCTTGCCCTCGATGCCCTTCCACCAGACGTCCGCCGCGTGGTGGAAGGCATAGACGACCACCGCATCGGCGCGGCTCGCGGCCTTGGCGAGCGGCTTGTCCTCGGGCTGGCCCACTTCGATCCAGAGGCGCTTGCGGCCCGTGAAGTCGGTGAGCGAGACGTCCGGATCGTCGGGGTCCGAGAGGCCCGCCCCGAAGGCCAGCGTGCCGTCGCCGCGGCACACGGTCTGCAGCTGGTGGGCCTGCAGCGCCAGCGCGGCGAGCCGCACCATCATGCGTTCGTCGGTTTCGCTCGGGTGGCGCGCCAGCGTGAGGGCATGGTCGGCGTAGTAGTTGTGGTCGATGTCCGCGATCGAGACGTGGGCCTTGAAGACGGTGGATTTGATCGCCATGGGCGTGGTGCTTCCAACAAAGAATGCGGCCGGCCCGCGCATGCTGGAGCGGCGCGGGCCGGCCAGGGGCCCGCGAGGGGCCGGGATCAGACGCGGCGGGCCAGCTCGGCGGCCTTGCCGATGTAGCTGGCAGGCGTCATGGCGAGCAGGCGCTCCTTCTCCGCCTCGGGAATCTCCAGGCTGCGCACCAGCCCGTGCAGCGCCTCGGCCGTGACGGTCTTGCCGCGCGTGACTTCCTTGAGCTTCTCGTAGGCGCCCTGCACGCCGTAGCGGCGCATGACGGTCTGGATCGGCTCGGCCAGCACTTCCCAGGACGCGTCCAGGTCGGCGGCCAGGGCCTCTTCGTTGAGTTCGAGCTTGCCCAGGCCGGTCATCAGGGAGTTGTAGGCCAGCGCGGCGTAGCCCAGCGCCACGCCGATGTTGCGCAGCACCGTGCTGTCGGTGAGGTCGCGCTGCCAGCGGCTGACGGGCAGCTTCTCGGAGAGGTGGCGCAGCAGCGCGTTCGCCAGCCCGAGGTTGCCCTCGGCGTTCTCGAAGTCGATGGGGTTGACCTTGTGCGGCATCGTGGACGAGCCGATCTCGCCGGCCTTCAGGCGCTGCTTGAAGTAGCCCAGGCTGACGTAGCCCCAGATGTCGCGCGAGAGGTCGACCAGGATGGTGTTGGCGCGGGCCACCGCATCGAACAGCTCGGCCATGTAATCGTGCGGCTCGATCTGGATGCTGTAGGGCTGGAACGTGAGGCCCAGGCCCATGGGCTCGGGCGTTTCCACGACCTTGCGGCTGAAGGCTTCCCAGTCGAAGTCGGGCCAGGCGGCCAGGTGCGCGTTGTAGTTGCCCACCGCGCCGTTCATCTTGCCCAGGATCTTCACGCTGGCGATCCGCTCGCAGGCGGCCTGCAGGCGCATGACCACGTTGGCCAGTTCCTTGCCCACGGTGGTGGGGCTGGCCGTCTGGCCGTGCGTGCGGCTCAGCATCGGCACGGCGGCATGCATGTGGGCCATCTCGCGCAGCTTGAGCACCACGCGGTCCAGGCCCGGCAGGATGACCTGGTCGCGGCCCGAGCGCAGCTGCAGCGCGTGGCTGGTGTTGTTGATGTCCTCGCTGGTGCAGGCGAAATGGACGAATTCCGCAGCGCGTTCCAGTTCGGGCCGGGCCTCGAACTTCGACTTCAGCCAGTACTCGACGGCCTTCACGTCGTGGTTGGTGGTCTTCTCGATGTCCTTGATCGCGGTGGAGTCGGCTTCGGAGAAATTCTTCACCAGCCCCAGCAGGTAGGCCCGGGCGCCAGTGGTGAGCGGCTTGAATTCGCCGAACCCCGCGTCCGACAGCGCGATGAACCATGCCACCTCGACCTGCACGCGGCGGTGCATGTAGCCGTGCTCGCTCATGATCGGGCGCAGGGCGGAGAGTTTGGCGGCGTAGCGGCCGTCGAGCGGCGAGAGGGCGGTGATGGTAGACAGGCTCATGGGCCGGGATTGTAGGTGGGCGGACCGTGGCGCCGCCGCCGCACCGCTGTCCATGCCGGACAGCGAAACGGCGGCCGGCCCCCTAGAATCGGCGGCCGCCTGTTCCCTTGCCCCGCCCGGATAAACACCATGAAACTGATCGGATCCTCTGCCAGTCCCTATGTGCGCAAAGTGCGCATCGTGATGGCCGAGAAGAAACTGGACTACCGCTTCATCGAGGAGAACGTCTGGGCGGACGACACCACCATCGCCACGTCCAACCCGCTCGGCAAGGTGCCGTGCCTGGTGATGGAGGGCGGCGAGGCGGTCTTCGATTCGCGCGTCATCGTCGAATACCTGGACACCCTGTCGCCGGTAGGGCGGCTCATGCCGACCCAAGGGCGCGAGCGCGCCGAGGTCAAGACCTGGGAGGCCCTGGCCGATGGCGTGATGGATGCCGGCGTGCTGGCCCGCCTGGAGGCCACCTGGGCCGGCCGCCGGGACGGCGAACGCAGCCAGGCCTGGATCGACCGGCAACTGGGCAAGGTGAATGCGGGCCTCAAGGCCATGGCGCAGGGCCTGGGCGAGAAGCCCTACTGCAGCGGCATCCACCTGAGCCTGTCCGATGTCGCGGTGGGCTGTGCGCTGGGCTGGCTGGAATACCGCTTCCCGGAGATCGCGTGGCGCGCCGAGCATCCGAACCTGGGCCGGTTGCTCGACAAGCTGGCGCAGCGCCCGAGCTTCGTGGACACGCAGCCCCGCTGAGCCGGACGCCCGGGCAGCCGGGCAAAGGAGGAAGGCACCCTCCAGATAAGCCAAAAGCGCGCACCTTGCGGTTGCGCGCTTTTTTCTTGGCCGGAATAAAAAAGTTGCGAAGCGTCCCGAAACGAATTAGAGAGGGAGGGAGGAGAAGCGCTTCAGGGTTTCAGTCGGACAAGTCCGAAAGGCTTCGCAACGAGAAACTGGAGACTCAATCTGTGTGGGCAAGTGAAGTTAACTTACCCACGGCCCATAGATTAGTGGCATTCCTGCGAAGTTCCAGAGGGTTGGGGTCTAAAAACATCAAAAAATGTAACGTTTTCCGCAGATCGGAATATGAAACCGAAAAACATATCAAATTAGCGAAAAAGCTTCAGCTGCTGTTCGATGGCACGCACGATTTTCGGGTCGTCCGGGGCCACGGAACTGCCGAAACTGCCCACCACGCGGCCTTGCCGGTCGATCAGGTATTTATGGAAATTCCATTGGGGGCTCTCCCCTGATTGAGCGGCCAGTTCACGGTAGAAGGGGGAGGCGCCCGAGCCCTTCACGGTGCTCTTGGCGAACATCGGAAACCGCACGCCGAAAGTGTTGCTGCAGAAATCGGCAATTTGCGCATTGCTGCCGTTTTCCTGCGCAAAATCGTTAGAAGGGAAACCCAGAACTGCAAATCCCTGGCCCTTGAATCGCGAGTGCAGGGCCTCCAGCCCCTCGTACTGCCCCGTGAACCCACAGTAACTCGCCGTGTTGACTACGAGCAGCACCTGTCCCCGGTACTGGCAGAGCGGCTGCGGCGATTCGTCCTGCAGGCGCTCCATGGTGTGGCGCAGCAGGGCGGGGCAGGCCGACGCGGCCGATGCGGCGGACGCGGGTGCCGGGGAGGCCGGCGGGGCGGCCCGGGCGGGCAGTGCTGCGGCACCCAGAAGGGCGAGGACCAAGGGGGCGAATCGGCGGAACATGGGCGGCTCCAGTGGGCTGGGTTCGGGAGGTGGAGGGTAGCCGAGCTGGCTGCGCATTGCACGGCAGGAGATGCCGGCCCTGTTTTCCAGACAAGCGGCCGGGAAAAAGCGGCTGAAGCGGGGCCGGCAGCCCGGCGCCTCAGACGAGTGCCAGCAGGCGCGAGAGCGGCAACTGTACGCGCACGTCGCGCAGGGCGACGGCCCCCGTGATCTTCCAGGCGGCCTGCGCGGTGTCGCGCGGAATCGGCTCGCCGGTGGGCATGCCGTTGCGGTTGAGCACCACGGCCACGCGCGGGGTGGTGGCGCTGGCGCCGCGGCGCAGCACCACGGCGACTTCCTGGGTGGCCAGCCGGACGAAGGCGCCCGGCGGGTATACGCCCAGTGCCTTGACCAGGGCCGAGCCTGCTTCGTCGACCTGGTGCGCCTCGTCGTAATAGGTGGCCTGCATGGCGGCCGTGACCGGCATGGGCGCGCGCGAGGCGCGCGGTGCCAGGCGTGCGGCGAAGATGTCGGCCCGCTGGATGAGCCGGGCGAGCTGCTGGGCCTCGCTCTTGGCGGCGAACGGGCCCGGGGCGCGCTGGTGGTGGCTGCGCACGGCTTCGAGCCAGACGGGGTCGCCCACGCCGAGTTGCCGCAGCAGCGCCTCGGCGCGCGCGGCATGGCTCTCGATGTCGGCCAGCTGCTGGGTCGACAGGGGCTGCGTCTGCACCGCCAGCTGGTCCTGCAGCGTGGTCATGGCGATGTTCATGGACAGGGCGGCGCGCCCGAGCTGCAGCACGCGGGGCACGGGCCAGCGCAGGTGCTCGGCGGCGGCGATCATGCACACGCAGGACACGAGCATCGCGTGCGTGCCACTGTACTGCTGCATTTCCTGTCCGGAAAGATAGATGAGTGCGAGCAGCGTGGCATCCGGCGTGGCCGCGCAATGGCGGGCCAGCTCGCCATGCAGCGCTTCGAAGCGTTCGCCGAATTCGCCGGCGGGCGGAGGGGCCCGCAGCAGCTGCGTGGACCGCAGCTGCAGTTCCGGCCAGTCGGGCGGGCCGTTCGCCGCGGTCGCCCGGTCGCGTCCCGCGCTGGCGCCTGCCGTGATCTTCATCGCCGCGATCTGCCCGAGCGAGGTGTCGGTGAAGAGCATCTTCTGGAGCTGGGCCAGGTAGGCGCGGTGGCTGTCGCCCGACTCGTCGGTGTCCACGCAGAGGTCGAGCCCGCGCGCCACCAGCTGGTTCAGCTCTTCGCGGTTGCGGATCACATACCCCCGCTGCGCCAGCAGCACGCCATTGGAGCCGCGCAGTACGAAGGGCAGCGGCTGCCCCAGCGGGATCGTGTCGATGTTCAGCGCGACGAGGTTCATGGTGGGTCGCCGCATTATCAGTGCACGGGTGGGCGATGAAAGCCGGCGCAATGGAGGGAAACCACCACTGTTCGCTGCTTACTGGCGGGCCCGGAGGGATTGCGATGCCGGTGTCTGCTGGCGGGCAGAGCCAGGCGCCGGCACACAGTCAGACGGCGCCAAGCACCAGCCCGCCGAACCGTCCGCCCGCCCGGCCCTAGCTGCTTTGCGGCGGGGGCGCCGCGGGCCGCCGCATCACCCGGCGCTGGAACCACTGCGCGAAATCGTCCACGTAGGTGAACACCGCCGGCACCACCAGCAGGCTCAGCACCGTGGAGGTGATGAGGCCGCCGATCACCGCCACGGCCATGGGCGAGCGGAAGCTCATGTCCGCGCCGCCCCAGGCCAGGGCGATGGGCAGCATGCCCGCGCCCATGGCGAGGGTGGTCATGATGATGGGCCGCGCGCGCTTGTGGCAGGCATCCAGCAGGGCCTCCAGCCGGCCCATGCCCTGGTCGCGCCGCGCCACGATGGCGTATTCCACCAGCAGGATGGAGTTCTTCGTGGCGATGCCCATGAGCATGATGAGCCCGATGAGCGAGGGCATCGAGAAACTCTTGCCCGCGATCAGCAGGCCCACGAACGCGCCGCCCAGCGAGAGCGGCAGCGCCATCAGGATGGTCACGGGCTGCAGGAAGTCCTTGAAGAGCAGCACCAGCACGAGGTAGATGCAGACCACGCCGGTGAGCATGGCCAGGCCGAAGCTCGCGAACAGCTCGCCCATCATCTCGGCGTCGCCCACGTCGATCAGGCGCACGCTGGCCGGCATCTGCCGCACCGAGGGCAGCGCCCGCACGGCTTCGGTGACCTCGCCCAGGCCGCGCGAGCCGAGTTCGATCTCGAAGTTGACGTTGCGCGCGCGGTCGTAGCGGTTGATCACGGCGGGGCCGCTGCCCACGTCGAGGTGCGCGACCTCGCCCAGGCGCACCGGCCCGCGCGCCCCGGGCACGGCCAGGCGTTCCAGCACCGAGAGGTCCTCGCGCGCCGCATCGTCCAGGCGCACGACGATGGGCACCTGCCGCTGCGCGAGGTTGAGCTTGGGCAGGTTCTGGTCGTAGTCGCCCACCGTGGCCACGCGCAGGGTCTCGGCGATGGCGCTGCTGGTCACGCCGAGGTCGGCCGCCCGCGCGAAGTCCGGGCGCACCACGATCTCGGGGCGCACGAGGCTGGCGCTGGAGCCGATGTTGCCGATGCCGGAGATCGTGCGCAGGTCGCGCTCGACCGCGCGGGCCGTGTCGGCGAGGGCCTGCGGGTCTTCGCTCGCGAGCGCCAGCACGTACTTGTCGTTGGAGCCGCCCAGGCCGATCTTCACGCGCACGCCGGGAAGGTCTTCCATGGCGGCGCGCAGCTTCTGCTCGATCTCCTGCTTGCGCGGGCGTTCGCCGCGCGCCACGAAGCGCAGCGTGAGCGTGGCCTTGCGGGGGTCGCCCACGCTCGATCCGCCCGCCATGGGATCGGCGCCGGCCGAGCCCCCGCCGATGGCGGTGTAGACGCTGCGCACGTGGCCCACCTTCAGCACGCGTTCCGTGGCCTGGGCCACGGCGGCGCGGGCATCGGGCAGCCGGCTGCCGGGCGGCAGCTCCAGGTTGACCTGGGTCTGCGCGTTGTCGTCGGGCGGAATGAAGCCGGAGGGCAGCAGCGGGATGAGCGCCAGCGACCCGACGAAGAACAGCAGCGCGCCGATCAGCGTGACCACGCGGTGGCGCAGGGCCCAGGCCGAGGCGCGCATGTAGGCCGAGAGCCAGCGCGGCTCCTTTTCCTCGCCGTGCAGGGGCTTGAGGATGTAGGCCGCCATCATCGGCGTGAGCAGCCGCGCCACCACCAGCGAGGCGAACACCGCGAGCGCCGCCGTCCAGCCGAACTGCTTGAAGAAGCGCCCCGGGATGCCGCTCATGAAGGCCGTGGGCAGGAACACCGCGATCAGCGTGAACGTGGTGGCGATCACCGCCAGGCCGATCTCGTCGGCCGCCTCCATGGCCGCCTGGTAGGGCGATTTGCCCATGCGCAGGTGGCGCACGATGTTCTCGACTTCCACGATGGCGTCGTCCACCAGGATGCCGACCACCAGCGAGAGCGCCAGCAGCGTGATGATGTTGATCGAGAAGCCCAGGAAATACATGCCGATGAAGGCGGGCAGCACCGACAGCGGCAGGGCCACGGCCGAGACGATGGTGGCGCGCCAGTTCCGCAGGAACAGCCACACCACCACGATCGCCAGCACGCCGCCCTCGTAGAGCAGGTGCATCGAACTGTCGTATTCGTCGCTCGCGATCTCCACGAAGTCCACCGTGCGCGTCAGGTGCAGGTCGGGGTGCTCGGCCACGAGCTGGTCGAGCGCGCGCTGCACGCCCGCGCCGACTTCGACCTCGCTCGCGCCGCGGCTGCGCGAGACCTCGAAGCCGATCACCGGCTTGCCGTCCAGCAGGGCGGCGGTGCGCGGTTCGGCCACGGTGTCGGTGACGGTGGCGAGCTGGTCCAGGCGCACGCGGCCGCCGCCCGAGAGCGGAATCTCCAGCGTGCCGATCTCCTGCGCGGTCTGCACCGTCGCGATGGTGCGCACGGGCTGCTCCGCGCCGCCCAGGTCGGCCCGGCCGCCCGCGCTCTCGGTCTGCACGAGGCGCAGCTGCCGCGAGACGTCGGCCGCCGTGGCGCCCAGCGCCTGCAGCCGCAGCGGGTCGATGGCCACGCGGACCTCGCGCTGCACGCCACCCACGCGGTTCACCGCCCCCACGCCGGGCACGGCCAGCATCCGGCGCGTGAGCGTGTCGTCCACGAACCAGGACAGGGCCTGGTCGTCCATCTTGTCGGAGGCGATCGCGAACGCCAGGATGGGCTGCGCGGACAGTTCGAGCTTGGTGACGATGGGGTCGCGCAGGTCGGCCGGCATGTCGGCGCGCACGCGGGAGACGGCCGAGCGCACGTCGTCCACGGCCTCCTGCACGGGCTTTTCCAGCCGGTACTCGGCCGCGATGGTGGCCGCGCCGTCCACGATGGTCGTCGTGATGTGCTTGAGGCCCTGCGTGGTGGCGATGGCGTTCTCGATCTTGCGCGCCACGTCGGTCTCGAGCTGTCCCGGCGCCGCGCCCGGCAGCGCGGCGGTGACCATGACGACCGGCAGGTCCATGTCGGGAAAGTTCTGCACCTTCATCGCGCGGAACGACAGCACGCCCGCGAAGGTCAGCAGCACGAACAGCATCGCCGCCGGAATGGGGTTTCGGATGGACCAGGCGGAAAGGTTCATGGCAGATCCTTCAGGCGGCGCGCCGGGAGGAGGAGGGCGGTGTGCGGCATGGAAGAATGCTCCTTATTTGATAGCATTCTTCGCAGTGGATCCGGCGGCATGGGGGCTGGAAGACCCGGGTTTCGGGGCTGTGGCCGCCTCCACGCGCACGGTGTCGCCTTCGTTGAGGAAGGCGCCGCCGCGCTCCACGAGGGTGGCGCGCTCCTGCAGGCCCGAGAGCACCTCCACGCGGTCGCCCACGCGCTGGCCGGTCTTGACCTGCCGCATCCCCACGCGCCCGCCGTCGCCGACCTCGAACACCGTGCTGAAGCCGTCGCGCACCACCACGGCCGATTGCGGCACGGTGAGGATGTCGCGCTGCGCCAGCAGGAAGTCGCCGCGCGCGAACATGCCCGCCCGGATGTCCGGGTGCGCGGGCAGGTCCACGTAGACCAGGGCGTTGCGGGTCTGCGGGTCCACCGTGGGGGCCACCACGCGCACGGTGCCCTCCACCTCGGCGCCGCTCGCGGCGGTGATGCGTGCGCGGGTGCCGGGCTGCACGCGCGGCAGGTCGCTGGAGGTGACCTCCGCGCGCCATTCGAGGCGGCCCTTGCGCACCATGCGGAACAGCTCCGTGCCGGCGCCCACCACGGCACCCACCGTGGCCGTGCGCGCCGAGATGACGCCGCTGTCGGGGGCGAGCACCTGGGTGTGCTTGAGGCGCAGCTGCTGCGCGGAGAGCACCGCCTGCGCGGCCTCGACGCGCGCGGCGGCGGTTTCGCTGGCGGTGGTGTACTGCTGGATCTGCTGCTGGCTGAGGGCTCCCGAGGCCTGCAGCGTGCGCGCGCGCTCGGCGTTGGCGGCCGCCTCGGCGGCGCCGGCACGCGCTTCGAGCAGGCTGGCGCGGCTTTGCGCGACCTCGGCCTGCACCGTGTCGGCGGAGAAGACGGCGAGCACCTGGCCCGCGCGCACCGTGTCGCCCACGTTCACGCGCACCTCGGTCAGGCGCAGGCCGTTGCTTTCGGCGCCGATGCTCGCCTCCTGCCACGCGGCGACGTTGCCGTTGGCGGGCAGGCGGGCGGCGAGCGATTCGCGCCGCGGCGTGGTGGTCGTGACGGTGAGCGCCGGCCGCGGTGCGGCCGCGGCGGCGCCCTTGCCGTCCTTGGCGCCTTCGGCATGCAAGGCGCCGGGCGCGAACAGCAGGGCGGTGCCGCCGGCGGCGGCGATGAGGCAGGCGGCCGCCAGGGCCAGCAGGGAGGGGCGGGAACGCAGTCGCAGCATAGGAAGTCCGTGGTTGCGGTCGAAAGAAACGGTTTCGGAAAGAGAAGGTGCGGCCGGTGGCCGGCCGGAGCGGGCCTCAGGGCGCCGCCGCCGACTGCAGCGGCGGCTCCCAGCCGCCGCCCGCGGCGCGGTAGAGGCCGACCCAGGCGGCCATGCGCTCCTGCCGCAGCGTGATGAGCGAGGTCTCCGCGTTGAGGGTCGAGCGGCGCACGTCCTCCAGCTCCACGAGGCTCGCGAGGCCGCCGCGCCAGCGCGCTTCGGTGGCGGTGAAGGAGGCGCGGTAGCCCTCGACCGCGCGCTGCGCGTCGGCGCTGCGCGCGGCGGTGCTGGCCAGGCGGACCAGCGACTGCTCGACCTCGCTCACGGCCCGGCGCACGTTGGCGCGGTAGAGCTGGGCGGCTTCTTCGTAGCGTGCCTCGGCGGCATCGACCTGGGCCGCGCGCCGTCCCGCATCGAAGATCGGCAGGCTCACCCCGACCGGGCCGATGGACCAGGTGTTGGTGGCCAGGCTGGTGCCGCCGGTGCTGCCCCACGCGCGGCCCACGGAGCCCGCCAGGGTCAGGCGCGGCAGGCGCTGCGCACGCGCATTGCCCACATCGGCGCTGGCGGCGGCCACCTCGCGTTCGGCGGCGTACACGTCGGGGCGCTGCGCCAGCACGCGGGCCGGCAACCGGTCGACGGCGAAGAGCGCGTCCGGCACGGGCTGGGCCGCCGCGGTGGCCGCTGCGGCGGCGCGTGCGCGCAGGTCGGGTTCCGGCAGTCCGGTGAGGGCGACCAGGCCCTTGAGGTCGATGTCGCAGGCCATGCGCTGCTGCTCGGCGCGCACGCGGCCTTCGGCGTTGCTGGCCTGCGCCAGGGCGCGCGTGGCCGGGGCCGTGAAGCCGGCGCGCTCGCTGGCTTCGGACAGGCGCGCGCTCTCGGCGCGCGAGCGGGAGTCGGACTCGGCCACTTCCGCCAGGCGCAGGCACTGGCGCCAGCCGTCGTACTGCGTGGCCACTTCCGCGGCCACCGAGACGCGGGCCTCGTGCCACTGGGCCTGCGCGCCCGCCAGGCGCTGCCGCGCGGCCTCGTCGGCCGCGGCGTTGCCCCCGAATAGGTCCACTTCCCAGCTCGTCTGCAGCGTGCCCTGCACCGTGGTCGCCAGGCCGCCGGCCTGCTGGTTGGTGCCGCGGGTCGCGTCGCCCTGGGCGCCGAGCGATGGCAGCAGTGCCGAGCGGGCCGTCACCTGCGTGGCGCGGGCCTGCGCCACGCGGGAGCGGGCCTGGGCCACGCCCGGGGCGACGTCCTGCGCGGCGGCGATCAGGTCCACCAGCAGCGGATCGCCCATGCGCTCCCACCAGTGCGCGATGTCCTCGACGCGGCCCTGGTGGGGCAGCGGGGCCTGCCAGGCGGCGGGCGCGGGTGCATCGACGCGCGGCGCGGGCGCGCGGGCCGCGCAGCCGGCCAGTGCCAGCAGTGCGGCGGCGCAAAGAAGGCGGCGTGGCACGGGAGGGGGAGGCATCGTCATGGTTTCGGCGTCTTTCGGCGGGCCGTTGAGCGGGGAATGGAGGGGGCGCCCGCCGCGGCGGCGGGCAGAGGTGCGCGGGGTGTGCGGGGCGTCGGGCGCCGGGCGGGCACTGCGCTGCGCCGCCAGATCTCCTCGGCGGCGATCATGGCCATCGCGTAGTCCACCATGCGGTCGGCCCAGAGTTCGACGGCCTCGGCGCTGGCCAGCAGCTCGGGCTTGAGCACCTCGATGTCGTCGCGGTGGCCCCATAACTGGAACGCCAGGCTGGAGAGGGTGAGCGCCAGCCGGTGGATGGCCAGGTCCGCGGTGGCCGTGCCCATGCGCTGGCACAGCAGGCGCACGAGCGCTTCGTGGGGCTGGCGCACGTCCTTGTCGAGCCCGCGCTCCCACTGGCCCGTGGGCTCCAGCATCTCGCGGATGTGCAGCCGCACGCTCTGGCGGGCCAGCTCGCCGTGGCTGAGGGGCGCGAGCGCGGCATGGAAGTAGCGCCGCAGCGCTTCGTGCAGCGGAACGCCGGGCTCCGTGAAGGCCGAGCTGAGCGACCCGCGGTCCCAGATGGGCTCGGTGAAGACGGCGCTGTAGAGCGAGGCCTTGTCGCCGAAGTAATAGCTCACCGCCGCCACGTTGGCCTGCGCGGCCGTGGCGATGGCGCGGATCGACGTCTTGGCGTAGCCCTGCTCGGAGAACAGCCGCAGCGCGGCGGAGAGCAGGCGGTCCCGCGCGGAGGCGGGCTCGCCGGCGCCGCCGCGGGCGGGCGGTTCCGTGGTCGGGCGGGGAGCGGCGGAGCGCGGTCGGCGTGCGGACATGGCCGCGGATTACACCACAATCAATCAAACGTTTGTTTGAATTTTGCGGAGCGCCTGCCGTGCCCGCAATGCCTGTGCACGGGCCGGCGCAGTGCTTCAGGCCGTGGCGAACGCCTGCGGCATGCCCGCGGCGGCGGGCGGCCGCGCCGCGATGAAGGCACGGCATTCCTCGGCACCGGCCGCGCCGAACGCGACGGTCCAGCCCGGGGGCACGTCCACGAAATGCGGCCACAGTGACGATTCGTCGCGGGCGTTGTCCAGTACCAGGAAGAGGCCGGTGGTGTCGTCGAGGGGATGGGTCATGGGAGGTTCTCCAGGGTGGGTGGGTCGGTTCATGCGCAAAGGGCGGGCACGGCCGCCGGTGTGGGCCGCGCAGCGGGGTGGAGGCCGCGCAGGGCCAGGGCGATCTCTGCCAGCGCGTCGGAGCCCGCGAAAGCCTCCTGCAGCGCCCGGGCACGCTGGCGGTACGAAGGGTTGCCCAGCAACTGGTGGACCGCCTCCGCGATCGCGCGGCTGCCGGGCTGTCCCGTGCGGAGGTTGATGCCCGCGCCGCTCCAGGCGACCCGGGCCGCGATCTCGGGTTTCTCTTCCGTGCTGCCCGCCACGGCCATGGGGATGCCAAGGCTCAGGGCGTGGTTGACGGAGCCGTAGCCGCCATTGGTGACCAGCACATGCACCTTCGGCAGCAGCCGGTCGTAGGGCAGGAAATCGACGACGCGGGCGTTCGCGGGCGCGGCGGCGGAAACCTCGGGCGGAACGGGGCCGCCGGTGGTGGCGATCACGTGCAGGTGCGGCATTCCGGCCAGCGCCTGCAGCGTGGGCACGATCAGGTGGTGCGGGTTCTCGTTGGCCAGCGTTCCCTGCGTGACCAGCACCACGGTGCGGCCGTCGTCCAGCGTGTGCCACCACGGGGGCGGCTCGAAATCCCGGGAGGGCGGTGCCAGCAGCGGGCCCACGAAGCGCACCGTGGCCGGCAGGTCGCTGCGCGGGTATTCGAAGGCTTCGGCGGTCAGCTGCAGGTACAGGTCCGGCAGGGTGAACATGGCGTCTGCGAAGAACCCCGGCAGCGCGGGGCGCCCCAGTTGCATGAGCACGTGGTCGAAATGCCGCTGCACGTCGCCGAACACCGTGCGCCGGACCGTGGCCTGCAGTGCCTGGTATTGCTGGCGCTGCAGTGCGGTGGCGGGGGGCGGCAGTCCCGATCCGAACATGGCGGTGTCGGTGCTGGAGAGCGCCAGGGCGCTGATGCCCAGCGCCACGATGGCGGGCCGCGCGCTGCGCTCGCCGAGCAGCAGGGGCAGGGTGCCGCAGAACATGGTGTCGGTGACGATCGCATCGGCGTCGAAACCGCTGTCCAGGATGCGCTGCAGGCCCTCGCACTGCAGCGCCATGGCATCGGCGAAGAAGTGCCGCAGGCCGAACGCGATCCGTGCGGGACCGGGCGGCAGCCGCAGCCGCTGCGGATAGAGCTGGTCGAGTTCGCGGTAGTCGTGGTCGATGCCGGGCAGCAGCGGGGTGAACGACGCCCCCGTGGCCTCGGCCCGGGTGCGGAACAGGCTGCCGGTGTGGACACGCACCTCGTGCCCCAGCCCCACGAGGTACCGCGCCACGGCCAGGATCGGCAGCACGTGCCCGGGCAGGGCCGTGGCGGCGAGGAGGTAGCGCGCCATGGCGGTACCGTGTGTCAGGCCAGGGCGGGGGCGGGCCGTTGCCCGGCCGCGTCGGCGACCCCGAAGCCGAGGTTCTCGAAGTACCGCCGCAGCAGCTGCCGGTCCACCGACTGGATCGGTGCGCCCAGCGCCTGCAGCCGCGCCTGGGTGGCCGCCCCGCAGAGGATGGGCGGTACGGCGTCGGTGTCGTAGGCGCCCAGGATGGCGAGCAGGGCCGCCAGGTCCTGGTCCTGCGTCATGGCCAGCCGCATGTGCGCGTGGTGCAGCCAGGTGTCGAGGTCGGTGGGCTGCAGCGGCCGGCCGATCTGCTGGAAGACATCGCGCACATCCCCCACGTGCAATGGCTCCGAGCCGAGCAGGTGGAAGATCCGGCCCCACGATTCCTGCTGCTTCGACAGCCGCACGACGGCGCGCGCCACGTCGTCCACCGGGGTGAGATTGAGCGGCAGGTCCAGGTCGGGATACATCTCCAGGTCGACATACAGCTGCGCCACGCGCCAGAACACGTCCGCCTGGTTGCAGGCCGCATGCACGTTGTCGCCGGTGATCGAGCCCAGCCGGTAGATCGCCACCGGCAGGCCACGTGCCTGGGCCGCGCGGGCGAGGCGGTCGGCCACCCACTTGCTCTGCGCGTAGCCGCCCACCAGGCCGGCGGGCGTGGCCAGGGGCGCCTGCTCGGTCACCACCGGGGTTTCGGGGTCGAGCCCGATCACGCCGAGCGTGGAGACATAGTGCATGACTTTCGGGCGCCCGCGCTGGGTCCACTCCAGCAGCGCGACCACGCTGTCCACGTTGGAGGGCTTCAGGCTCTCGTAGGGGTGCAGGTAGTCCACCTGCGCCGCGCAGTGGTAGATGGCATCGCATTCGGCGCAGATGCGCTGCATGGCTTCGTCGCTGACGCCGAGCTGCGGGGCGCCCAGGTCGCCGGTGACGATCTCCACGCGGGCGCCGTCCCAGGCGTCCGCCAGGTGGCGCTCCTCGAGCGCGCGCCGGATCTTCCGCGCACCCGCGGCCTCGTCGGCCGCACGCACGTGGCAGACCACGGACGCGGTGGTCTCGCGCAGCAGCGTGGCCAGCAGGTAGCTGCCGACGAAGCCGCTCGCGCCGGTGAGAAACACGCGTTGCGCCGTGGCCGGCGGCGCGGCCCCTTCGCGGCCGCGGATGTGGTCGGGCAGCACGGTCTCGGCCTGCAGGTCCACGGGCGGGCGCTCGCCGCCGTTGTTCTCGATCCACGCGGCCAGCTCGGCGATGGTGGGGCGGTTGTACAGCTCGGCCGGCGGGAACTCCGGGTGCAGGCGCTCGCGCACCTGCATGCCGAGCTGGATCGCCATGAGGGAGTGGCCGCCCAGCTCGAAGAAGTTGTCGTGGATGCCGACCTGCTCGACCTTGAGCGCACGCGCCCACAGCTCGGCCAGCGTCTGCTCCGCTGCCGTGCGTGGCGCGGTGTAGGCATTGCGGGCCGTGGGCGCGGCGGGCGCCGGCAGCGCGCGGCGGTCCAGCTTGCCGGTCGGGCCCAGCGGCAGCGACTCCAGCGTGACGAATGCCGAAGGCACCATGTAGTCGGGCACGTGCTGCGCCACATGGGCCTTCAGCGCGAAGCTGTCCAGCGGCGCGCCATCGGCGGGCACGCAGTACGCCACGAGGAGCTTGCCGGCATGGGTATCCTCGTGCACCACCACGGCCGCCTGCAGCACGGTGGGATGGCGCAGCAGCGTGGCCTCGATCTCGCCCGGCTCGATCCGCAGGCCGCGGATCTTCACCTGGTGGTCGGACCGCCCGAGGAAGTCCAGGCTGCCGTCGGCGCGCCAGCGCGCGAGGTCGCCCGTGCGGTACATGCGGCTGCCCGCCGGGCCGTGCGGGTTGGCGATGAAGCGCTCGGCCGTGAGAACGGGGCGGTTCAGGTAGCCCCGCGCCAGGCCGTCGCCCGCGATGTACAGCTCGCCCGTGACGCCGACCGGCAGCGGCTGCAGGCCCGGGTCCAGCACGTACATCTGTGTGTTCCAGATGGGGCGCCCGATCGGGATGCGTGCCAGTCCGGCGCCGTCCTGCGGCCCGCAGGCCCAGGCGGTCACGTCCACGGCCGCCTCGGTGGGGCCGTAGAGGTTGTGCAGCCCGCATTCGAAGGTCCGGTGGAACTGCGCGGCCAGCGGGGCGGGCAGGGCTTCGCCGCTGCAGATCACGCGGCGCAGCGTGGTGCACGACGCCGCCGCCGGGTCGCGCAGGAACACGTCGAGCATCGAGGGCACGAAATGCACGGTGGTCACCGCTTCCTGCGCGATGAGGCCGGCCAGGTAGCCGGTATCGCGGTGGCCGCCGGGCCGGGCGATCACGAGCGTGGCCCCCGAGATCAGCGGCCAGAAGAATTCCCAGACCGACACATCAAAGCTCGAAGGGGTCTTCTGCAGCACCCGGTCGTCGGCCTGCAGCGCGTATTCGGCCTGCATCCAGCGCAGCCGGTTGGCGATGGCGGAATGCGGCACCACCACGCCCTTGGGCTGGCCCGTGGAGCCCGAGGTGTAGATGACGTAGGCCGGGTGCGACGGCTGCAGGCCGGTGTGGAGCGGGGCCTCCGCGACGCCTTCGGCTTCCGGGCCGTCGGCGAAGAAACGGGGGATGCGTGCATCGAAGCGCTCCGACAGCGCGCCGGTGGTCATGAGGCACACGGGCCGTGCGTCTTCGAGCATGAAGGCCAGCCGGTCGGAAGGGAAGTCCGGATCGATCGGCAGATAGGCTGCGCCGCTGCGCAGCACCGCGACCAGGGCCACCACGAGTTCCAGCGAGCGCGGGATCGCGAGCGCGACGATGCGCTTCGGGCCCGCGCCCAGCGCGGTGAGCCGGCGGGCCCAGGCCGCGGCGCGCCGGTCGAGCTCGGCCCGCGTCATGGACTGGCCCTCGAAGCGCAGCGCGATCGCGCCGGCATCGCGCGAAAGGCCCTCGTCGATCAATTGCGCCAGGTGGGCTTCGGGTTGGGCGCGCGCCGTGTCGTTCCAGCCGCTCAGGAGGGTCTGGCGTTCGTGCGGGGGCAGAACGTCCAGCCGGCCGATGGCCTGCGCCGGCTCGTGGGCCAGCATGTCCAGCAGGCCCAGTAGCCGGCGCTGGTGGGCCGCCAGTTCGGGACCGGTGTAGAGAGCGGGGTTGGCGTCGAAGTCGATCTGCAGGTCCTGGCCGTTCCCGCACTCGTACATGAAGATGCCCAGATCCTGCGCGGTGCCGTTGGTGAGGTTGCGGAACGCGGCCGGGCAATCCCCGAAGCGCAGGTCGTAGTCGAAGGGCTCCACGTTGATCACCGTGGTGAACAGCTGCTGGTTGTTGGCCAGCAGGTCCAGGTCCTCGCGCAGGTGCTCGTAGCGGTAGGCCTGGTGCCGCAGGACCTGGCGCATCTGCCGCCCGACCTCGCGCAGCAGGTCGGTGAAGAGCAGGTCGGACCGCATCGCGAGCCGCAGGGGCAGTGCGTTGGCGACCATGCCCGGCGCACGCCGCATGCGGTCGTTGTAGCGCGCGGTCACGGGCACGCCGATCACCAGGTCCGCCACCCCTGTCATCCGGTAGAGGTAGGCCGCGGTCGCCGCGATCAGGAACTGCGGGAACGTGCCGCCGTGCTGCTGCGCCGTGCCGCGCACCGCGGCCACCTGCGCCGCGGGCCAGTGGGCCGTGCTGCGCAGCAGGCCACCCACGTTGGCGCTGCGCCGGTCGGCCAGGCTCAGGGGCGCGGGCCGGTCCTGGAACCGCTCCATCCAGTATGCGCGGTCGCGGCGTGCGCGTTCGGAGCCGCGGTAGGCCCGGTCTTCGTCGATCAGCGTGGACAGCGGCGCCAGCTCGGACGCGGCGGGCGGGGGCGTGCCTTCCACCAGGGCGGTGTAGAGGTCGGACGCACGGCGCGCGAGCACGACGCCCGCGAAGCCGTCGAATGCGAAGTGGTGGCCGCGCTGGTACCAGATGTGCCGCTCGGGGCCCACCTGCAGCAGGGCGCTGAACCACAGCGGCCCTTGCACCACGTCCACCTGGCGCGCGTAGTCCTGCGCCATCCACTGCTCCGCCGCGGCCTCGGGGTGGTCGTCGCCGCGGAAGTCGATCACGGGCACGCTGCCGGAGAACCCGGGATCGACCCATTGCCGGGGGCCCTCGGGCGTGTCGGCCACGCGCAGGCGGATGGCGTCGGCCTCGCGGCACAGGGCCTGCAGGGCCTGCAGGAACAGCTCCGGCGAGAAGGGGCCGCGGATGTCGATGGCCTCGGCCAGATTGAAGTTGGTGTCGGGAGAGGCGAAGCGGGTGCCCAGCCACATTCCCATCTGGGCGGAGGTGAGCGCGAAGTGGTGGGCGGGAAGAGGAATGGCACGCATGGACTGCTCCGTTCGGTTCATGAAAACGAGGGATGGCGAGACGGGCCGGCGGGCCCCGCCGGATGGGGGCGCGCAACCGCTGATCCGCGCCCTGGCGGGGCGCAGCGTGTCGGTGGCGTCGAATGGCCGTGATGAGGCACGAGTGCCCTCCCTCTCTGGATGAAACGGCACCTGGGGTGCTCTTTTCGCTAGGCGATCCGCGGTCTCAAGCGGGCGATGTGCGGCGCGATCTTGTAATCTTTTGTCGCTTGGGCGTATCGTGCCAAAAGCTTGATCCATATCAATGCGCAAAAATTTATGGGCCGAATAAGAGGGTCGGCTCTATAAATTCTGCGAATGGATTGGAAAGAAAAAGCTTGGTAAAAATTTATTGATCGAGGGCAGAAACAGGAGTGCTTGCACATCCGTCTGGCGGGCCGTGCCGGACACGGGCGCTGCAGAGTCCTTGGGCAGGAATGCAACGTTTTTGCCTCGCTGGGGGTAACCGCGTGCCCGGCAAGGCCGGCTTGTTGGCAAAATTTGTTGCAATTGGGCCGCGCGTCGCGGTTGACAGGAGTTCCGATGTTTCGCAATTTTTCGATCAGGACGGGGCTGTTCCTGGTCCTCGCGTTTTTCACCGTGGCGCTGCTCGTCGCGATTGCAGGGGGCTGGATCGGCACCCGCTCCGGCGTGGCGGTGTCGGAAGTCCAGGCGCAGTTCTCCCGCGAGATGCTGGCGCTCAAGCAGGCGGAGATCCGCATGTGGGACAACCGCGTCGCGCTGGCGGTAGGCCACCGCAACATGCTGCGCGGCGACGCGCCCGCCAGCATCCGCGGCCAGACGGAGCGGGCCGACAAGGCCATGCAGGACGCGGCGCAGATCCTGCAGTCCGTCTCGCAGGAGGTCGATGCCGAAGACCGGGCCCTGGCCGATTCGATGCTGGCCGCCTTCAAGTCCTATGACGTGCTGGTGCGCCGCGGCAGCGCGGGCCTGGCCTCGGGCAACGAGGCGGAGTACAGCGGCAAGGAGATCGTGGACCAGCGCAACCGGCTGCTGGCCGAAATGGACGGCCTGATGCAGCAGCTGTTCAAGGCGGCGCAGCAGCGCGGCCAGAGCCTGCGCGAAGACACCGTGCGCCTGCAGCGCACGTCCCAGGCGATCGCGGGCTTCCTGATCGTGAGCGGCCTGCTGCTGGCCGCCGGCTGCTGGCTGTTCATCCGCCGCCAGGTGCTCGCGCCGCTCGACGAGGCGGGCGGGCTGCTGGAGCGCGTGGCGCAGGGCGACCTCACGTCGCGCATCGAGGTGCGCTCGGACAACGAGATCGGCCGCATGCTCCAGGCCGCGCGGGCCATGCAGGAGGGGCTCGTGCGCATGGTCACGCAGGTGCGCCAGGGCGTGGAGGAAATCCGCACCGGCGCTCAGGAAATCGCCGGCGGCAATGCCGACCTGAGCGGCCGCACCGAGCAGCAGGCCGCGTCCCTGCAGGAGACGGCCGCCAGCATGGAGGAGCTGTCGTCCACCGTGAAGCACAACGCCGACAACGCCCGGCTGGCCAGCCAGCTTGCCTCCGGCAGCATGGAGGTGGCGCGGCGCGGCGGATCGGCCGTGGACGAGGTGGTGGTGACGATGCAGGCGATCTCGGAGAGCTCGCGCAAGATCGCCGACATCGTCAACGTGATCGACGGCATCGCCTTCCAGACCAACATCCTCGCGCTGAACGCCGCCGTGGAGGCCGCGCGGGCGGGCGAGCAGGGCAAGGGCTTCGCGGTGGTGGCGGGCGAAGTGCGCGCACTGGCGCAGCGCAGCGCCGAGGCCGCCAAGGAGATCAAGGCGCTGATCGCGGACTCCGTCGGCAAGGTGGGCACCGGCGCCTCGCAGGTGGAGCGCGCGGGGGCCACGATGCAGGAGATCGTCGCCTCGGTGGAACGGGTCACCGACATCATGGGAGAGATCTCGGAGGCCTCGCGCGAGCAGTCTTCGGGCATCGACCAGGTGAACCAGGCCGTGGTGCAGATGGACCAGGCCACGCAGCAGAACGCGGCGCTGGTGGAGCAGGCCGCGGCGGCCGCTTCGTCGCTGGAAGACCAGACCCGCCGGCTGCAGGCGGCCGTGGCGCAGTTCCGCGTGGCCGCGGGCGATGCCGCCATCGGTGCCCACCCCGCGGCTTCGCGGCCCGTGGCCCCGCAGGCACCACGCGCCCCGGCCCCGGCCGTGTCCTTGAACCGGGCCGTGCCGGCCCGCCCGGCCGCTGGGGGAGCCGCCGGGGCTCCCCGGCCTGCGCCCGCTCCGGCCAAGGCGGCCGCGCCCCGCAAGGCGAGCGCCCCGGCGCTGCCCCCGGCCAGGCCGGCGCCGGCAGTGGCACCCGCCCCCGCCAAGGCCCGGGCCGCGGGGCAGGACGACGATTGGGAAACGTTTTGAGCCAAGCGGCGCAGGGCGCTGGAAGCACCTGCGCCGATTTGCTATTGAATATGTAGCAAACTATTCAATGAATCCGGCGGCATGAAGCTTTTTTGACCTGAATATTGTCGCCGTTCCCCGGGCGCTGGCCCCGGCAGGTGCCCGGGGCTGCGCGGGGGGCCGCGCCGCCTTCAGAGCGCCGGGCCGCCGAACACGGCGTGCCACAGCGCCAGCACCGCTTCGCGCTCCGCGCGCAGCGTGGCGGGCGCCACGCGCGTGGGTTCCTCGTTGAGCCGGGCGCGGTGCTGCACCTGCCGCAGCGCGCGGTAGGCGGTGGCCGCCGCCGAACCCACGCCGGCCGGCAGCAGGCCGGCGCTCTCCGCGCGCTGCAGCAAGGCGATGTTGCCGAGGTTGTCGCGCAGGCCCGGGTGGTCGCCCGAATGCGCGAGCACGAGGTACTGCACGGCGAACTCCGCATCCACCATGCCCCCCACGCTGTGCTTCACGTCGAACTGCTCCGGCGGCACCGGGTGCGCGGCGCGCACGCGGTCGCGCATGGCGACGATCTCCGCATGCAGGCCGGCGGCATCGCGCGGCGCGGTGATGACCGCCGTGCGCACGGTGTCGAAGCGCTCGCGCAGCGCATCGCTGCCGATCACGAAGCGCGCCCGCGTCATGGCCTGGTGCTCCCAGGTCCAGGCGGTGTTGCTGCCGCGCCGCTGCTGGTAGTTGGCGTAGGCGTCGAAGCCCGTGACCAGCAGGCCCGAGCTGCCGTTGGGCCGCAGCGCGGTGTCGATCTCGTACAGGTCGCCCTCGCCGGTCTTCACCGTGAGCCAGTTGATGAGCTTGCGCGCGAAGGCGGCATAGGCCTCGGGGGCGCGGTCGTCGTCGTCGTCGAACACGAAGACGATGTCCAGGTCGCTGCCGTAGCCCAGCTCCTTCCCGCCGAGCTTTCCGTAGCCGATGATCCCGAACTGCGGGATGTCGCGGTGCCGGTTGCGCAGCCGCTCCCAGCACCACTGCGTGGTCACGCGCAGCACGCTGTCGGCCAGCGCGGAGAGGTCGTCGGCCACCTGCTCGACGGTGATGCGGCGCTCCACGTCGCGCGCCAGGGTGCGGAAGGTCTCGGCGTGCTGCGCGCGGCGCAGCAGGTTGAGCAGGGCCTCGTCGTCGTCCTCGCCCGTGGACCGCAGCGAGGCGATGCGCGGGCCGAGCTCGCGCTCGAAATCCTCGGGCACGAAGCGCTCGGAGAGCAGCGCATCGCCGGCCAGCTCGTCGATCACGCCGGGGTGCTGCAGCATGTAGCGCGCGGGCCATTGCGCCGCGCCCAGCAGGTGCATGAGGTGCTCGTGCACCGAGGGCCGCTCCAGCAGCAGCGCCAAATAGCTCTCGCGGCGCAGCAGCGGCTCCAGCCAGGCCACCAGGCGCACGGCGGCGTCTTCGTTCACCCGGCCCTCGCCCAGCCAGCGCGCCGTGCGCTGCACCAGCCGGAAGAGCCGCGTGCGCGCCTCGTCGCGCAGCGCGGCCACGCGCGGGTGGTCCCGCCACTCGGCCACGCGCTCGCGCACCTTCGGGGGCAACTGCTCCAGCAGCGTGTCGAGTTCGGGCACGGGCGCGGACTGCGCGCGCGGGCCACCGCAACCGCCGCCGCTGCACTGGCGCTTTCCGGGGCCGCCCAGCAGCGTGTCGAATTCCTGCGCGACCAGCTCGCGGTGCGCATCGAGCTGGTGCAGGAAGGCGCAGCAGCCCATGCCCAGCGTGGCGGCGATCCAGGCGAGGTCGTCGTCGCGCGTGGGCAGCACATGGGTCTGCTGGTCGTCCAGGTACTGGATGCGGTGCTCCACGCGGCGCAGGAAGGTGTAGGCCTCGGCCAGCGCGTCGGCGGTCTCCTGCGGCATGAGCCCGGCGCGCGCGAGGCGCTGCAGGGCCTCCAGCGTGGGGCGGCAGCGCAGCTCGGGGAACTGCCCGCCGCGCACCACCTGCAGCAGCTGCACGATGAATTCGATCTCGCGGATGCCGCCGCGCGAGAGCTTCACGTCGTTGGCCCGCTCGGGGTGGCCGGCACTGCGCTTGGCCGCGTGGTCGCGGATCTGCCGGTGCAGCGAGCGCAGCGAATCGAACACGCTGTAGTCGAGGTAGCGGCGGAACACGAACGGCAGCACCACGGCGCGCAGGCCCTGCACCGCCGGGTGCGAGAGGCCGTCGCGCGGCGCCACGATGCGGCTCTTGAGCCAGGCGAAACGTTCCCACTCGCGCCCCTGCACCTGCAGGTATTCCTCCAGTGCCGCGAGCGAGAGGGCGGGCGGTCCCGAGTTGCCGTTGGGCCGCAGGGCCAGGTCCATGCGGAAGACGAAGCCGTGCTCGGTGGTCTCGCCCACCAGCGCGTGGACGGCCTTCACGGCGCGGCCGAAGTATTCCTGGTGCGAGAGCCGGCCCCGGCCTCCGTCGACGCCCGCGGTCTCGCCGTCGTGCTCGTAGACGTAGATGACGTCGATGTCGCTGGAGACGTTGAGTTCGCGCGCGCCGAGCTTGCCCATGCCCACGATCCAGAGCGCCACGGGTTCGCCCTCCGGGCCGACCGGCGCGCCGTGGCGGGCGTCGAGTTCCTGGCGGGCATGGCGCAGGGCTTCGTCCAGCGCCAGCTCGGCCAGCTCGGTGGTCGCACGGGTGATGTCGGCGAGCGGGGCGCCGTCCTCGCAGTCCAGCCGCACGAGGCGCTCCATGACGAGCTGGCGCAGCACGCGCAGGGCCGCGCCGGTGTCGTGCCCGAGCGCGCGCAGGGCCGGCAGCGCCTGGGCCATGGTCTGCCGCGTGGGCGCGCCCGGCGGCAGCAGGGGCAGCTCGGATGCGTAGCGGCGCAGCAGCCGCTGGTGGAATCGGGAATGGGAGGCGCCGCCGGCATCGGCCGGGAGCGCGCCCGGATCAGCGGAAGTTGCGGACATAAGGCAAGGAAGAGGCTCCGAAAGCGTACATACCGACACCCTTTGGGGCTGAACCCGCACAGCGGGCGCGGGTCATAATTCCTGCCACATCCAAGCCCACCCATGATTGAGACGACACCGCACCCCTCCCGCCTGCTTCGATGCATGGCGGGCCTTGCGCGGTGGTCACTGGGGTTGCTGATCGCCTTCTGGCTCCTGGTGACCGTGGCCTGGGGGGTGCTCCACGGCTGGATTGTGCCGCGAATCGGAGAGTGGCGTTCTCAGCTGGAAGCCCGTGCCACGCAGGCTTTGGGGATACCCGTGCGCATCGGCGCGCTGTCCGCGCGATCCGAAGGACTGGTGCCCACCATCGAGCTGCTCGACGTGGCCCTGCTCGATCCGCAGGGCCGCGAGGCGCTGCGCCTGCCGCGCGTGGTGGCCGCGCTCTCGCCGAGGTCGGCGCTGCGCCTGGGATTCGAGCAGCTCTACATCGAACGTCCCGAACTGGATGTGCGCCGCGAGGCCGATGGCCGCCTGATCGTCGGCGGCGTCACGATGCACAGCGACGTGGGCCCGGGCGAGGGCAGCGCCATGGGCGACTGGCTGTTCTCGCAGGGCGAGGTCGCGCTGCGCGGGGGCACAGTGCGCTGGACCGACGCGCAGCGCGGCGCGCCGCCGCTGGAGCTGTCCGGCGTGGACATCGTGCTGCGCAACCGGGGCTGGCGCCACGCCATGCGGCTGGATGCCACGCCGCCGGCCGCCTGGGGCGACCGCTTCACGCTCATGGGCCAGTTCCGGCAACCGCTCCTGACCACCCACGGCGGTGCGTGGAAGCAGTGGAGCGGCCAGCTGTTCGCGCAGTTCGCGCGGGTGGATGTCTCGCGGCTGCGCCAGCATGCGGACATCGAGGGCATCGAGGTGGCACAGGGCCGCGGTGCCCTGCGCGCCTGGATCGACGTGCGCCGCGGCGAAGTGTCCGGCGGCACGGCGGATGTGGCGCTCGCCGACGTGGACGCCACGCTGGGCACCGGGCTGGAGCCCCTTGCCCTCGCCTCGGTGGCGGGCCGCGTGGGCGGCCGTTGGCTGGAGGGCGGTTTCGAGGCCCGCACCGAAGGGCTGCAGTTCCTCACGCGCGATGGCCTGCGCTGGCCGGGCGGCAACGCCATGGTGCGCCAGGCCGGCAAGGACCCCGCGGCCCCGGAGCGCGCGCAGGGCGAGTTGCGCGCGGACCGGCTCGACCTGGCGGCGCTGGCCCAGATCGCCAGCCGACTGCCCCTGGGCGATGCGCTGCATTCGGCGCTGGCGCGTTTCGGTCCGCGCGGCACCGTGGAAGAGGTGCAGGCGAGCTGGCGCGGTCCGCTCGAAGCCCCCCGCCAGTACCAGGCCCGGGGCCGCATCGCGGGGCTGGCATTGGCCGACGGCGGGGGCGACCGGCCTTCCGGCGTGCCGGGTGTGCGGGGTGCGGCGGTGGATTTCGAGCTCACGCAGGCGGGCGGCAAGGCGTCGCTTGCGATCGAGAACGGTGCGCTGGTGCTGCCCGAGGTCTTCGAGGACGCCACCGTGCCCGTGGACCGGCTCTCGGCCAACGTGCGCTGGCAGCGCGAGGGCGAGCGCATGGCCGTGCAGGTGCCCGACCTGCAGTTCGCCAACGCCGATGCGCAGGGCGAGGCCCGGATCGCGTGGGCCACCGGCAATCCGAAGCCGTCGTCCGGCCGTTCCCGCTATCCCGGCGTGCTGGACCTGGCCGGAACGCTGCACCGCGCCGACGGTACGCGCGTGCACCGCTACCTGCCGCTGTCCATCCCTGCCGACACGCGGCACTACGTGCGCGATGCCGTGACGGCCGGCTCCGCGTCGGGCGTGCAGTTCCGCGTCAAGGGCGACCTGCACGACATCCCCTTCAACCACCCCGGGCAGGGCGAATTCCACATCGCCGCCAAGGTGAAGGATGTGACCTATGCCTACGTGCCGCCAGGCCTGCAGCACACCGGCGACCCCGTATGGCCCGCGCTCACGCAGCTGGCCGGCGAGCTGGTGTTCGACCGCTCCAGCATGGCGGTGCGTGGCGCGACCGGCAGCTTCGCCGGATCGCCCCGGCTGCGCGTGGCCAAGGTGGAGGCGCGCATTCCCGACCTCGCGCACAGCGTCGTGGGCGTGAACGCCCAGGCGCAGGGGCCGCTTGCCGACATGCTCGCCTTCATGGCGGGCTCGCCGCTGTCGCGCCTCACGTCGCATGCGCTGGACGAGACGACCGGCACCGGCAACGCGGAGCTGCAGCTCGCCCTCAGCCTGCCGATCAGCCACATCGACCAGTCCAAGGTGCAGGGCAGTGTCGCGCTCTCGGGCAACGATGTGCGCATCACGCCCGACGTGCCGCTCATCGCCCGTGCGCGCGGCGCCGTGCAGTTCAGCGATACCGGCTTCACGCTGTCGGGCGTGCAGGGGCGCGCGCTGGGTGGCGACCTCCGGCTCGAAGGCGGGATGCGCCAGGCCGCGGGCGGCGCGCAGGAGGCCACCGTGCTGGTGCGCGGCCAGGGCGTGGCCACGGCCGAGGGCTTGCGGCAGGCCGCGCAGTGGCCCGGCGTGCCCGAACTGGCCAGCCACGCCGCGGGGAGCGCGGCCTACGCGCTGACCCTGGGGGTGCGCCGCGGCGTTCCCGAAGTGCTGGTGACGACCAACCTGCAGGGCATGGCACTTTCGTTGCCGGCCCCGCTGGGCAAGGCGGCGGAGGCGGCGATGCCGGTGCGCTACGAATCGCAGCTCACGCGCGAGTCGCTGGCGGCGGCTCCCAACCCGGCCGTGCCCGGCGGGACGGTGCCCCCGCTGCGCGAGCAACTGGTCCTCGAGGTGGGCGGTGTCGGCTCCGCCACCTATGTGATCGAACGCACCACGCCCCAGCCGCGCGTGGTGCGCGGCGCCATCGCCATCGGGCTCGCGCCGGGCGAGGCGGCGGCCATGCCCGAGCACGGGGTGTCGGCCAACGTGCGCACGGCCCATCTGGACGTGGATGCGTGGAAGAGCGCCTTCGCGGCGACTGCATCCCCATCGGGGGCGGGGGCTTCGGCGGAAGGCGCTCCGCCCCCTGCGCCGGAGGCCGCGAGGGGCCGCATGCCGGCGGGCGGCGCCCAGGAATTCCTGCCCACGGTCCTGGCCGCCCGCGCGCAGACGCTCGTGCTGCACGGCCGCACGCTGCACGACGTGGTGGCCGGCGGATCGCGCGAGGGCGCCAGCTGGCGTGCCAACCTGGAGGCGCGCGAACTCGGCGGCTATGTGGAATACCACCCCGAAGACGGCGCGGGCGGCCGGGTCTTCGCCCGTCTCTCGCGGCTTTCCGTGCCGCAGAGCGAGGCGCAGGAGGTCGAGGAATCGCTGCTGGACAGCCGCCAGGCCGATGCCGCGTTGCCGGCCCTGGACATCGTGGTGCAGGATTTCGAGCTGCGCGGGCGCCGCCTGGGCCGTGTCGAGATCGAGGCCCAGAACCGCGGCGGCGACGGCGCGCAGCGCGAATGGCGCCTGTCCAAGCTCAATTTCTCGGTGCCCGAGGCCACGTTCTCGTCGAGCGGCAATTGGGTGATGGTGGGCGGTGGCGGCGCGTCCGACGCGCGGCGCCGCACGGTGATGAATTTCCGGCTCGACATCCGCGATTCGGGCGACCTGCTGGCGCGGTTCGGCATGGACGGCGTCGTGCGACGCGGCAAGGGCCGCATGGAAGGGCAGGTGGCCTGGATGGGCGCGCCGCTGAGCCCCGACTACCGCTCCATGACGGGCCAGGTGAACGTGAATGTGGAATCGGGCCAGTTCCTCAAGGCCGACCCGGGCCTGGCCAAGCTGCTGAGCGTGCTGAGCCTGCAATCGCTGCCGCGCCGGCTCACGCTCGACTTCCGCGATGTGTTCAGCGAAGGCTTCGCGTTCGACTTCGTGCGCGGCGACGTGCGCATCGACGAAGGCGTTGCCCTCACCAACAACCTGCAGATGAAGGGCGTGAACGCCGCGGTCCTGATGGAGGGCAGCGCCGACCTCGACCGCGAGACGCAGAACCTGCACGTGGTGGTGGTGCCCGAGATCAACGCGATGACGGCTTCGCTGGTCGCGACGGCGATCAACCCCGTGGTGGGGCTCGGCAGCTTCCTGGCGCAGGTGTTCCTGCGCGGCCCGCTCATCCAGGCGGCGACGCAGGAGTTCCGCATCGACGGCACGTGGGCCGATCCGCGCATCGCGCGCGTGCCGCGACGCCGGATCGGTTCCGGTCCGGCGGATGCCGCGCCCACCACTGCCCCCTCCCCCGCCGAGGAAGCGGCCAGCCCGGCCGTTCCCGCGGCCTCCAACCGCAAGATGCCCGCCGCCCGCAGCCCCGAGGAGAACGATTCATGATGAAAGCCGCCGCGTTGCAGATGGTTTCCGGCCTGCAGGTGCAGGACAACCTCCAGCAGGCCCGCCGGCTGCTGGAAGACGCTGCCGCGCAGGGCGTGGAGCTGGCCGCGCTGCCCGAGTACTTCTGCGCCATGGGCGCGCGCGATACCGACAAGCTCGCCCTGCGCGAGGCGCTGGGCGAGGGCGCCATCCAGGATTTCCTGGCCGGGGCCGCGCGCGATCTGGGGCTGTGGATCGTGGGCGGCACGCTGCCGCTGCGGTGCGGCAGCGACCGCCACGTGCGCAACACCACGCTCGTCTTCTCGCCCGCCGGGGAGCGCGTGGCGCGCTACGACAAGATCCACCTGTTCCGCTTCGACAACGGCCGCGAGCGTTTCGACGAAGCCGCGGTGATCGAGGCCGGCAGCGCGCCCGTGCACTTCGACATGGCCGCGCGCGACGGCTCCGCCTGGCGCGTGGGCCTGTCGGTGTGCTACGACCTGCGCTTTCCGGAGCTGTACCGGGCCCATGCGCGCGCGGGCGCCGACGTGCTGCTGGTGCCCAGCGCCTTCACCCACACCACGGGCCAGGCGCATTGGTACGTGCTGCTGCGCGCCCGCGCGGTGGAAAACCTGGCCTACGTGATCGCGCCGGCCCAGGGAGGCCTGCACGAGAACGGACGGCGCACCTGGGGCCACAGCATGGTGGTGGAGCCCTGGGGCCAGGTGCTGGCGCAATGCGCCGAAGGCCCTGCCGTGGTGGCGGGCCTGCTCGACGCGGCCCATCTGAAGCAGGTGCGTGCCCAGCTGCCGGCGCTGGACCACCGCGTGCTCTGAGCTACCGTGAGCGCCCACCTCCCCGCCGACGCCCCGGCCGCCGCTTCCCCGGCCCTCGAACCCGAGGCGGCTGCGCAGGCGGGAGGCGGCGTGCCTTTGCCCCCCGGCACGCTGAGCCGCTGGCCATGGCGCCGGTGGCACATCGCCTGGCGGCGCTGGTCGCTCTGGACGGCGCTGGTGCTGCTGGTGGCCGGCATGCTGGTCACGCAGGTCTGGCTGGCGGGCCGGTACGAAGCCACCGAGGTGCAGAACCGCCTTGACCGCGACGCCGCCGATGCCGTGTCCGACATCCGCACCGGCTTCACGCACAACCTCCAGAACCTGCAGGCGCTGCAGGCCGGCGATCCCGACATCGCGAGCTGGGAGAACCGCGCCGGCCGGCTGCTGAGCGTGCGGCGCGAGCTGGTGCGCATCGAGTGGCGCGAGCCGTCGCTGCGCGTGCGGGCCCATGCCGAGACCCCGTACCGCCCGGTGCAGTGGGATGCCGATGCGCGCGGCGGCAACCATTCCAACGTCGCCCTGGCCTGCGGCAACGCGCGGCGCGTGGGCGGCCCCTCGTATTCGGGCAGCTACTACCAGCCCCTGGGCGACGGGCGCGGCACCGAGATGATGGAGCTGTGCATTCCGCTCACGAACGAAGGGCAGAACACCGGTTACCTCGTCGCCACGCTGTCGCTGCAGAACGTGCTGGTGGAGATGGTGGTGCCCGGCCTCAAGCGCGGGCAGGAAGTCTCCTTCACCGAGGCCGACGGCACGCGGCTCGCCATGGTGGGCGCCAACCGCCGCGGCACGCGCATGTTCACCACGCAGCAGCTCTTCGACCTGCCGGGCACGGCCCTGGTGCTGCGCATGGACAGCTGGCACACGGCGCCCAGCGTGTTCCCCAACGTGCTTACCGCGCTGGTCACGGCCATGTCGATCGCGCTCGTCACCGTGCTGGTGGTGCTGGTGCGCGACAACCGGCGGCGCCTGCGCGCCGAGCGCGACCTGGGCGACGCGCTGGCCTTCCGCAAGGCCATGGAAGACTCGCTCGTCACGGGGCTGCGCGCACGCGACCTGCAGGGGCGCATCACCTACGTGAACCCGGCCTTCTGCGAAATGGTGGGCTTCTCGGCGCCGGAACTGCTGGGCCAGGCCGACCGGCTGCCCTACTGGCCGCCCGAGTTCGCCGACGAGTACCGCCGCCGGCAGGTGGGGCGGCTCTCCGGGCAGCACCCGCCGCCGCGCGAGGGCTACGAGTCCACCTTCATGCGCAAGGACGGCACGCGCTTTCCGGTGATGATCTTCGAGGCGCCGCTCATCAACGCGCAGGGCCTGCACACCGGCTGGATGAGCGCATTCCTCGACGTGAGCGAGCAGCGCCGCATCGAGGAACTCTCGCGCGCCTCGCAGGAGCGCCTGCAGGCCACCGCACGGCTGGCCACGGTGGGCGAGATGGCATCGCTGCTGAGCCACGAGCTGAACCAGCCGCTGGCGGCCATCGCCAGCTATGCCTCGGGCTCGCTCAACCTGCTGGGCACGCCCCACGCCTCCGAGCCGCCCGCCACCCACCTGCCGGACGTGCGCGTGGCGCTGCAGCGCATCGCCCAGCAGGCCGAGCGTGCCGGCCGCGTGATCAAGAGCGTGCACGACTTCGTGCGCCGCCGTGACCAGACGCGCGAGCCCGTCGCCGCCGAGGACCTGCTCGAAGCGGTGCTGCCGCTGATCCGCCTGCAGGCCCACAAGCTGCGCGTGCAGATCCGCATCGCCGTGGAGCCGCAGCTTCCCCGGGTGCTGTGCGACCGCACGATGGTCGAGCAGGTGCTGCTCAACCTGGCGCGCAATTCCATGCAGGCCATGGACGGCCCCGGCACGCCGCAGCGGTTGCTGGAGCTGCGCGTGCGGCGCGCGGCCTCCAACGCGCAGAACGCCTGGCTCGAATTCCAGGTGATCGACTGCGGCCCCGGCATTCCCGACGACGTGGGCGCCAAGCTGTTCACGCCCTTCTTCACCACCCGCGCGGAGGGCATGGGCCTGGGGCTCAGCCTGTGCCGCACGGTGGTCGAGCAGCACGGCGGCTTCCTGGGCCATGCGCCCCAGGCGCCGCGTGGTACGGTATTCACTTTCACCCTGCCGGCGTGCCCCGCTGCCGGCGCCGCCCCCGAACCCCCCGACGCCTGATGGAACCGATCTCCAACGCCACCGTGTACATCGTGGACGACGACGCCGGCGTGCGCGAGGCGCTCGCGTGGCTGCTGCGCTCGCGCCGCGTGCCGAGCGAATCCTTCGACAGCGCCGAAGCCTTCGAAGCCATGCTGGCCGAGCGGCCGCTGCCGCGCCATCCCTGCTGCCTGCTGCTGGACGTGCGCATGCCGGGCATGAGCGGGCTGGCGCTGTTCGACCGGCTGGCCGAGCGCCGGCTTATCGCCGCCATGCCCGTGATCTTCCTCACCGGCCATGCCGATGTGCCCACGGCCGTCGCCACGGTGAAGCGCGGCGCGTTCGACTTCTGCGAGAAGCCCTTCTCCGACAACCTGCTGGTGGACCGCATCGAGCAGGCGCTCGCGCAGTCTGCGGGCCATCTGGCCGAAGCGCTGCAGCGCAGCGACCTGCAGCACCGGCTGGCCGAACTCACCGAGCGCGAGCGGGACGTCATGCGCCTCGTGGTGGAGGGCCTGCCCAACAAGCTGATCGCCGACCAGCTCGACATCAGCGTGCGCACGGTGGAGGTCCACCGGGCACGGGTGTTCGACAAGATGCTGGTGAAATCGGCGGTGGAGCTGGCCAACCTGCTGCGGTCGGCCGACTGACTGGCCTTTCCGCGGCCTGCCGGTCAGGACCGGCCGGCCGCGGTGCCGGGGTGTCAGCCCTGGCGTTCACCCACGTAGATTTCCACGCGGCGGTTGCGCGCGCGGCCGTCGTTGGTGTCGTTGGACGCGATGGGCTGGTGCGATCCGCGGCCTTCCACCTGGATGCGCGCGCCGTTCACGCCGCGTGCGGTGAGGTAGTTGCGCGTGCTGGTCGCACGGTCGAGGGAGAGCGGGTTGTTGATGGCATCGCTGCCGGTGGCATCGGTGTGGCCCACGATGCGCACCTCGGCATTGGGGTTGTTGCGCAGCCCTTCCGCGAAGCGGTCCAGCACGGGCGCGAAGTTGCCCTGGATGTCGGAGCGGTTGACGGCGAACGAGATGTCGCTCGGGATGTCGAGCTTCAACTGGTTGTCGGGGGTCTGCGTGACCACCACGCCGGTGCCCTGCGTCACCTGCTGCATATCGCGCTTCTGGCGCTCCATGTGCTGCGACCAGATGTAGGTACCCAGGGCGCCCACGCCGGCGCCCACCACGGCGCCCGTGCCCGCATGGCCGCCGGTGGCCGAGCCGAGCACCGCGCCCGCCACGGCGCCCACGCCCGCTCCGGTGGCGGTGCGGCGCTGCGTGTCGTTCATGTTGGCGCAGCCGCTGGCGAGCACGACGGCGGCGGTGGCGGCGATGAGGATTCGGGGTGTGCGCATGGAAGACTCCTGTTCGTGTGGTTGTAGGGCGCGAAGGCGGGGAGCGGGCCCGTGGCACGGGGCGCTCCGGGTGGCGTGCGGTGCCCGCCTGGCGCTGCCTGCGGTTGTCGCACGTCCGTGCGGCGGCCTCCACCGGTCGATGCCGCCGGCCGGTGCAGGCGCTGTCCTACTCCTTGCCGGGCGGCGGGGGGTCCGGAGGGCGGCTTTCCGGCGGTGGCAACTCCCCCTTGCGCCGGCCCGCGAACATGGTCCACCACACGATGGCGATGAGCACGGCCAGTGCCAGCAATGCTTCAAGCAAAATCAGCCCCATGAATCTCCGTCTCCTGCGCCTGGTGACAACGGCGCTGATTGTAGGAACGCTGGCCGCGTGCTCCACGCGGCCGCTGCCGCCCCCTTCCGCGCCTCCCGGCCCCGCCATCACCTTGCCGCAGGGGCCGGCCGCGCCGCTTCCGCCCGAGCCCGGCGGCCCGCTGCCCGCGCCCATGGCCCAACCCAAGAGCCGCTGGATCCCCGTGCACTGGTCCGAGCTGCCCGGCTTCACGTCCGATGCCCTGTACGAGGCCTGGAACGCGTGGGTACGCAGCTGCGAGCGGCCCCCACCCGCCTTCGCCCCCCTGTGCCCCGACATCCGCCGCCTTTCGATCGCCACGGTGGAGGAGCAGCGCGAGTGGATGGTGGCGCGCCTGCAGCCCTACCGCATCGAGGCGCCGGACGGCACTGCCGACGGCATGCTCACGAGCTACTACGAGCCCTACCTGGACGCCGCCCGCATGCCGGGCAACGGCTACACGGTGCCGCTCCATGCGCTGCCAGCGGGCTTCGGCGCGCGCAAGCCCTGGTACACGCGCCAGCAGATCGACACGCTGCCCGAGGCGCAGGCCGCGCTGGCCGGGCGCGCCATCGCGTGGGTGCGCGATCCGGTCGAGGCGCTGGTGGTGCACATCCAGGGCTCGGGGCGTCTGCGCATCCAGGAGCCCGACGGCTCGGTGCGCCTCGTGCGCGTGGCCTTCGCGGGCACCAACGACCAGCCCTACCAGAGCGTGGGCCGCTGGCTGCTCGACCAGGGGCTGGTGCGCGACGCCACCTGGCCGGGCATCCGCGCCTGGACGCTGCAGAACCCGCAGCGCGTGCAGGAAATGCTGTGGGCCAACCCGCGCTACGTGTTCTTCCGCGAAGAGCCGCTCTCGCCGATGGACGCCGCCTTCGGCCCGCGCGGCGCGCAGGGCGTGCCCCTCACGCCCGGCCGCTCCATCGCGGTGGACCGCCAGAGCATTCCCTACGGCACGCCGGTGTGGCTGGCCTCCGGCGGCCCCACCGCGCAACTGCAGCGCCTCGTGCTGGCGCAGGACACGGGCTCGGCCATCGTGGGCGCCGTGCGCGCCGACTACTTCGCGGGATGGGGCCAGGAAGCCGGCGATCTTGCGGGGCGGCTCAAGCAGGGCCTGCGCCTCTGGGCGCTCTGGCCGAGGTAACTTGATGGATTTAGTAACGTATTTATAAAGGGTATGTAACCTATAAAAACTGCGGCCAGCCCGCTGGTTTTTGATGCTGCAAAATCATGAAAATTATGTGGAGGTGCCATGATTTTCAGAATTCTGACTTTGTGTTTGTTGTGCTTTTCTAATCAGTCGACTGCGCAGGAACTCCCTCCGGTCACTGTGACCGGAAGCGGTATATATGACTTTGGCTTTGACGGGTATGGACCTGACTCTGTAAGTTCCGTTGGTTTGCCAGAGCCGTTTCCTGGATATGTACAACTGGTCGTGGGGGCTGAAAGATATATTCAGGCATCGAGTGTCAGGTGCAGTACGACAGGAGAATCAAAAAAAGTAACATCCCAAAGTCCGTTGGAGGATAGATGGATGGCTGCGGAGCAGGTTTATCGGCGGCTCAAGCAGTTCGATGGATTTTGGAGTTATTGGGGTCGATCCAATAGACCCGACGATAAGGGGTTTTTCGTGGTCATCTATGCGGACGGGTACGAGGAACAGTGGGCTGTCACGAGCCCTACACTTTCTGCAGCCACGCCGGGCCACCCAATGCCCGATACCCTGAAACCCGGTAAAGATGCAGGCCAAGCTGGCTCGATCCAGCGGCATTCGGTATGCGGCTGAAAAAATGGGGAATTCTTTGGATTCTCGTATTGATTCTGATGGCTGTGTATTTTGGATCTCAACAGATCCACCAATATGCAGACCCGGCAGAACGCCATCGGCAAACGCAAGATACTGCCCGCCTCAACCCAGCTTCGAAGACTGAGGATGCAGGTGGTGGTGGTGCATCCCCTGTGCGGGAATCGGCGTCGATGGCTGCCTCGCGGAACAAAGACGAAACCGGCAGTCTGGCCTCTCTGCTCCGGCAGGCCCGCGACTATCGCGTGCTCTTCCACCGCCTGATGTCCGAGCACCGCGACGGCCACGGCCTCTATGCCCTCACCGTTGCGATGCGTTGTGCGGTCGTGCGGGACGAACCGGCGCCGCTGGACTGGGTGCCGCATTCCGCGCCGCAGCAGCGGTCCAAGGTGCTGCGCGAGGAGCGATGCGCGACTTTCATCGACTCTGAACTCTCGGGCGATGCGCTGCTGGCCTTGGTGCGCGATCCCCGCGTGGCCCGCGATGCCTACCGGCTCCTGGGGGATGCGCTGTACCGCGTGTCCAGCGACCCCGTGGCCCGTCTGCCCGTGCTGGAGCGGGTGCTCCGCACGGCCGACCCCGTGCTGCTGGAAAGCATCGTCACCTCACTCTTCCATGCGCCTGCAGGGGGGGCTGTCACTTTCGCCGGAAAGACTTATGCCGACATGGCGGACCGCCAGGTCCTCGTCGTGGCCTGGGTCGCGGCCGTCTGCGGGGCGGCGCCTGGTTGCGACGGCCCGGGCGACGATTACCTCGTGAACGCCTGCGCCGCGAGGAACCTCTGCGTCGATTCCCGGCGTGCATTGTTCGCGCTGGACGCGAAGGAACGTTTCGGAGAGCGGGGGGCGGCGCTCTATGCCGACGTCTATCCGCGCATGGTGGAGGCCATCCGGCAGGCCGACACCAGCGCGTTCGATCCCCGCAGCAAAACTCCGTGATCCGCCGCGCGCGCGGCCCCGAGGAAGCTTCGTATGGATCGTGTAGGCTGGCTCTCCCATAACACCCAGGGAAGGAGATCTACCGATGGCACCGATCCGCACTGCAATCCTCCACACCGCCGCGCTGCTCGCCTGCGGGGCCGCCGCCGCGCAAACCCCGCCCACCGGTAGCGCGCCGCCGGCAACTGCTTCGGCTTCCGCCGCTACCGGCCCCGTCCTGCGCCCGGACACCACGGCGCGCTTCATCCGTTTCGAGATGCCGCGGGGCGACTGGTCCGCCCCCATGACGAATGCGCCGCAACTGCGCTTCGAGGTCCGCGTGCCGCCGGACGCGCGCGTCCCCGCGCCGCCCCGGGCGTTCACCGTGACCATGGACACGGGCTCCACCGGCGTGGTGATTTCCGCCGTCGATCTGCCCGGCTATTCGCGCAACGAGGAGGCCCGGTCGGCCAACGAAGGCTGGGAATACCTCTCGAGCAGCAAGCGGCTGTGGATCGGCCACTGGGTGGTGCGCGACGTGGTGTTCAACCCCGGCTCGGGCGAAGTGATCGCCCGCGTGCCCGTGCTCGCGGTCGAGAAGGAAATGATCTGCCCGGGCTGGGACGAGAAGGCCAACCGGCCCGACTGCGAGAAACCCACCAGCACCACCGAGAGCCCGCCCGGCATCGCCTACATGGGCGTGGGCTTCGGGCGCGAGCACGACGGCCAGGCGCAGGGCACGCCCGACAAAAACCCGCTGCTCAACATCGCCGAGATCGACGGCCAGCCCGTGGCCAGGGGCAGCCTGCACGGCGGCTACGTCGTGACGAAGCACGGCGTGCATGCGGGCCTCACGCCCGCCAATGCCGAGGGCTTCCGCTCGGTGAAACTGCAGCCGGGCAGCCTGCTGGCGAACGGCGAGCGCGCCTCCAGCGATCCGCGCGACTGGCAGCAGGCCACCATGGCCGTGTCGGTGGATGGCGGGGCGCCCGAGACCGGCCCGGTGCTGGTGGACACCGGCATCGCGCAGATGTACCTCACGGTCGCCGACCCGACCGCGCTGCCGACGGCGCAGATCCCCAATCCCAGCCGCCGGGGCCGCACGACCACGGGCCTGAAGGACGGCACGCGCGTGCAGGTGATGTTCCCGGGCGCGCAGTCGCCCGTGGCGGAATACGACTTCCGCGTGGGCGACGCCGCCGCGCCGCAGTCCGTGCTGGTCAACTCGCCGGGCCGCCCCGCCTTCGTGAACACGGGGCGCCACATGCTGCGCCAGTTCGACGTGCTCTACGACGCCGAGGGCGGCTGGTACGGGCTGCGCCCGTCGCGGCGGTAAGCGGCGCGAGCGCAGGAGCGGGCATGGTTCACCTTTTGCAGGCCGTGCCTCCGCATCAGGGCTATTGGGGGCCGGGGGAAGATGCGGCCCGTTGCATGTCGAATCGGATCGGAGAATCGTTCAGCTTGCGGCCTGATGCATCCTGGACGTCATACCGAACATTGGGGTTGCCGCTGAATGGGACATCCCAGCGGTCGTCGGCGTATTTGATACTGTCCGCAATGGTGTCGTCCGGGTGGCGCAATCGGTTTGCTTTGAACTGCTCGGATATCGGGGATTGATTGTCGATTAGGGCTTGCTGCCTCAGCGCCTCGATGTCCAGAGTGTCTGAATGCGCACCTGCAGGCCGGGTCGCGCTGACACCGCCGCCCCTGGCGGCAAGTAGCGCGCGGTGCATGGGCAGCGCATCCTTGACCAAGGCAGGTGAAGCGAAAGAGGTCCACGGATCCACAACGATGTCGTGCTCGGATTTCTGCCCCCGGATCACGACAAACGTATGCTTTCCGTCGGGACCGCCGTCCACGATGTCGATCCTCGCGGTTTTCAGCGCGGGATTCTGTGAAAGAAGTTGGTAGGCCAGGTGAGCATGTGCATCGCAGTTGCCTCCCTGAGATTGAATGGCGCGTTTCGCGCGAAACGCCGCGCTGCCGCGATGGACATGCGACAGGGCTGATCGAAGAACGCTGTCTCCTCCGGTTGCGGCGATGTCCTTGATCTGATTGCCGGCACCGCCGGGCAGGAGGGCTTTGACCAGATCGATGGCCTCGCGCGCTGCCGCCAGTTGCACTGCAGTCTCGGGCGGTATGACGCGCAGCTGAGGCTTCATGTCCGGCATCAGTGTCTTGACGCCAGGGTGCGTTGTGGAGAGCGCGTTGGCCTGATTCAACTGGGCGGTGGAAAGCTCGATGAACTTGCCGGATTGCAAGAGACCAGGCACCAGTTCCTGCGCCGGAACCAATACCGTGTTTTCGGACATGCCTTCCAATGCCATGTACGTATCGAGTGGATAAGGCGCTTTGGCGAGGGGGGAGTCGTGGTGGACCTGTTTAGGCAAGAAGGTCGCATCGTCTTGCATGCGTTTCCTGGCGGCTTTCGCTTCGGGCACGTTGCTGTCGAGCCATGCCTTGGGCTCTGGCTCGGATGGCTTGCTTGAAGACCCCCACGCCATCAATCCGCGCACATTACCCAGCACGGAGTGGTGCGATACCGAATGCGGCTTGGAGGGCAGGTTCCCGCTGCGCAGTCGGATGCCGGCACCGGAGTGGGGAAGGCGCGGGGATTCGCTTGCCAAGGCATGGGATCCCCCTCCACTGGAAGAGGCACGGTGCTGCGGAGAGGCATTGGGCGCAGTCTCTTCCTGCGCAGCCATGCGCCCGGGCCTCTTGGAATGGAAAAGATTGCTTAACTTCACGGATCTCTTGCCTCTGCGGTGTAGCTACCCGCTGCCACGCAGCAGCTTGGAATTGAAGCCAAGATAGGACGACCGCCGGAGATTTCGATCGCGCCGACCGAAGCATTTCAAGAAGGTACGAACAGAGCCCTAGCGCTCCAGCTCGACCAGGTAGCGCGTCACCACCGGCGGGGCATCGCCGGTGTGGAACGCCAGCTTGCGGTCGCGCAGGGCCACGTCGGAGGCCGTCACGCGGTCGAAGCGGCGCAGGTGCTCGGTCCAGGACTCGTCCACGATGCGCTCCACGTAGCGGCTCGGGTCGGCGATGTCGTGCTGCAGCTGCCAGTCGAGCGCGCCCTGGCGCAGGCGGCTGCGGCGGCTCTCCTGCATCAGCGTGCGGAATTCGGCGGCGCGGGCCGGATCGATCACGTATTCGATCGCCACCACCACGTGGCCGCGTTCGGGCGCGGTCGGCGCGGTGGGCACCTTGAAGGCGCGCGAGGGGCTCAGGTCCTCCTCCATCGTGCGGTCGGCCACGAAGCGCTGCACCAGCGCCATCGCGGCCGTGCCCGTGAGTGCGGCGAGCGCCAGGCTCATGTGCACGCTGGTGAGCGAGGCCACCTGCCCCCAGAACGCCGCGCCGGCCGCCGTCGCGCCCATGATGGCCATCTGGTAGATCGACATGCCGCGCGCGCGCACCCAGTTGGGCAGCGCGAGCTGCGCCGACACGCTCAGCGAATTGGCCGTGGTGATCCACGCCATGCCGCCCACCACCATCGCCGGCACGGCCACGTAGACGTTCGGCGCGATCGCGACCACCGACGTGGCCAGCGCCTGCAGCAGCGCCCCGCGCCCCACGAGCGTGTCGCGCGGCATGGCCTGGCGCAGCCGCGGCAGGAACATCGCCGCTGCGATGGCCCCTGCGCCCATCGAGGCCAGCAGCAGCGTGAAGGTGCCGGCGCCCCCGCCCTCCAGGTCGCGCGCGACCAGCGGCAGCAGCGCGAGCAGGGCCGTGGCGTGCAGGAAGAAGATCGAGATGCGCCAGAGCACGGCCCGCATGCGCGGCGACTCGCGCACGAACTGCACGCCCACGCGCATCGCGCTGCCCAGGCGCTCGCGGCCCAGCGGATTGGGCACGTGCGTGCGCTTCCAGCGCATGATCGTGAAGCCTGCGATCACCGACAGCACGGCATTGAGCACGAAGACCCAGGCGCTGCCCGCGCTGGCGATGATCGCGCCGGCCAGCAGCGGCCCGATGATGCGCGAGGCATTCATCGCCACGCCGTTGAGCGCCAGCGCGGCCGGCAACTGCGCGCGGCTGACCAGCTCGGGAACGATGGCGGCGAACACCGGCCAGCGCATGGCCAGTCCGATACCGTTGGCGAACGTGAGCGCCAGCAGCAGCGGCGCCGTCATGCCACCCGCGATGATGGCCACGCACAGCACCAGCGCCACGGCAGCTACCCAGAACTGCGTGGCGATGAAGTACCGCCGCCGGTCCAGGATGTCGGCCAGCGCGCCGCTCGGCAGGCCGAGCAGGAAGACGGGCAGCGTGGACGCCGTCTGCACCAGCGCCACCAGCACCGGCGATGCGGTGAGCGTGGTCATGAGCCACGCTGCCGCCACGTCGTTCATCCACATGCAGGTGTTGGCCGCCAGCCAGGTGAGCCACAGCATGCGGAACACCGGCACGGACAGCGGGGCCAGCGGGGACAGCGCCGCGCGCCTGGCGGCCTCCTGCCCCAGTTGCGCCGCCGCGGCCGCCTCGGCGGATTCGGCCGCCTGCGCGGCGTGCGTGGCTGCGGGGTCTTCGATCAGGCGCTCCGCGGGCGCGGGCGTGGGCGTGTCGCTGCCGGGGGCCGGCGCGGGGGAAGGAAGAGGCGGGTGCGTGGGCGGCGGGGCGGACGGTGGCTGGGGCATAGGCTCCCCATTCTCCCCAGGGCGGCCCGCGCGTGCAGCGACGTTTTCCCGAGCCCTTGAAGGACGGCGGGGCACGGGCCTGAAGGATAGAAGTCAAATACCGCGCATGCCGCCGGATTCATTCAATAGTTTGCTATTTAATTTGTAGCAATGGGTGGATCATCGTGTTTTGCTCAGGTGATCCAGCGGCAACGCCCCTCCCGCCTTCACCTCCCCCAGCGAGAAACTGGTGTGCATGTCCTTCACGTTGGGCAGATTCAGCAGCACGCCGCGCGCGAACTGCGAGAAGCTCTCCAGGTCGCGCGCCACCACCTGCAGCTCGAAGGTGCCGGTGCCGCTGATGTAGTGGCAGGCGATCACCTCGGGAATCTTCGCGATGGCCTCCTCCATCTCGCGCGTGAGGCCGCCGGTGCTGCGGTCGGCGTCGAGCCGCACGAAGGCCAGCACGCCCAGCCCGATGCGGTGGCGATCGATTTCGGCGCGGTAGCCCTTGATGAAGCCGGATTCCTCCAGGGCGCGCACGCGGCGCCAGCACGGCGCGGCGGAAAGGCCCACGCGCTGGGCCAGCTCGGCGTTCGTGAGGCGCGCGTCGGCCTGCAGTTCCGCCAGGATAGCGATATCGAATTTGTCGAGTTCTTCCATTATTCGATTGTTTCGAGAAAGGATCTTTCTGAAACGAGGGTAAACACGGCATGGAAACGAAAGGACATATCCGGCCGTCCTGCCTACACTGGCATGCAAGGCCCGCCCCACCGGGCGCGCTGCCCTGACCGCGCCCACGAGGCCGCGGCATCCCCCCGATGATGGAGAGACATTCATGAACGCCCCGCTGCCCGAGCACATCCGCCGCGCCCTCGAAACGGTCACGCTCGACGACAACCCGCAACGCGGGTTGCAACACAATGACGTGGCGGGCGGCAACGCCGCACGCTGTGGATTTGGCGTCGAGCATGTGTGCGAAGGAGGTGTGTGATGAACGCCCCGCTGCCCGAGCACATCCGCCGCGCCCTCGAAACGGTCACGCTCGACGACAAATACACGCTGCCCGACGGCCGGGCGTTCATGAGCGGTGTGCAGGCCCTCGTGCGCCTGCCCATGTTGCAGCGCCAGCGCGATGCGATGGCAGGACTGAACACCGCGGGCTTCATCAGCGGCTACCGCGGCTCGCCGCTCGGCGGCTACGACCAGGCCCTGTGGGCCGCCCGCAAGCACCTGGCGCGGAACCACGTGGTCTTCCAGCCCGGCGTGAACGAGGAGCTGGGCGCCACCGCCGTCTGGGGCACGCAGCAGCTCGACCTGTACCCCGAGAAGCGCAAGTACGACGGCGTCTTCGGCATCTGGTACGGCAAGGGCCCGGGCGTGGACCGCTGCTCGGACGTGTTCAAGCACGCCAACATGGCCGGCACCGCGCGGCACGGCGGCGTGATCGCCATCGCGGGCGACGATCACATCAGCAAGAGCAGCACGGCCCCGCACCAGAGCGACCACATCTTCAAGGCCTGCGGCCTGCCGGTGTTCTTCCCGTCCAGCGTGCAGGACATCCTGGACATGGGCCTGCACGCCTTCGCCATGAGCCGCTTCTCGGGCGTGTGGTCGGGCATGAAGACGATCCAGGAGGTGGTGGAATCGTCCAGCAGCATCTCGGTGGCCCCCGACCGCGTGAACATCGTGCTGCCCGAGGATTTCGCGATGCCGCCCGGCGGCCTGCACATCCGCTGGCCCGATGCGCCGCTGGAGCAGGAAGCGCGGCTCATGGACTACAAGTGGTATGCGGCCCTGGCGTACATCCGCGCCAACCGGCTCAACTACAACGTGATCCAGGGTCCGCAAGACCGCTTCGGCATCATCGCGAGCGGCAAGGCCTACAACGACACGCGCCAGGCCCTCATCGACCTGGGCCTCGATGACGACGCCTGCCGCCGCCTGGGCATCCGCCTGCACAAGGTGAACGTGGTGTGGCCGCTGGAAGCCACGATCACGCGCGACTTCGCGCAGGGGCTGCAGGAGATCCTGGTGGTCGAGGAAAAGCGCCAGGTCATCGAGTACCAGCTCAAGGAGGAGCTCTACAACTGGCGCGCCGACGTGCGCCCCAACGTGCTGGGCAAGTTCGACGAAGTGGAGGGCGACAACTCCGGCGGCGAATGGTCCATGGCCAACCCGAGCCAGAACTGGCTGCTGCGCCCCAAGGCCGACCTCACCCCGGCGATCATCGCGCGCGCCATCGCCAAGCGGCTCAAGAAGCTCGGCGTGCCCGAAGACGTGGTGGCCCGCATGGACGCCCGCCTCACGGTGATCGATGCGCGCGAGCGCTCGCTCGCCGCGACCGCCACCGACACCGGCGACCGCACGCCGTGGTTCTGCAGCGGCTGCCCGCACAACACCAGCACCCGCGTGCCGGAAGGCTCGCGCGCGGTGGCGGGCATCGGCTGCCACTACATGGTCAACTGGATGCCGGGGCGCAACACCTCCACCTTCACGCAGATGGGCGGCGAGGGCGTGACCTGGGTGGGCCAGCAGCCCTTCACCACCGAAAAGCACGTGTTCGCCAACCTGGGCGACGGCACGTATTTCCACAGCGGCCTGCTCGCCATCCGCCAGAGCATCGCGGCCGGCACCAACATCACCTACAAGGTGCTCTACAACGACGCCGTGGCGATGACCGGCGGCCAGCAGGTGGGCGAGCGGCCCGAGGGCCACTCGGTGCTTCAGATCATGGCCAGCCTCAAGGCCGAGGGCATCGCCAAGCTGGTCATCGTGACCGACGAGCCGGCCAAGTACGACGGCGTGGCGCTGGCCGAGGGCGTGACCGTGCACCACCGCGACGAGCTGGACCGCATCCAGCGCGAATTCCGCGAGATCCCCGGCTGCACGGCCATCATCTACGACCAGACCTGCGCCACCGAGAAGCGCCGGCGCAGGAAGCGCGGCACGCTCGCCACGCCCAACAAGACCGTGGTCATCAACGAACTGGTCTGCGAAGGCTGCGGCGACTGCTCCGTGCAGTCCAACTGCCTGTCGGTGGAGCCGCTGGAGACCGAATTCGGCCGCAAGCGCCGCATCAACCAGAGCACGTGCAACAAGGACTATTCGTGCGTGAAGGGTTTCTGCCCGAGCTTCGTGACCGTCGAGGGCGGCACGCTCAAGAAACCCAAGAAGGAAAAGAAGGGCGACCTCTCCGCGCTGCCGCCGCTGCCGGAGCCGGTGCTGCCCGTGGCCGAGCAGGCCTGGGGCATCGTGGTGGCGGGCGTGGGCGGCACGGGCGTGATCACCATCGGCTCGCTGCTCGGCATGGCCGCGCACCTGGAGGGCAAGGGCGTCGTCACGCAGGACGCGGCGGGCCTGGCGCAAAAGGGCGGCGCCACTTGGAGCCATGTGCAGATCGCCAACCGGCCCGAAGCCATCTACACGACCAAGGTGGACACGGCCAAGGCCGACCTCATCATCGGCTGCGATTCCATCGTCGCCTCGCTCAAGACCACCATGGCCGCCATGCAGCCGGGCCGCACCTTCGTGGCACTCAACAACCATGGATCGCCCACGGCGTCCTTCGTGCACAACCCCGACTGGCAGTTCCCCGGCCAGCACTGCGACACGGCCATCGCCTCGGCCGTGGGCGATGAACTGCTGGGCAGCTTCGATGCCGAGGAAGTCGCGATGCAACTGCTGGGCGACAGCATCTACACCAACCCGCTGATGCTCGGCTACGCGTGGCAGAAGGGCCGCGTGCCGCTGTCGCTCGCCGCGCTCATGCGCGCCATGGAGCTCAACGGCGTGCAGGTGGACAACAACAAGGCCGCGTTCGAATGGGGCCGCCGCTGCGCGCACGACCTGGCCGCGGTGCGGGCGCTGTTCCAGACCGCGCAGGTCATCCAGTTCGTGAAGAAGCCCGGGCTCGCCGAGGTCATCGCGTGGCGCGAGGAATTCCTCACGGGCTACCAGAACGCCGCCTATGCCGCCGAATACCGCGCCTTCGTCGAGAAGGTGCAGGCGGCCGAGGCGCGCGTCGCCACCGGCACGCGCCTCTCGGAAGCCGTGGCGCGCTACCTGTTCAAGCTCATGGCGTACAAGGACGAGTACGAGGTCGCGCGCCTGCACACCGACCGCGCCTTCACCGACAGGATCGCCGGCATGTTCGAGGGCGACTACCGCGTCGTGCACCACCTCGCGCCGCCGCTCACGGCGAAGAAGAACGAGCGCGGCGAACTGGTCAAGCAGGCCTACGGCCCCTGGATGCGCAAGGCCTTCGGCGTGCTCGCCAAGCTGAAGGGCCTGCGCGGCACGGCGCTCGATCCCTTCGGCCGCACCGAAGAGCGCCGCACCGAGCGCGCGCTGATCCGTGAATACCGCGCCTGCATCGAAGAGCTGCTCACCGGCCTCACCGCCGAGAACCTGCCGCTGGCCGCGGACATCGCCCGCATCCCCGAGCAGATCCGCGGCTACGGCCACGTGAAGGAGCGCCACCTGGGCACGGCCCGCACGCAGTGGACCCAGCTCATGGCCCGCTGGCGCGCCGCGCCGGCCGGGCAGGGGCTTCGGCAGAGCGCGTGAGGGGCCGGCGAGGGGGCGGTGGCTGCATGCGGCCCGCGGCAGGCCGCGGCCCCTGCCGGGCAAAGCATTTGCTATTAAATTCGTAGCAAACTTTGTAATGGAATCGGCGGCATGGGGCGAAAAGCAGGGATTGCTAACCAGGTAGTAGACCAAAGACGCAATCGGAGGCATGCTCGCCCACATGACCCTGCAATGCCCCGACTGCCAGCACCAAGAAGTCCGCAACGCCGGTACGAGCCGACATGGTCACCGACGCTGGGCGTGCAAAGCCTGCGGGCGAACCTTCGGCGACAAGAACTACCGTCTGATCGACAGCCAGACCCGGGAGCGGGCACTGGCGCTGTATGCCGAAGGCATGTCTGCAAGGGCGATCGAGCGCATCGTGGGGGTGAGCCACAACTCCGTGCTGAACTGGGTGCGCAAGGAGGTGGCAGACCAAGCCCTGCAGCCGATACCACCTGCGACCCAGCAGGTCGTGGAGATCGACGAGATGTGGAGCTACGCGGGTTCCAAAAAAGACCCATCTGGCTCTGGTGGGCCATAGAGCGCAGCACGCACCGCATCGTGGGCTGGGCCCTGGGCGATAGAGGAGCTGCCACCGCCCGGGTACTGCAGCAGCAATTGCCGCCCTCTGCGAGTGCAGCCCACATTGAATACTGCACCGACCACCACAGGCCCTATCTTGCGGTCCTCGCGGGCAGGCGCCATACGGTGGGCAAAGCCCATACCCATCACATTGAGAGCCTGAACAACAAGCTGCGCTGTTATTTGGCACGCCTGCGCAGAAAGACCCATGCGTACAGCAAGAGCGCACAGGCGCTCAGGGATGCGCTGCTGTTTATCTGGCGGCGCAAGTTCGGCGCTGTGCTGCAGCCCCAGGTGGGCTGCATTGAGAGCACGCGTTTGTGGGATGAACCGGTTCAAATACCTATTTAGCAATCCCGAAAAGCAGGCCCAGTGACGCCGGTGGGCGCCGCTTGGACCGTATAGTGCCGCTCCTCTGAAGGAGCTGCCCCATGAGAGCCATCGCATGCTCTGCCTGTGTCAACCGCGTGCTGGCGCTTTGGCTGGCGGTTGTGTTCGCCCCGGCCGCTGAAACGGCGATGCAGGCGCCATCTGCCGCAGCCGGTGCGCGTGCCGATCCTGCGTTTTCCCGGCCCGACCCCCGGCGCATGCCGAGTGGGGCGGCGCTGCGGGCGTTCTTGACCGAGTTGGAGCGCACCCGGCAGTCGAATACCTTCTGCTTCGTCCAGCAGTCATTCGAACCCCGCACGCCGAACGCCCGAGGGGAAAGCATGGTGTGGATGGTCTGGCGGGAAGGGGCGAGGATCCAGGACCTCAATACCGTTCGGCAAGGAGAGCGCTATGTGCCGGACGCCGCACTGGACGACCCGACCCGCGGCCGTGCCATGGCGTCGTCCAGCGGGATCGTGAACCTCCGGACCGATGTGGTTCCGACCGACGCAGACCTGCGCGGCAGCACGTCCCTCGTCAGCCGCCCCTGGGTGGATCGCCTGCTCACGCAGTGCCGGCGCGTGGGCGCCAGGATCCGGATCCCTCCGTTCGATCCGCCCCTGCATCGCAAAGAGAACCACTCCTGAAAAGATAGCAAACTCTTCAATGAAACCGACGGCATGGCCGTCAAACAACTGATGGGTTGGCCCATGGGGCATCGCTTCGGTTTTATAGTCCGGGGCCTTCCGGAGGAGACCCCGAACCATGTTGACCGTTCTACGACGTGCCCGCGCCACCTTCGCACTGGCGTTCGCCCTGGCAGCCGCATTTCCTGCTGCGGCTGCAGCAACCGCCGAACCAGCCGCGCAGGCGGCATCCGCGCCGGTACGCACGCCCTATCCCGCCATCGACCCTGCGTTCTCCCGGCCCGACACCCGGCGTGTGCCTGGGCGGGAAACGCTGCGCTCCTATCTGGCAACAAGGGAGAGTTCGCTTCAGCTGAACAATTTCTGCTTTGTGCAGCAGTCGCTCGATCCGGGGCCAGGCGATGAACAGGGTGAAAGTCTGCTGTGGATGATCTGGCGTGAAGGGGCAACCATCCAGAGGATCAATGTCGTCCGGCACGGGCAAAGTTATCGCCCGGATCCAGCGCTTGATCCTGTGACCGAAGGACAGGCGCTGGCTTACGCCACGGGCAGGATCAATCTCAAGACAGGCGTGGTTCCAACGGATGAGGACGTGGGGACCAGCACTTTTCTCGTGGGTCGGCCCTGGGTCAACCACATGTTTGCTCAATGCAAGCGTGTGGGCACTAGCGTACGCATGCCCGCGTTCAGGGCGGTGCCGACGCGGTAATCCCCGAAAACACAAGAATTACTTTTTCCAAGAGAGATTCCTGCTTCAGATGCCCAATGCCATCCTGAGATACGTACATAACAAGCCGGTCCCTGCATCAATCACGCTTGTCGAGGGCAATGTGTTGCGGGTCAAGCTCGAAGCGATCGACAAGCGTTACACGCTAGTGGCGGTGAGCGACTACCCGAACGTGCTGGAGGTCACGGGTTCAACACACAACAGCCGGGCGGATTCCTGGGCCTTCGCGGTCACTGCACGCAGCGCTGGCAGCGCCAAGCTGATGATGAAATCGGAACGCGGCGCGAGAGACTCTGCGCTGACGATCACTCCGGCGCTGGTGAGTGTGACGGTGAAGAAGGCAGTGAGCCTGCCGGACCCTGGCTCGGATGCAGGGCTGTTGGTGCGGCTTTTTCTGGTGGAGGTGCCGGCTCCCCAGGAATGGGCTTTCACTGGAATCAGCAGTTCGGAAGATGCAAGGGAAGCCATGCGCATGATGCGCCGCGTGATTGCGAACCGACTCGATTCCGGCAGTACCAAGGAGTTCATGGCAGCCGGTGCGCGGGACATTCGGGGCATCGTGACCGCGAGCGACCGGGGCAGTGTGCAATTCGAGGGTTTCGAGCATTACCCTCAAATTGACAAAGAAAAGCAGAAGATGATCGAGGCCCGGATGGCCATCCTCAACGATGCCACCAATGGATGGCAGGAGAAATACGCAGCGTTTTATGAAGCTGCCCTCTCCACGGCGACAGAGCCGCTGCGTCCCGATCCCAGTCCCACGGGACTTTTTGCGTGGAGAACGAAGGGCAGCCGGTCACCATCGCCTGAATTTGTAGAGTTCAAGACCCTCGGCGGTAACACCTTCTACACCCACAAGCGCTATCGCATTCCCGGCCGCTGAGGCCTGCCCGGCATCGGGCAGGGGCTGAATGTCAGCGATGGTGGGTGATTGCTATATTTTCAATAGCTAAAAATCCAGCAAAATCGACGGCATGGGCGCAATCCCACCGTGAATCCACCCCATGGCAACCGCCCCGGTCCCGCTGCCCGCATAACCCAACGGCGCGCGGGTTATGGTGCCTGCCCCCCGGAAGGCGCCGCATACAATCGCCTGTTGCCCTCCGGGGGGCGCCGCATCCCGGCCCCGATCGGTCCGATCGGCCGCATTCCAACGACCATCCTTTCCAACGGAGCCTGTTGCCGTGTTTATCTCTTCCGCTTTCGCCCAGACCGCCCCGGCCGCCGCGCCCGCTGGCGGCGACATGATGTCCTCGCTCACGGGCATGCTGCCGCTGGTGCTGATGTTCGTGGTGCTGTACTTCATCATGATCCGGCCCCAGATGAAGCGCCAGAAGGAGCACCGCGCCATGATCGAGGCGATCGCCAAGGGCGACGAAGTGGCCACGGCCGGCGGCATCGTCGGCAAGGTCTCGCGCCTGTCCGAAGGCTTCCTGCACATCGAGATCGCACCGAACGTGGAAGTGCAGATCCAGCGCAGCGCCGTCTCCCAGGTCCTGCCCAAGGGCACCGTGAAATGAGGGGCAACCCCCTGGGCGGCTGCGCCGCTTCCCCCGTCTCTCGCGCTGCGCGCGGGGAGGGGGACGACGCCGGTGGCCTGGCAAAGCCAGTTCCACGGCGCCCGCTGGCTGGGGCCGCGCCGGTTTCAGGCACCGCCGGTGGCGCGGTACGCCGTGGTTAATTGAGATAAGAGCGCGATCATGAACCGTTATCCGGTCTGGAAGTACGCGATCCTCGTGGTCGTGCTGCTCGTGGGTATCTTGTATTCCCTGCCCAATATGTTCGGCGAGGCGCCTGCGGTGCAGGTCTCCTCGGCCAAGTCCACGCTCAAGATCGATGCTTCCCTGCAGCGGCGCGTGGAAGAGGTGCTCCAGAGCGCGGGCATCGCCACCGATGCGGTGAGCTTCGACGGCAACTCGGTGCGCGCGCGCTTCGACACGCCCGACACCCAGCTCAAGGCCAAGGACGCGATCCAGAAGGCGCTCGTGCCTGACGCGGCCGATCCGCAGTACATCGTGGCGCTCAACCTCGTCTCGCGCTCCCCGTCGTGGCTCACGGCGCTGCGCGCGCAGCCCGTGTACCTGGGGCTGGACCTGCGCGGCGGCGTGCATTTCATGCTCCAGGTGGACATGCAGGCGGCGCTCTCCAAGAAGGCCGAGTCCTTCGCGGGCGATCTGCGCACCTTCATGCGCGACCGCAACATCCGCCACAGCGGCATCAACCGCGAAGGCCAGGCCATCGAGGTGCGCCTGCGCGACGAGGCCACCGCCACGGCCACGCGCAACCTGATCGCCGACCAGTTCCCCGACCTCGTGGCCACCGCGAGCCCCGACGGCGAAGGCGTGCGCGTGCGGGCCACCATCAAGCCCGAGGCGCTGCGCAAGGTGCAGGACCAGGCGCTCAAGCAGAACATGACCACGCTGCACAACCGGATCAACGAACTCGGCGTGGCCGAGCCCGTGATCCAGCAGCAGGGCACCGACCGCATCGTGGTGCAGTTGCCCGGCGTGCAGGACACCGCCAAGGCCAAGGACATCCTGGGCCGCACCGCCACCCTCGAGGTGCGCATGGTGGACGAGAGCACCGAGGCGCGCGGCGCCGAGCGCGGTGCGGGCGCCGTGCCGTTCGGCAGCGAGAAGTACCCCGACCGCAACGGCCAGACGATCATCGTCAAGAAGCAGGTCGTGCTGACGGGCGAGAACCTCACCGACGCGCAGCCCGGCTTCGACGGCCAGACGCAGGAGCCCACCGTCAACCTGACGCTCGACGCCAAGGGCGCGCGCATCTTCAAGGACATCACGCGCGAGAACATCGGCAAGCGCATGGCCATCGTGCTCTTCGAGAAGGGCAAGGGCGAAGTGGTGACGGCCCCCGTGATCCGCTCCGAGATCGGCGGCGGCCGCGTGCAGATCTCCGGCCGCATGACCACCGCCGAAGCCAACGACACGTCGCTGCTGCTGCGCGCCGGCTCGCTGGCCGCGCCGATGGAGATCATCGAGGAATTCACCATCGGCCCGAGCCTGGGCGCCGACAACATCCAGCGCGGCATCCACAGCGTGGTCTGGGGCTTCGTCGCCATCTCGGTGTTCATGTGCATCTACTACGCGCTCTTCGGCGTGTTCTCCACGATCGCCCTGTCGGTGAACGTGCTCATGCTGATGGCCGCGCTCTCGATGCTGCAGGCCACGCTGACGCTGCCCGGCATCGCGGCCATGGCGCTTGCGCTGGGCGTGGCGATCGACTCCAACGTGCTGATCAACGAGCGCATCCGCGAGGAACTGCGCGCGGGCGTCGCCCCGCAGGCGGCCATCCACGCGGGCTACGAGCGCGCGTGGGCGACCATCCTGGACTCCAACGTGACCACGCTCATCGCCGGCCTGGCGCTGCTGGCCTTCGGATCGGGCCCGGTGCGCGGCTTCGCCGTGGTGCATTGCATCGGCATCCTGACCAGCATGTTCTCGGCCGTGTTCTTCTCGCGCGGGCTGGTGAACCTCTGGTACGGCCGCAAGAAGAAGCTCAAGAGCGTGTCCATCGGCCAGGTCTGGAAGCCGGGCCCCGACACCCCGGCAGCGCCGTCCGTGCCTGCCAAGACGAACTGAAGGAGGAAGACTCGCCATGGAGTTTTTCCGCATCAAAAAAGACATTCCCTTCATGAAGCACGCGTTGGTCTTCAACGCGATCTCCTTCATCACCTTCGCGCTGGCCGTGTTCTTCCTGGTCACGCGCGGCCTGCACCTGTCGGTCGAGTTCACGGGCGGCACCGTGATGGAGGTGGCCTATACCGAGACCGCCGACATCGGCAAGGTGCGGGAGGCGGTGTCGGGCCTGGGCTACACCGACGTGATCGTGCAGAACTTCGGCACCTCGCGCGACGTGATGATCCGCCTGCCCGTGCAGAAGGGCGTGACCTCCGCCCAGCAGAGCGAGCAGGTCATCGGCGCGCTCAAGGCGCAGGATGCCGGCGTCACGCTGCGCCGCACCGAGTTCGTGGGCCCGCAGGTGGGCGAGGAGCTCGTGCACGGGGGCCTCATGGCGCTGGCCATGGTGGTGATCGGCATCGTGGTGTACCTGGCGTTCCGCTTCGAGTGGAAGTTCGGCGTCGCGGCCATCATCGCCAACCTGCACGACGTGGTGATCATCCTGGGCTTCTTCGCGTTCTTCCAGTGGGAGTTCTCGCTCGCCGTGCTGGCCGGCGTGCTGGCCGTGCTGGGCTACTCGGTGAACGAGTCCGTGGTGATCTTCGACCGGATCCGCGAGGCGTTCCGCAAGTACCGCAAGATGACCACGCACGAGGTCATCGACCACGCCATCACCAGCACGATGAGCCGCACCATCATCACCCACGCCTCGACCGAGGCGATGGTGCTGTCGATGTTCTTCTTCGGCGGCCCGAGCCTGCACTACTTCGCGCTGGCCCTGACCATCGGCATCCTGTTCGGCATCTATTCCTCGGTGTTCGTGGCCGCCGCCATCGCGATGTGGCTCGGCATCAAGCGCGAGGATCTCGTGAAGGCCCCTCCCCGCAAGGAAGGTGACCCCAACGATCCGAACGCCGGCGCCGCGGTCTGACCATTCCATTGCGGGCACCCTCGGCATGACCGGTCAGCCCCGGCCGCCGGTGCCGCCGGCAGGGGGCTTCGCGGGCACTCCGCCGGGCGGCCGGCCGGCGCCGCATCGCGCGTTCCATCATGCGCGGGACCGCGGATTCCGTGCCGTGGATTGCACCTCCGGCATGCGCGGAAATCCATATCCCTGGAACGCTGGCGCGCACTCATAATCCGCGGCGTATGGAGACTCCGTCCACTTCCCTCTCGAACGCTCGGCGCCTTGCACGGCACGGCCGGCAGCGTTTCATCGAGGGGCTGTGCGCAGGGCTCTCCGGCCTGGATGGCGAGCTGCAGGATTTCACCGCCCAGCTCATGGGCCAGACGGCCACCCAGCGCGAAATGCAGGACCGCCGCGACCTGTGGATGCGCTACCAGCAGTTCCATGCCGCCTGGGTCGCCGGCGCCAACCGCGCGCTGCGCGAAGCGCTCGCCCCCCTCGTCAGCACACGCAGCGCGGCCCTCGCGGCGGCGGGCCCTTCGCTCGCCGGCCTGGAGCTGGTGAGCGACGATGTGGTCGAGAACCGGATCGTCGCCCTGCGCATCGGCCAGTCGGTCATGGAGCAGACGGCCGCGGCCTTCGACGCGGTGCGCCAGTATGTGCAGCACCTCGAAGGCGAAGACCTCGGCGAGCAGGACATCCTGCGCCCCGAAACCCTGGCGCTGCGGCTGGTGGATCCGTGGGTCGCGTGCGGCCTGCTGCGCTCCGACCTGCAGGCCCTGATCGGCCCCCTGCAGCGCGGAGTGGGCACGCTGGTGCAGGCGCAGTACCAGGCGCTGGTGGCGTTCTTCACGGAACAGGGCGTGCGCCCCGACAACGACCTGCGTTCGCGCGTGCGCCGCACGGCCGGCGGATCCACGGTGCAGGCCGGCCTGGGCGCTCCCACCGGCCCAGGAAGCGCCATGCATCCCCCCGGTGCCGCCGCTGCCCAGTGGCAGGTGCCGCCCGGCGCCGCCGCCGGAGCTACCACGCGCCTGGCCATGCCGCCGGGCTTCCCCGGGGCGCAGGCCACGGCCTACGGCGGCACGCCGCTGGGGCGGGCACGGCAGCGCGCCCAGGGCGTGATGGGCCAGTTGCGCCGCCTGCTCGTGCAGCCGGCGATCGCGGCCTTCGCCGTCTCCGGCTCGGGGCGCGTCGCGAACGGCGCATTCGATGGCGGTGGCGCCAGCGGTGGTGGTGGTGGTGGTGCGGTTGCCGCCCCGGCGGCCCCGGCCTCGGCAGCGCTCCTGCAGGCCCTTGCCGAGCAGCGGCTGGAGGCCGACAGTTTCTACCGCAGCGGCGTGGCCACGCTGGTGCAGGACTACTACAGCCCCGCGGCGGTGGTGCAGGTGGTGGGCGCCGTGCGCGAGCGCTCGGCCGAACTCAAGGCCAAGGCCGCGACGCCGGGCGAGAAGGCGATCATCGAAGTGGTCGCGCTGATGTTCCAGAGCATCCTGAGCGAAGACCGCATTCCGCCCGCCGTGCGCGTGTGGTTCGCGCGGCTGCAGGTGCCCGTGCTGCGCGTGGCGCTGGCCGAGCCCGAGTTCTTCAGCGACGTCGCGCACCCGGCGCGCCAGCTCATCGACCGCATGGGCGGCGTCGTGCTGGGCTTCGACACCACCGCCATCCAGGGCAGCGCGCTGGAGTCCGAGATCCGCCGCGTGGTGCAGGTGATCGAGCAGTACCCCGAGACCGGCCAGCGCGTGTTCCAGCTCGTGCTGGGCGAATTCGAGGCCTTCCTCTCCAAGTACCTCACGGCCCCGCAGGCCACCTCGCGCATCGTGAGCGTGGCCCAGCAGGTCGAGCAGAAGGAGACGATGGCGATCCAGTACACCATCGAGTTGCGCAACCTGCTCAAGGACATGCCGGTGCGCGACGAGATCCGCAGCTTCCTGTTCCGCACCTGGGCGGAGGTGCTGGCCCTCTCGGCCGTGCGCAGCGGGGCGCAGCACGCCGACACCATTGCCTTCAAGCGCGCGGCCACCGACCTGGTGTGGGCCGCGAGCGCCAAGCCGCAGCGCGCCGACCGCGCGCAGGTCATTCAGAGCCTGCCGGGGCTGCTGCAGTGCCTGCGCCAGGGCCTGGGGATGCTGGGCGTGGTGGGTGCGCCGCAGGATGCGCACATCAAGATCCTGACCGACACGCTCGCCGACGCGTTCCTGTCGAAGACGGCGTCCATCCCCCAGGCCCACATCGATGCGATGGCCAAGCGGCTGGGCCACCTGGAGGATTTCATGAGCGACGCGACGCTCGGCGAGATCCCGCTCGATGCCGATTACCTCGAAATGATGCTGGGCATCGACGCGTCGGCCATCCATGTGGTGGCCGACAACGGCGCGCCGGTGGAAGAGGCCATGGTGGCCTGGGCGCGCGAGCTGCAGATCGGCGCGTGGTTCACGCTGGACCACAACGGCGCCTCGGCGCAGGTGCAGTACGCCTGGCACAGCGAGCGCCGGCAGCTGCACCTCTTCGCGGCGCCCGACGGCAGCAGCTACCTGCTGCAGGTCAAGCGCATGGCCGCCTACCTGCAGGCCGGCCTGCTCGTGCCGCAGGAAGAAGAAGCCCTCACCCTGCGCGCCACGCGCGAGGCGCTCGCCAAGATCGACGCCAATCCCGAGCGGCTCCTGGGCTAGCGGCTGCCGCGGCGCCGCGGCGTGCAGGTGCCCGGCTGGAAGACCCATCGGGCGGGCCCCACGGCGGCATTCCAGGGCGCGGCGCGAAAGCCGCCAGCGGGCAACGCGGGGCCCGCCGGTTCAGCCCATCGACGACCAGCCCATCAGTCGGATGCGCCGTCCGGGGCGGCCCCATCCTCGTCGTCCGCCGCCTTGCCGCCGACCACGCGCCGCACGATCTCGCCCGCAAACCCACGCGCCGCGAGAAACCGCATCTGGCGTGCCCGCTCCTGCGGTGTCCCGGGCGGGGTGCCGAAGCGCTGGCGCCAGACCGCCAGGGCGCGCGCCTGCTCGCTGCCGCGCAGGCGTTCGGCCGTTGCGCGCACGAGGGCATCGTCCAGGCCCTTGGCGCGCAGTTCCTGCACCACGCGCTGGGTGCCCAGCTTGGCCGCCCGGCGGTGCACGACCGATTCGGCCACGCGGCCCGGGTTGATGAAGTCCCTGGCCTGGAGTTCGTCCAGCACGGCGCGCAGGTCATCGCCTTCCTGGACGTGCCGCGCGAGCTTGGCCTCCAGTTCGGGGCGCGAATGCTCGCGCTGCGCCAGCAGGCGCAGCGCGCGGCCCTTCAGGGACAGGGTGGGGGGGGAGGGGGTGTGGCGCATCGTCGAAGCGGAAACGGCGGGCGCCGGCTGACCGCACCCGCCGTGGGCGGTGGGCCGGCCGGTGCCCCGGTGCCCGGGCTTCAGGCCTCTTCGCTGGCGCTGGGGGCGGCGCCGGGCGCGGCCGGGGGCAGCAGCGACACGCCCAGGCCTTCGCGCACCCGGTTCTCGATCTCGCGGGCGAGGTCGGCGTTCTCGCGCAGGAATTCCCGCGCGTTGTCGCGGCCCTGGCCGATCTTCTCGCCGTTGTAGGCATACCAGGCGCCGCTCTTGTCGAGGATGCGCGCATTCACGCCCATGTCGATGATCTCGCCCTCGCGGCTGATGCCTTCGCCGAAGAGGATGTCGAACTCGGCCGTCTTGAAGGGCGGGCTCACCTTGTTCTTCACCACCTTCACCTTGGTTTCGTTGCCGATGGCCTCGTCGCCCTTCTTGATGGTGCCGGTGCGGCGGATGTCCAGGCGCACGGAGGCGTAGAACTTCAGCGCATTGCCGCCGGTGGTGGTTTCGGGGCTGCCGAACATCACGCCGATCTTCATGCGGATCTGGTTGATGAAGATGACCATGCAGTTGGTCTTCTTGATGGTGGCCGTGAGCTTGCGCAGCGCCTGGCTCATGAGGCGGGCCTGCAGGCCCGGCAGGGCGTCGCCCATCTCGCCTTCGATTTCGGCCTTCGGGGTCAGCGCGGCGACCGAGTCGACGACGATCAGGTCCACGGCGCCCGAGCGCACGAGGCTGTCGACGATCTCCAGGGCCTGCTCGCCGGTGTCGGGCTGGCTGATGAGCAGGTCGGGCACGTGCACGCCGAGCTTCTGGGCGTACTGGATGTCGAGTGCGTGCTCGGCATCGACGAAGGCGCAGGTGCCGGCCAGCTTCTGCATCTCGGCGATGACCTGCAGCGTGAGCGTGGTCTTGCCGGACGATTCCGGGCCGTAGATCTCGATCACGCGGCCGCGTGGCAGGCCGCCCACGCCCAGGGCGACGTCCAGGCCCAGCGAGCCGGTGGAGACGACCTGGATGTCCTCGATGGCCTCGCCTTCGCCCAGGCGCATGATGGTGCCCTTGCCGAACTGCTTTTCGATCTGGGCGAGGGCGGCCTGCAGCGCCTTGGCTTTTTCGGTGGCGGCGGCGTTGTTCTTGACGGGTGCGTCCATGGGGAAACTCCTGGAAAAAAGAGGGAGAAAACGGATCGGTGCATCCGGGGCGCCTGGGTGGTTGGGCAACTGTCTTCAACCACAGGCTGGATGCTTGATCAGTAGTGTAGGGGTGACATATCTCGCGAACAATGCCGTTTTTGGTCAGTTTGGCTGACAATGTGCCGATGCCTTCCCCATCCCCTCCGCGCCCTGGGCCTCCGCCACCTCCCGCCTCCCTGTCCCCGCAGGGCGACACCTGGCGGCTCACCCACCTGGGGCGCCTGCTGGGGCATGCCATGCGGCGGTTCGACGCGCGCGTGCTGGAGCGCATGGCGCACGACGTGCAGGTGCCGCTGGCGCTGTCCAACCTGGCGGCGCGGGACCAGATCAGCGCGGCCCACATCCACATCACGCGCCACCTCTCGCTGCAGGGCGACCGGCTCACCGACCTGGCCGAGCGCGCCGGCATGGCCAAGCAGTCGATGGCCGCGCTGGTGGACCAGTGCGAGGCCTGGGGGCTGGTGGTGCGCGAGCCCGACCTGCGCGACGCCCGCGCCCGCAGGGTGCGCTTCACCGAGACCGGACTGGCGTGGCTGCAGGCCTTCCGCGACGCGGTGGCGCGCACCGAGGAGGAGTTCCGCGCGGAGGTGGGGGACGCCGTGGCCGCCGTCGTGGTGCTGGGGCTGGAAGCCTACGCGGGCGCCGACGGGGCGAAGGACTGACGGAGGGACCATCCCGCCCCGGCCCCGCGCGGCGGCGCAGTGTGACCCGGGCCGGCATGCGCCGCCATCTAGGGGTCCGCCCCGCGGTGGCGGCCGGGGCGTTGTCCCTAGAATCGACGCCACGCCCGGAGAGCGCCCCGGCCCCGGCGCCCGCCCCTACGGAACCCCCAGGAGACAGCCCCATGCGCATCCTCATCGCCGAAGACGACCAGGTTCTGGCGGACGGCCTGCTGCGCACGCTGCGGGGCTCGGGGGCCGTGGTGGACCATGTGGCGAGCGGCAGCGAGGCCGATGCCGTGCTCACCACCACGCAGGAGTTCGACCTGCTGATCCTCGACCTCGGCCTGCCGCGCATGCATGGCCTCGACGTGCTCAAGCGGCTGCGCGGGCGCGGCTCGGCGCTGCCGGTGCTGATCCTCACCGCCGCCGACAGCGTGGACGAGCGCGTGAAGGGCCTCGACTACGGGGCCGACGACTACATGGCCAAGCCGTTCTCGCTGCAGGAGCTGGAGGCGCGCGTGCGGGCGCTCACACGGCGCGTCATGGGCGCCACCAGCAGCACCATTCGCCACGGCCCGCTCGTCTACGACCAGGCCGGCCGCATGGCCACCATCGACGGCCGGCTGGTGGAGCTGTCGGCGCGCGAACTCGGCCTGCTGGAGGTGCTGCTGCAGCGCGCCGGCCGCCTCGTCAGCAAGGAGCAGCTCGTGGAGCGGCTCTGCGAATGGGGCGAGGAGGTCAGCAACAACGCCATCGAGGTCTACATCCACCGGCTGCGCAAGAAGATCGAGCGCGGCCCGATCCGCATCGCCACGGTGCGCGGCCTGGGCTATTGCCTGGAGAAGGTCGCGGCCTAGGGCGCGCCCCCTGCCTGCGCCAAGATTGCTACTGATTGAATAGCAAACTCTTCAATGGAATCGGCGGCATGAGACCAAAAACGTTCCAGGCATGCGCGGCGGGGCAGCCGTGTGGGCGGCGGCCTTGAAGATCTTCCAGCGCGAGCAGCGCTCGCTGTTCGGTGAAATCCTCGACTGGATGCTCACCCCGCTGCTGCTGCTGTGGCCCGTGAGCCTGGCGCTCACCTGGCTGGTGGCGCAGGGGCTGGCCAACAAGCCGTTCGACCGGGCGCTCGAATACAACGCGCATGCGCTCGCGCAGCTGGTCGCCGTGCAGGACGGCCGCGCGCAGTTCAACCTGCCGCAGCCCGCCAGCGAGATCCTGCGCGCGGACGAATCCGACATCGTCTACTACCAGGTGCTGGGCCCGCAGGGCGAATACCTCTCGGGCGAGCGCGACCTGCCGCGCCCCGCGCCGCCCGAGGACGACCGCCCGCTCTCGGGCCAGGTGCGGCTGCGCGATGCCGAGCTGCGCGGCATCGAGATCCGCGTGGCCGCCATCTGGGTGCGCCTGCCGCTGCCCGGCGCGCCCGCGGCGCTCGTGCAGGTTGCCGAGACGCGCGAGAAGCGCAGCGTGCTCGCCACCGAGATCATCAAGGGCGTGATGCTCCCGCAGTTCGTGATCCTGCCGCTGGCGGTGCTGCTGGTGTGGCTGGCGCTCGCGCGCGGCATCCAGCCGCTGCACCGGCTGGAGGAGCGCATCCGCGCGCGCGACCCGGACGACCTCTCCCCGCTGGACCACAAGGCGGTGCCGCTCGAAGTGGCGCCGCTCGTCGATTCGGTCAACGACCTGCTGGGACGGCTGCAGGATTCGCTCGCCACGCAAAAGCGCTTCCTCGCCGACGCCGCGCACCAGCTCAAGACGCCGCTCGCGGGGCTGCGCATGCAGGCCGACCTCGCGCAGCGCGAGGGCACCAGCACCGACGAGCTCAAGCGCTCGCTGCAGCAGATCGGCCGCGCGAGCATCCGCGCCACGCACACGGTGAACCAACTGCTGGCGATGGCGCGCGCCGAAGCCGGCGGCGCGGTGCTCGCGCGCCAGCCGGTGGACCTGGCGCGGCTGGTGCGCGAGGCCGTGCGCGACTGCGTGCCGCGCGCGCTGGAGAAATCCATCGACCTGGGCTACGAAGGCGCCGATCCCGCCGACCCGGGCGTGTGGGTGGACGGCAACCCCACCCTGCTCAAGGAGCTGGCGCGCAACCTGCTGGACAACGCGATCAACTACACGCCCTCCAGCAGCGAGCGGCCCGGCGTGGTCACCGCGCGCGTGCTGGCCGATCCGTTCGGCCACGTCGTGCTCGTGCAGGTCGAGGATTCCGGGCCGGGCGTGCCCGAGGCGGAGCGGGAGCTGGTCTTCCGGCCGTTCTACCGCGCGCTGGGCACCGACGCGGACGGCTCGGGCCTGGGCCTGCCCATCGTGCTGGAGATCGCGCGCCAGCACGATGCCGCCGTGCGGCTGGACGACGCGCACCCGGGCCAGGTGCCGCCGGGCGCGTGCTTTTCGGTGCGATTCGCGGCGCGCACGGGCGGCGGGCCGCGCTGACGGGGGCGGCCGGAAGCTCAGCGTCCCCTGCGCCCATGAAAAAACCTGCGCAGGAGGCCTGCGCGGGCGGGGGCATGGAGCGCGGCAGCCGCGCGGTGCGGCTGCTGCGGATGCACGCGGTGCATCAGTTCGTCATCGGCACGGTGCCGTGTTCGTACATCGAGGCCACGGCGCTCACGTCGCCGCCCTGGCGGCGCACTTCGGCCACGTACTCGGGGCCGCTGCGCAGGCGCTGGTACTCGGCCAGGCGCTGCTGGTACATCGGGTCGTTCATGACGGAGCGGTCACCGGCCTGGTACTTGTCCAGGCCTGCCTTCTTCCACAGGTTCCAGTCGGCCACCACTTCGGCGCGGGACAGCGGCTGCTGGTTCTGCACTTCGGTCAGTGGGATCGGGCCGGCCATGTCTTCCTGCGACACGGGGGCTGCGGTAGCGGCCGTGGCGCCGGCAAAGGCGAGGGTGGCGATGGCGATCAGGTGCTTGCGATTCATGGCGTTGAGTCCTTTCTTCGGGCATTGGGAACTGTCTGCAACGCGCCGGATTGCGTGCTGCATGGGAAGTCAGTTTGCGCCGCCTGGCGGCCGTTGCTTGTGCGAAAACGCACAGATTCGTGTAGGTCTGTGTCCGACTGGACTGTGCTCCCCGGGGTTGCGCGGCGTGGGAGAACAGGTCGTTTCAGACGCAACAGTTGCAGGCCTTGGGGGAGGGCCCTGCGGTCGGGCGCGGGGTGCCCGGGCCGCGGGGCCCGGAGCCTCAGTTGCCGCCCGTGGAGGCGTTCTGGCCGGCCACCGCGCTCGTGTCGCCGCCCTGGCGGCGCACTTCGGCGAGGAATTCGGGGCCGCTGCGCAGGCGGCGGTATTCGGCCACGCGCTGGCGGTAGTCCGCGTCGGCGATGGCCGTGCGGTCGCCTTCGCCCGCATGGTTCAGGCCGGCGCGGTTCCACAGCACCAGGTCGGCAACCACTTCGGCGCGCGTCAGCGAAGGGCCCTGGGCGGCGGCTTCGGCGCCGAACCAGTCCTCTTGCGAGGTGGGGGCGGCGGAGGCGACGCCGACGAAGGCGAGGGCGGCCAGCGACAGGAGGAGGGCAGAGGTCTTGCGTGCTTGCATGGCGAGGTCCTTTCGGGGTTGGGTCGATCGCCGCGTTGCGATGGTGCGTTGCGGCATGGGGGTCAGTGTCCGCCCGGGGCCCTTTCCCGTCTGTGCGAAAGCGCACAGGTTTCAAGCGATAGGGCCCGCCGGCCCGACCCCGCCGGTCAGCGCGCGGCGCCGCCCCAGAGCGCCGACGGACGGGCCACGTGCAGCACCGGCAGCGGCTGCGACCGCCCGCGCACGGCGATCCGCTCGGGCGTGCCCAGCGCGTCCTGCGCCCCCGCGGACCGGGCCACGTCGAGCGACAGCACCAGCCGCGCGCCCGCCACCTTGGAGTAGTCCTGCAGCCGGCTCGCCGTGTTCACCACCTCGCCCACGGCGGTGAAGGTGGTGGTGTCCTCGAAGCCCACCTGCCCCACGGCGACGGCGCCCGCGTGCAGGCCCATGCCGAAGTCCAGCGCCTGGTCGAACTGCGCGTGGAAGGCGCCGGTCCAGGCGTCCATGCGTTCCTCGATGAGCGCGGCGGCGCGCAGGGCCTGCCGGCAGGCGGTGGGCAGGTCGCTCTCCAGCCCGAAGAGGGCCATCACGCTGTCGCCGATGAACTGGTTGGGCAGGCCGCCGGCCTCGCGCACGGCCTGTCCCACGCGCTCGAAATACTGGTCCAGCACCCACGCCAGGTCGAACGGCCATTGCCGCTCGGCCAGGCCCGACCAGCGGCGCAGGTCCACGAACAGCACGGCCACCTGCCGCTCGCCGCCCAGGCGGGCCGCGGCCGGGGTGGCGCCGGGCTGGAAGAGCGGCACCACGCGCACGCTGCCGCCCGGGCGCAGCTGGCAGGCCAGGCGCACGTCGGCGGGCGCGTTCACGCGGCGCAGCGTGCGGCGCTCGTCGCCCTGCGGCGGCGGCAGGTGGCCGTCCTGCGCCTCCACGCGCACGCGGCAGGTGGAGCAGCGCGCGCGGCCGCCGCACATCGACAGGTGGGCGATGCCGTGCAGCCGGCTCGCCTCCAGCACGCTCGTGCCGGGCGGCACCTGCACGGTGCGCTGCGGGTAGTGCAGGGTCACGTAGCCCTCGCCGCGGCGCAGGCGCAACGCGCCCCAGGCCAGCCGCGCGCCCACGAGCGCGGCCAGCGCCAGCAGCCAGCCGATCTGCAGGCCCTCGGTCAGCGTGCGCGCGGCCTCGCCGGCGGGCCGGGGCGGCGCCGGTGCGCGCAGGGCCTGCGCGGTCCAGGCGATCTCGCGGCCCATCGACAGCGCGCCCAGCAGCGCCAGCACCGGCAGCAGCACCGCGCCGGCCAGCAGCAGCGGCTGGTGGCGGCGCCAGGCCGCGCGGTGGCGCATGGCCAGGTGCAGGCCCAGGCAGCCGTGCACCCACGCCAGCGTGAGCAGCAGCGTCTGCCGCGCGAAGCCCTCGGGCGACCAGATGGCCCGCACGATGCGCAGGTAGGACGGCTCCACCCCCCAGGTGCTGCCCAGCCAGCGCGTGCCCACCACGTGGGCCACCAGCAGCAGCGGCAGCAGCAGCCCGAGCGCGATGCGCAGCGCCTCGACCGCGGGCATGCGCCAGGTGTGCCGGCGCCAGAGCGCGACGCCCGCCATGGCGAGGTGCACGGCGAACGCGCCGTAGAGCAGCGCGGTGCCCGCGCCCGTGCCCCAGGCGGCGTGCACGGCGCGGCGCGTGGCCTCGGCCGCCTGCAGCGACACCAGCCCCGCCGCGTGCGTGGCCAGGTGCAGTGCCACGTAGGCCCACAGCGTCAGCCCGCTGGCCCAGCGCAGGTTGCGCGCCGAGGGCAGGCCGCCGAAGGGCCGGGGCTCGGCCGGCCCGCCGCCCGCGGCGGGGCCGGGCCGGCGCGGCGCGGGGGGGCGGGCGCGCAGCAGGCGCGCGCGCAGGGTGGTGAACAGCGGCGGGGGCATGGGGGGAGGGCGGGGCGGCTGAGCATAATGCCGCGAGCCCGGCCGTGCCGCGGCGGCCGCGCATGCCACCGGGGCCGCCCGGGCTCTGTCGCTGCCTCGCCCCTCCATCGCCAACCTTCACCTCCGCATGACCCCGCCCGCTCCTGCCGCCCGTTCCAGCCTCGCGCTGCGCTGCGTTCCGCTGTTCGAGGGGCTGGGTGCCGCGCGGCTGGACGGCATCGCGCAGCAGTGCCAGTGGCAGCAACTGCCGGCGCGGCGGCGGTTGTTCTCGCGCGCGGCGGCGGGCGGCGATGTGTATTTCGTGCTCGCGGGCCGGGTGCGCGTGACCACCTATTCGGCCAATGGCCGACAGGTCACCTTCCGGGACTGCGGGCCGGGCGAGCCCATCGGGCTGCTCGCCGCGCTCGACGGAGGCGCCCGGTCGGCCGATGTGGTCACGCTCGAATCCACGCTGGTGGCGAGCCTGGCGCCCGGCGATTTCCGCGCGCTCATGGCTGCCGAGCCCGGCGTGGCGCAGCGCGTGGTGGAGGGCCTGTGCACGCTGGTGCGCGAGCTGTCCGAGCGCGTGATCGACCTCAGCACCCTGGGCGTGCAGAACCGGCTGCATGCCGAACTGCTGCGCCTGGCGCGCGCGGCCGGCGGGGCGGACGCCGGGGGCCGCGCCCGCATCGAGCCCGCGCCCGCGCACGCCGAACTGGCGAGCCGCATCAGCACCAACCGCGAGCAGGTCACGCGCGAGCTGGGGGCCCTCACGCGCCAGGGCCTGCTGGCCAAGGACGGCCGGGCCTTCGTCGTCACCGACCTGGCCCGCCTGGAGCGCATGGTGGCCGAGGTGCGCGGCGAATGACCTTGCGTTTGCTATAAATTATGTAGCAAACTATTCAATGGATCCGGCGGCATGGAGGCTGAAAGGCTTCCATTACCCTGGATCCGGAGCCCGCCGTGTCAGCCGATGTGGCTGCGGCTGTTGCAGTCTGCGGGCGTTTCTCCCTCCCGCAGCAGCCAGGCGCGGAAATGGGCCAGCGCTGCCGGCTGCGCGCGGTCGCCGGCGTGGCAGAGCCAGTAGCCCAGCCGGCTCGTGTAGCCGCCCTGCGGCAGCGGCTCGGCGACGGTGCCCGCGGCGATCTCGTCGCGCACCAGACAGCGCGGCACGAGGCCCACGCCCAGGCCCACCGATACGCCGCGGATGATGCTCTCGAACTGCGCGAGCTGCGGCCCTTCGAGCGGGTCGAGCCGCGCGATGCCGTGGCGCTCCGCCCAGCGCTCCCAGGCGTCGGGCGCCGAGACATGGCGCAGCAGCGCATGGCCGGCCACGTCGGCAGGCGCCCGCAGCGGCGGCAGCGGGCCGTCCGGGCCGCGCGCGCCCGGCGGCGGCGCGATCAGCGCCACGTCGTTGCCGGCGATGTAGTGGGCATGCATGCCCGGCCAGTGGCCGTTGCCGAACACGATGGCGCAGTCCAGCTCGGGGCCGGGCAGCTCGTTGATGAACGCCTGCGAGAGGTGCAGCGTGATGCGCGGGTGCTGCTGGCGGAAGGCCGGCAGCCGCGGCACCAGCCACTGCGCCGCGAACGTGGGCAGCGCCGACACCCGCAGGGGGCCGCCGTCGTGCGCGCTGGTGACGAGTTCCAACGTGGCCGCCTCCAGCCGCGCCAGCAGCGCGCGCACGGCCTGCTCGTAGCGCTCGCCCGCAGGGGTGAGCGAGAGGCGCTGGCGGTTGCGCTCGAACAGCGGCACGCCCACCCAGCGCTCCAGCTCCTGCACCTGCTTGCTGACCGCGCTCTGGGTCACATCCAGCGCCTCGGCGGCGCGCGACACCCCGCCGAAACGCACCACGGTGCAGAAGGCCCGCAGCAGGTGCAGGGGCGGGTTCAGGCGGCGCAGGGGCATGGCGGGAAGGGGTCGGGTGGATCGGACAGGGAAGGGCGCCGGTCGAGCCCGGCCGCAGCGATGAAGGTATGCCGAATCGGAATGCTAACCGGCACATGCATTGCTTTTATGCCGGGGCTCTTCCATTACCCTCATTGCTTCCCCGGAGAGGAAACCCCCAATGCAACGACGTTCCTGGCTCGCGGCGCTGGCCGCCACATCGGTCCTTCCTGGAATCCCCTGGGCGCAGGAGGGGCGGCCGCTGCGCATCGTCGTGCCGTTTCCGCCGGGCGGCGCCACCGACATCGCGGGCCGCGCGATGCAGGAGCCGCTGCAGCGGCTGCTGGGCCAGCCGGTGGTGATCGACAACCGGGCCGGCGCGGGCGGCTCCATCGGCATGGCCGAGGTGGCGCGCGCGGCCGGCGACGGCCTCACGCTGGGCGTGGCCACGGTCTCCACCCACGGCGTGAACCCCGCCGTGTTCTCGAAGCTGCCCTACGACCCGGTGCGCGATTTCGCGGGCGTGACCGAAATGGTCAAGGCCCCGGGCATCCTGGTGGTCAACCCCAGGGTGCTGCCCGTGCAGGGCTTCGCCGACCTCGTGCAATACCTCAAGTCGCACCCGGGGCAGGTGTCGTACGCCAGCCCGGGCAACGGCACCATCGGGCACATGTGGGGCGAGCTGTTCAAGATCAGCACCGGCACGTCGATGGTGCACATCCCCTACCGCGGCGCCGGCCCAGCGGTGAACGACGTGATCGCCGGGCAGGTGCCGGTGTACTTCGACCAGGTGGCCTCGACGCTGCCCCACGTGAAGGCTGGCAAGCTGCGCGCGCTCGCCGTATCCTGGCACCAGCGCCTGGCCGACGTGCTGCCCGACGTGCCCACCTACGGCGAGCTGGGGCATCCGCAGGCCAACGAGCCGTCGTGGTTCGGCCTGGTGGCCCCGGTGGCCACGCCGCCCGCCACGGTGCTGCGCCTGCAGCAGGCCGTGGCCGCGGCCCTGAAGGAGCCGGCCGTGCGCGACCGGCTGGCGGGGCAGGGGCTCTACCCGTCAGGCACCGCGCCTGCCGAGTTTTCCCGGCAGATCCAGCGGGAAATCGACAAGATGAAGAAAGTTGCCGCCTATGCTCGGATCCATCTCGACTGACCCTTCGCCCGGAGCGCTCCGATGTCCGCCAAGCCACCCCTGACCGACCCACGCTCCGCCCCCGGCGGGCAGGCCGTGACCGTGGTGCCCGGCCGCTCCGCCCTGGTGCTCGATTCCCCGCACAGCGGCACCGCCTACCCGCAAGACTTCCAGCCCGCGCTCGGCCTGGCCACGCTGCGCCACGCCGAAGACACCCACGTCGAGAAGCTCTACGCCTTCGCGCCCGGGATCGGCACGGCCTGGGTGGAGGCGCACTTCCCGCGCATCTACCTGGACGCCAACCGCGACACCACCGAGATCGACACCTCGATGTTCGACGCGCCCTGGCCCGACCCCGTCACCACCGACCCCGCCGTGCTGCAGAAGGTGCGGCTGGGCAAGGGCCTGATCTGGAAGTGCACCGACGAGGGCCTGCCCATCTACGACCGGCCGCTCACCGTGGCCGAGGGGCGCGCGCGCATCGACCGCTGCTGGCGGCCCTACCACGCGGCCGTGGCACAGGCCATCGACGCGGCCCATGCGCGGCACGGCTACAGCCTGCACCTCAACTGCCACTCCATGCCGGCCGTGGCCGCCAGCCACGCCACGCTGCACCCCGGCCTCGTGCACGCCGACTTCGTGATCGGCGACCGCGACGGCACCACCGCCGACCCGGCGCTCTCGCTGGCGCTGTGCGAATTCCTGCGGGCCCGGGGCTACGGGGTGGACTACAACCACCCGTACAAGGGCGTCGAGCTGGTGCGCCGCTACGGCGATCCGGCGCGGCACCGGCACAGCATCCAGGTGGAGATCAACCGCCGGCTCTACATGGACGAACGCACCCTGGCGCCGCAGCCGGAGGGCTTCGCGCGGCTGCAGTCCGACCTTCGCGCGCTCGTGCAGTGGCTGCTGGAGGTCGATCCGCGGCACTTGCAGAGCGGCTGAAAGGTCACCTGCCGTGCCGCAGGGCGGAATGAAGGAGGCGGGCGAAGCGGCGTTTTCGCTTTCCCGCGTATCCCATCGCGCAGGGGCGCGGCGCCGGGTGCGGGGATCCCTAGATTGGGACCATCCCGTTCCGAACAGCCCCTTCCGGACCTGCCGCCATGACTTCTTCCTCGCTCTCCGTTCCCTTCGGCGCCCCGATCCTGTCCTTCATGCCGCCGGAGTCCGGCCGTGCGCCGGCAACCGCGGCGCCGCGGGCGCGTACGTCCGATGCAGCGGGCGAAATGCTGCGCTGGTACGAGGCGCTGCACGCCTGGTGCGATGCCGACCCGGGCCGTGCGTCGGCACAGCCCCCGGTCGCGGCCGAAAGCTCCGGCCTCTGGGGCCGGCTGGCGGCCCGCGTGCAGAAATCCGGCCCGGCGCCCAGCGAAGAGCTGATGGCCGGTTTCGCCGAGCGCTGCAGGGACCTCGCCATGGCCGCCGATCGCGCCACGGCGCGCGGCGTGCCATTCGACGACGGCCACGACGAAGCCCTGGAGCGCCGCGAGATCGCCATCGGCCGCCTGCTGCTGGCGTTCGAGCAGCGCGCCGAATTGCTCGACCTGAGTGCGCTGCGCCTGACCGCGCTGCCGCCGGGCCTGGAAGGCCTCTCTTGCCTGGCCCGCCTCGATCTCTCCCGCAATCCCGGCCTCAGGGGCCTTCCTGACACCCTGGCCCAGTGCCAGGGCCTGGTCGCGCTCGTGGCGCGCGGCTGCGGCCTCACGCAGTTGCCGCCAGGCCTGTTCACGCTGCCGGTGCTGCAGGTGCTGGACGTGTCGGCCAACATCGACCTGCGCGCGCTGCCGCCGGAAGCCGGCCACGCCCCGGCACTGCGCGAGCTGAAGGCCGCGCAGTGCCCGCTGTCTTCCCTGCCCAGGGGCATGGACCGCCTCGCCACGCTGGAGCTGGTCGATCTGTCGCACAACCTGCGCCTGCAGGAGCTGCCCCCCTGCTGGAACCCGGCGGATGCCCGCCTGCGTCTGGCCGGCACGCCGCTGGAAATCATGGCCCGGGTGCTGCGCCCCCTGCCGCTCACACCCCGCCAGCGCGGCACCCTGGCCGAACACCTGGACGCCTTGAGCGGCGGCTGGCCGGCACTGCAGGAGCGGATGCGGGACGACGACGACTTCGAATTCAAGATCCGCTTCCTGCGCGGTGGCCTGTCGCTGTCGGTGCGCACCGACTGGATCGGCACGCAGGAAGCCTGCGAGGACGCCATGGATGCCGTGCAGGGATGGATGCGCGAACGCCAGCCCATCACCGCCGCGCGCCTGCTCGAACTGGGCTGGCTGGTCAACTGCCGCCCTGCCGGCACGGAGCGCCTGCGCACGCAGGAACTGGCCAGCATCGCCCCGGTCGCTGCCGGCAAGGCGGGCGGCGCCACCACCGGCCAGCGCGTCGAATACCCCGCCGCCGCCACGCTGTCGGCCCATCTCGCCGCGCTGGAGGCCTGGCTGGCGCAGGGCGACCCGTCGCGTGTCGCGCTCGATCCGATGGCCGCCATGGAGCGCGCCATGTTGCTCTACCGTGCCTTCGTGGCCCTGAGCCCGCTGGAGAAGGGCAACGAGCCCGCGGCCCTCGCCGCCATGGACTGGGCCCTGCAACAGCACGGCTTGCCCCCGGTGCTGCTGCCGGAAGACCCGGCCCTGCCGATCGCCCCGCTGTTTTCCGGCCGCCGGATCGCCAGCGGCGAAACCGCCCTGGAATTGCTGCAGGAGGTGGTGCGGCAGATGGATGCCTTCGTGGCCCGCCTGGCGCGCGCGCCCCAGGCGGTCGCCACCGCCTGACGGCCCTGCCCGGGCACCGTGGGGGCCGCCGGGGCCCCACGGTCCGGTTCCCGATCCACATTCCCACCCATTCCCTCGATGACCCACACCTCCGCCCTGACCGGCAACCGGTTTTCCGTGTCCAGTCCTCCTGCGCTCGACGAACCGGTGCCGCCCCCCGCCGGGCGGGGCCGCGCGCCGTCTGCTCTCCCGGAGGGGCCGCTCGCCCGGCGCGCCCCTGCGGCCGCCCGACCCGGCAGCGACCGCAAGGCCCTCAAGGACTGGTCCGTTGCCGCACCGGGCATGCCGCCGCGGGGCGGGCTCTGGCAGCGCGTGTCCGCACGCCTGCACCTCGGCGGCGCGGCGAAGCCCCACCCGCTGGCCTACGATTTCCGCGAGCGCCGCGCCGAGGCCGCCGCCCGCGTGCTCCAGGCCCGCACCCGCAACGACCGCACGCTCGACCTGAGCGGTCTCGCGCTTTCCGAGCTGCCGCCGGGGCTGGAAGGCCTGGAGCATCTGGAACACCTCGACATCTCGAACAACACCGGTTTCCACAAGCTCTCGGAAACACTCGCGCGGTGCCATCAACTGAAGTCCATCACGGCGCGCAACAGCTTCGTCACCGAGGTACCGCCGGATCTGTTCCTGCTGCCCCGGCTCGAGACGCTGGACCTGTCGGGCAACTTCGGGCTGGACCGCCTTCCCGGCACCATCGGGCAGGCGCAGCAGCTGCGCACACTGCGGCTCTCGCATTGCCGGTTCGAGCGGTTGCCCGAGGAACTGGCGCAGCTGAGCGGGCTGGAGGAGGTCGATCTCTCGAACAACACGCACCTGCACGAGCTGCCCCCGGGCTGGGAGGCCGGCAACGAACGGTTGAAACTCGGGGGCACGCCAGCGGCGTTCGCTGCCGAGTTGCTGCGCCCCGCTGCCTGGACAGCCGCCGAGCGCCATGACCTGGATCGCAGCCTGGAGGGCATCGCCGCACCGTGCGCGCCGGCCGACCCGCGCGCGCTCGATGCGCAGCGGTGGGCACTCTTCGAGCGGGAGTGCGGCGACGGTACGGTCACCCAGGCTTCCTGGGAGGCCGCCGCGCGCGCCGTGGAGTCGTGGGTGGCGCAGGACCGCCCCCTCACGCCCGATGGCCTGCTGGAGCTGGGCTGGCGCGTGAACGGCAGCCAGCCCCACGCACGGCGACTGCGCGCGCACGAATTCCAGCGCGTTCCCGCCGGCACGGAGCAGGTTCCGACGCCCTGGGGCGAGCGATTCCCCACGCAGGGCTCGGTGCCGCACGCGGTGCTGCACTACACCGGCCCCGAGCCCCGGGTGGCGGAATACCGCAGCTATCCACCGGTACAGGCGCTGCCCGGCCACCTGGAGGCGGTGTGCGCGCGGCTGGAGGGCCAGCGCGGCACCGGCGGCACGCTCGGTGCGCTGGAGCGCGCCGCGCTGCTCTACCAGGCGGTGGCGAGCCTGCGGCCCCTGCCATCGGGCAATGCGCCGGCCGCGCTCCTGGCCATGGACTGGGCGCTGCAGCGCGAAGGTCTGCCGCCTGCGCTGCTGCCGCCGGGCGAGAACGATCTCTGCGATGCGGTGGTGTTTGCCGGAGAGCGCTCCGAAGGCGCGAGTGCACTCGCCAGGCAACTGGCGCGGGGCCTGTCCGCCTGGAGCCGCGACGGCGCGGTGGCCAGCGCGGTATCGGGCCCGGGCGGCTGACGCGCTCCGCCAGCGGGCGCTGGCCCGGCCCGGTTCGCCGTGCGCCGGGGTTTGGAGCGGCTCACAAAACTCAGCGAAGCGGTTCTGGCCAGGCACTGCGTCGCAGGCAGTACGAGCAGTACGACAAGACGTGGCAACGACGCCAGAAGAGTTTTGTTCGCCGCTCTCAGCCGCAGGCCCGCAGCGGCTTGCCCGCGAGCGCCGTGCGCAGCTGCGTCTCTGCCTGCGTGCGCAGCGCGGGGGTGGCGGCCGGCAGGCGCAGCACGTGGCTCGTGGTGTCGAAGCGCTCCTGCACCACGCGCGCCGTGCGCACGCCCTGCGTGCCGAGCAGGGCCAGCGCGCGCTCGGCCGCCTCTTCCGTCGTGAACCGCCCGAGCGACAGGCCCGGCTCCAGGGCCGTGCCCGGCCGGTCGTAAGGCACCTTGCGCGCGCGCAGCTCGGCGCGCTTCTTCTCCAGCGCCTCCTCGTCCGGAAAGCGCCCCATGTAGACCATCCAGCGGCCCGTGACCGACAGCGTCTCCAGGCTCCAGGTGCCGGCGGGCAGCACTGTGGCCGCGGCGGTGCGCAGGACATCGGCCTGGCGGGCCTCGAACGGGCCGGCCTGCAGGCAGTGGGTTTCGGCGGCGACCGGTGCGGAGGCCGTGGCCTCGGCGGTGGAGGGGCCTGCCGCGGGCGCCGCAGCGGCCGGCGCCACGGCCGCCGGGGCGGGGGCGCCCGTGCCCGTTCCCGTGGCCGCATCGCCGCCCGCGGGCCGGCCGATGCGCAGGCTCTCGGGGCGGATCTGCTGCTCCAGGCGCTGCGGCTCCGACTGCTCCGCCGGGCCCAGCCCCCAGCCGCGCAGCAGGCCCTGCGCCCAGGCGTAATAGCCGGCATTCGCGAGCACGAGGACCAGGACGGCGGCACGCAGCATGGCGGTGTTTCCTTTCAGGCGCCGGGCAGGGCCTGCCCGGCCGGCCGCACGCTGATCTCGGCGCTGGTCACGGCGCGCATGCCCTCGGGCGTGAGCACCAGCAGGGCGCCGTCCTCGGCCACGCCGTGCGCGGTGCCGGCCCCGCCGTCGCTCAGGGTGACCTCGCGGCCGCGCAGCACGTCGCGCTGCTGGAAGCGGGGCTGCATGGGCGCGAACCCGTAGGCCTCGAAGGACTGCAGCATGGCCACGAGCGGCGGCACCACGCGCAGCAGGGCGGCGGGCGCATCCAGCCGGTCGTCCACATCGCGCAGGCTGCCGGGTGGTGTGGAGAGGCCTTCGGCCTGCGGCGGGCGCACGTTGATGCCCACGCCGGCCACCACGTAACGCGCGGCGCGGCCCATGCCGTGCGGCGCCTCGGGCGCACCGATGAGGCTGGCCGTCTCCACGAGGATGCCGCCGAGCTTGCGGTCGTCGTCCAGCCACAGGTCGTTGGGCCACTTCAGGCCCACGCGCGCGCGGCCCGGCGCGGCCACCGGCTGCAGGCTCTCGGCGATGGAGACGCCCACCGCCAGCGAGAGGCCCGACCAGCCCTGCGGCGCGAGCGGCAGCCCCAGCGAGAACATGAGCGAATCGCCCGCCGCGTTGTGCCAGGGCCGGCCCAGGCGACCGCGCCCGGCCGTCTGCACCTCGGCCACGAGCAGCGTGGGCTCGCACTGGCCGGCGCGCGCGCGGCGCATGAGTTCGGTGTTGGTGGAATCGATGCGGGGCAGCACCTCGACGGTGAAGCCCGGCAGCACGGGTGCCACGGCCTCCCACACGGCTTCGGCCGTCCAGCGCAGCGGCGGCGTGGCCGTGGCGGTCACCGGCGGGGGCTCCGGGCCTTGCGCTGCGGCGCGGGGGCGGCGGCCCGGGTCTGGGTCTCGGGCCGGGCAGCGGCTTTCCGGCCGGGTTGCGGCGGTGCCTTCGCCTGCGCCTTCACCTTCGTCTGCGCCTCGCGCGGCGGGGCCGAAGGGCCGGGCGGCGCCCAGCCGCGCTTGGGTGCCAGCAGCGTGCCGCGGCACTGCGGGCTGCCGCACCAGCAGGGGTATTCGGCCTTGAGCTTGGGGGTGTAGCGCTCGTCGATGATCAGGCCGTAGTCGTAGTTCAGCTCCTCGCCGGCGCGGATGTTGCGCAGCGCGGTGATGAAGATCCGGCCGCCGCGTTCGTCGGCGTAGCAGTTGGGCGCGCAGCTGTGGTTGATCCAGCGGGATGAATTGCCGCCATGCTTTGCATCGATGACACGGTCTTCATCGACATGGAAATAGAAGGTATGGTTGGGCTGCTTCGGATCGTGCGGGTGCCGGTCCTGGGCTTCCTGCCAGCTGATGACCTCGCCCGTGTATTCGGCCAGCACTTCGCCCTCGGCGATGTCCTGCGCCGCGAACACGCCCCGGCCGTGCACCCCCGAGCGCCGCACCTGGATGCGGCGGCCGCCCCTGGCGGCGGAAGGGTCGGCGGCGGGCGGTGCGGTGCGGGGCATGGCAAAACTCTGTTAGTTTGAATAGGCACACATGCGCAGGCGCGTGCGTAAGCGCGTATGCGCGCAAGAGACCGGAATTGTAGAAGCGCCCTCCGGGGCGAACCCCACAAAAAATGACCAAGACCCTGGTAATCGCAGAAAAGCCCTCGGTGGCACAGGACATCGTGCGTGCGCTCACCCCCACGGCGGGCAAGTTCGAGAAGCACGAAGACCATTTCGAGAACGACCGCTACGTTGTCACCAGCGCCGTGGGCCACCTCGTGGAGATCCAGGCGCCCGAGGAATTCGACGTCAAGCGCGGCAAGTGGAGCTTCGCGCACCTGCCCGTGATCCCGCCGTACTTCGACCTGAAGCCGGTCGACAAGACCAAGAGCCGGCTGAACGCGGTCGTGCGGCTCGCCAAGCGCAAGGACGTCACCGACCTCGTCAACGCCTGCGACGCGGGGCGCGAGGGCGAGCTGATCTTCCGCCTGATCGAGCAGTACGCGGGCGGCGCCAAGGGCGGGCTGGGCAAGCCCGTGCGGCGCCTCTGGCTGCAGTCGATGACGCCGCAGGCCATCCGCGACGGCTTCGGCAACCTGCGCTCCGACCAGCAGATGCTGGGCCTGGCGAGCGCCGCGCGCAGCCGCTCGGAGGCCGACTGGCTCGTGGGCATCAACGGCACGCGCGCCATGACGGCGTTCAACTCGCGCGACGGCGGCTTCTTCCTCACCACCGTCGGCCGCGTGCAGACGCCCACGCTCTCGCTCGTGGTCGAGCGCGAGGAAAAGATCCGCCAGTTCGTGAGCCGCGACTACTGGGAAATCCACGCGGGTTTCCATGCCGAGGCCGGCGAATACCTCGGCAAGTGGTTCGATCCGCAGTGGAAGAAGAACAGCGCCGACCCCGAGGCCCGCTCCGACCGCGTCTGGAACTTCCAGCGCGCCCGCGAGATCGCCGACGCCGTGCGCGGCAAGGCCGCCACCGTCACCGAGGAAAGCAAGCCCACCACCCAGGCATCGCCGCTGCTCTTCGACCTGACCAGCCTGCAGCGCGAGGCCAACGGCAAGTTCGGCTTCTCGGCCAAGACCACGCTGGCGCTGGCCCAGAGCCTCTACGAGCGCCACAAGGCCCTGACCTACCCCCGGACCGACTCGCGCGCCCTGCCCGAGGACTACCTGCCCGTGGCCAAGGACACCTTCGGCATGCTCGCCACCAGCGGCATGCGCCACCTGGCGCCCTATGCGCGCCAGGCGCTGGACGAGAACTACGTGCGCCCCTCCAAGCGCATCTTCGACAACGCCAAGGTCAGCGATCACTTCGCCATCATCCCGACCACGCAGGCGCCCAGCGGCCTCTCCGAGGCCGAGCAGAAGCTCTACGACCTGGTCGTGCGCCGCTTCATGGCCGTGTTCTTCCCGAGCGCCGAATACATGGTCACCACCCGCATCAGCCAGGTGGTGGGCCACAGCTTCAAGACCGAGGGCAAGGTGCTCGTCAGGCCCGGCTGGCTCGCCATCTACGGCAAGGAAGCCGCCAACGAGGTCGAGGACGGCAAGGCCGGCGACAAGGGCCAGCCGCTGGTCCCCGTCAAGCCCGGCGAGATGACCCACACGGAGTACGCCGAGCCCAAGGCCCTCAAGACCAAGCCGCCCGCGCGCTACTCCGAAGCCACGCTGCTCGGCGCCATGGAAAGCGCCGGCAAGCAGGTGGAAGACGAAGAGCTGCGATCGGCCATGCAGGAAAAGGGCCTCGGCACCCCGGCCACGCGCGCGGCCATCATCGAAGGCCTGCTCACCGAGAAATACATGCTGCGCGAGGGCCGCGAGCTGATCCCCACGGCCAAGGCCTTCCAGCTCATGACGCTGCTGCGCGGCCTGGGCGTGGAGGAACTCTCGCGCGCCGAACTCACCGGCGAATGGGAATACAAGCTCGCCCAGATGGAGAAGGGGCAGCTGAGCCGCGAAGCCTTCATGCAGCAGATCGCCGCCATGACCGAGCGCATGGTGAAAAAAGCCAAGGAATACGACCGCGACACCATCCCCGGCAACTACGCCACGCTCTCCACCCCGTGCCCGCAGTGCGGCGGCGTGGTCAAGGAGAACTACCGCCGGTATGCCTGCACGGGCGCCGACGGGCGCGGCGACGGCTGCGGCTTCTCGTTCACCAAGTCGCCCGCGGGCCGCACCTTCGAGCCCGCCGAGGCCGAGTCCCTGCTGCGCGACCGGCGCATCGGCCCGCTGGAGGGCTTCCGCTCCAAGGCCGGCTGGCCGTTCACCGCCGAAGTCGCCATCGTGCGCGACGAAGAAGCCGGCAACTTCAAGCTGGAGTTCGACTTCGGCGACGACCGCGCGGGCGAGGAATCGGGCGAGCCCGTCGAGTTCGCCGACGAATCGCTGGGCCCGTGCCCCATCTGCGGCGCGCCCGTGCACGAGCACGGCAGCAACTACGTCTGCAGCAAGGCCGTGCCGACCGCCGCCCAGCCCGCGCCCAGCTGCACCTTCAAGAGCGGCAAGGTCATCCTGCAGCAGCCCGTGGAGCGCGAGCAGATGGCCAAGCTGCTGGCCACCGGCAAGACCGACCTGCTCGACAAGTTCGTGAGCATGCGCACGCGCCGCGCATTCAAGGCCTTCCTGGCCTGGGACAAGGAGGCCGGCAAGGTGAACTTCGAATTCGAGAAGCGCGACAGCAAGTTCCCGCCGCGCAAGACCGCGGGCGCTGCTGCTCCTAAAACAGGAGCAACCCGCGCCGCAAAACCGGCGGCACCGGGCGCAAAAGCCTCCAAGCCCGCGGCCAAGGCCGCCGCCAAGAAGGCCCCCCGCAAGACCACCGCGGCCTCCGGCAAGGCCCCCAGCCCCGCCCTGGCCGCCGTGATCGGTGCCGAGCCGGTCGCCCGGCCCGAGGCCGTGAAGAAGATGTGGGAGTACATCAAGGCCCACAACCTGCAGGACCCCAAGGACAAGCGCACCATCGTCGCCGACGCCAAGCTGCGCGAAGTCTTCGGCAAGGACAGCGCGGGCATGTTCGAACTGGCGGGCATCCTGGGCAAACACCTCGGAGGTGAATGAATGGCGATATCCCTCTCCCTGAAGAAGAAGACGAGCAAAACCGCACGCACCCTGCTCTCCACCCTGGCCTGCGCCGCCGCCCTGGCCGGCTGCGGCGCCACGGCGGGCAAGTCGGCCCACACGGACGACCTGAACAGCCAGAAGGGCGAGAGCGGCGTCACGGTGTTCGGCACCGTCGACGCGGGCGTGGGGTCGGTGCGGTCCTCGCGCTGAGGCGGGGCGGCCGGTGTGCCCGGTCTTGCATGGCGTGCCTGCAAGGTAAGCGCCCAGTGAGCCCGTGGGCTGCAAGCACGTCTTTGCGGCCCATTTCTTAGCCGCATTGCTTGCATCGCGGCTCTGGTGACGGCGCCCGGGGCCTCATCCCGTCCTGCGGCGCCTATCTCCGCAGAGGTGCTGCCGCATGCTGGCGGAATGGCTCCGCGCATGGGGTATCGGCTGCGCGGTGCCTTGCCGCAATCTGCGGATTGATGAAATCGGGACAGGGTGGTGATCGAATCAATCCGGCCGATTACCTTGGTGCATTAGCGAATGCACTTTTCTTCGCCTGCTCAATAATCCATTTTTGGTCTTTGCCTTTTGCGCACCAGTCCTTATTCCTGACCCAATCAGTGAACCAGAGAGAGGGTTGGCCTTCCAATTCATGGCATTCAAAATAGCCCCATCGTGGCATGAGGCGATGCTGTAGATAGGAAACAGCGGGGAGGCTCATTAGAACGACTGCCCCGAGGAGGATGATTATCTCCAGCAGCCGAACGGTTACCCTGATCACGTAGTCGTTGGCGGGTAACGCCTTTGCTATCAGGCCTGCCACGGTAATCAAGGACAACAAGATAATGATCGGCGTGAGCAAGGTCGCTACGCCGATACGTACAAACGGTACAGATTCGCGGATACCCTGGGCCATCGCCATCAGTTGCGCGACACCAAAGACATAGCAAAAACTTGAAACAAGTAATGACAATGGGGCATACCAGGCCAGGATTCTTCTGACATGCCTGATTCCTACGTTTGACGTCGTTTCGCTCATCTTCACGGATGCATTTCAGACTGTTCTTTCACCCAAGCCCGGTCTTTCCCACGAACACACCACTGAGGGTTTCTGACCCAGTCGTTGGACCATTTATTGGGGTTGCCTTGAAGAATATTGCAAGGTGAGTAACCTAGCAGCGGCATATATCGGTACTGCAGAAAAGTAGCAACTGGCATGCCAATTAATAGGGCAAAGATTCCCGCGAACATTATGATGTTGAACGCTTCATTGAGCCATCGAATCGTGGCATGATCAGGGTTGACCGCTTTTACTGCAAGCATAACCAACGTAATAATCAGCATTGGTATCAAAAAAACAGTCAATAAACTTGCAACCGAAATGCGGACATGCGGTGCCAGGTGAATAATGTCTTGAATGGTTCTAACCATTTCCAAAAAGACAAAGCGGTATATGAAAGAAATAAGCAGCAGCAGGAATGGGATGCCCCAAAGAAGTGCTTGTCTTATCTTTTTCTTTTCGTGTTCGAGGCTCAAATTATCTCCTGCAGATTGGGCATAGCCAATCCATGATTTCGGAATTGACTTTTCGAGACTTCTCTTCGAAACCTGCCCGGACGGCGGTTTTTACATCACTGATCCAACTGGAAGATTTTTCATTGACGCTGTAAAAGCCTGGTTTGATATTGCTGGCTGCCTTCTCCAGAGCGGCAATGACTTTTGTTTTGATCTGGTAATGTTGATCAACGATATTCAAGCCCACTCCAACAACAAACGCGGCGAAAGCCATGGTGACAACGGGTCCGATGGCTACGGCGAAAGCCAGCCCTATCATATTGGCAGCCGCATATGCTGCGAGAGCACCTAGTCCGCCTTTGACGGCCTCTACGCCAATACCTCCGACCAAGTCATACATCGTTTTCTCGTTGTTGAAGATGAAGTCCATGATTTCTATGCCTGTAGATACCGTCACCCCAAGGATGAAGCCTCCTTTCGCTATATCTCCCAGGCCCTTCATTCCCAGTCCCAGCTTCATCATGATCGGATTCGTCGCAAGATACCGCGTCCCCGTCAGCGCCCCGCTGCGGTGCGCCGCGTAGCCCTTGATGATGATGTACGTCCCGCTGGCCGTGGACTTCACATAGCTCTTGATGCCCGCCATGCCGATGGCGTTCAGCGTCTTTGTGATGGCGAGGGCGTCGTTGGCGCTCTGGGCCGTGGGGCCCACCCAGAGTTCGGAGGTGTTGGGGCTGACGGTCTGCGTCCAGTACTGGCCGAAGGCGGTGTTGGCGAGTATGGCGCGCAGGGTGTTTTCCAGCCGTGGGTTATGGCGGGATTTGTCTTGCAGGATGCTGAAATATTGGTTCGGTGTCAGTACCAGGATATCCGCCTGGTTATTCTCCATCGATTGCGCAACGCTCTGTGCATAACCCATGGTATAGAAAGTGGCCGCCAGTTCCGCGCTCATGGTTCTCCGGTATCGGTTGTTGTTTGGGCGGCGCGGATTCTTGCATCGGAAGAGGGGCTTTCAAATGGCTGATTCCGACGGGGGCTTGGTTTTCACTCCTTTTCGGTTCACGGGGCCGGGGGCGGGTTGTAAATCTTTAATTCAAACCCTTGATCGATTTTCAAAAACCCTGGTGAAAATCGACCGATGAGCAGGCTCGGAAAACGGCTGGCTGTGTCGGTGCCTCGCGAAGGTTTTCGCCCCCTGCCATTGGGGAGCGGTCTGCTTCGGCGGTGGAACGACCGTAGCGGGCGCTATTGAAAAGTGAGCAAACTTTTCAATGGATCCGGCGGCATGGGGCCAAAAACACTCCAAACATCCGTGCATGCCGTCCATAAACGAGGCCTTGCCTGGTGCCGCGACAAGGGCCGGCATTACCCCTTCGGGCGAAGCGGATGGCAGGCCGCTCCCCATGGCCGGCATGCCTGTGGGCCGTTCGGTGTCTGGCGGCGACTGGGCGGGGGCCTTCGCCCCGCCCTCACACCACCAGCCGCGAGTGCCCGATGCCCCCGCCCTTTTCCACGCGGATCTGCGCGGGGATGCGTTCCTTCAGCGCTTCCACGTGGCTGATGATGCCGATCATCTTGCCGCTGGCGTTGAGCGCGTCGAGCGCGGTGAGGGCCACTTCCAGCGTGTCGCCGTCGAGGGTTCCGAAGCCTTCGTCGAGGAAGAGCGAGTCGATGGAGGTCTTGTGGCTCACCAGGTCCGACAGCGCCAGGGCCAGGGCGAGGCTGACGAGGAAGCCTTCGCCGCCCGAGAGGGTGCGCGTGTCGCGGGCCACGTCGCCCTGCCAGGCGTCCACGATGTCCAGCTCCAGCTCGCCGATGGGCTTGCGGCGCAGCAGGTAGCGCGCGTGCAGGCGGGCGAGGTGCCGGTTGGCCAGGTGCAGCAGGTGGTCGAGCGTGAGGCCCTGCGCGAACCTGCGGAACTTGTCGCCCTTGGACGAGCCGATGAGCCCGTCCAGCCGCTGCCAGAGGTCGGATTCGGCGGTCTGCCGGCCGATCTGCTCCCACAGCGCCTGCCGGTCGGTGCGCAGCTGCGCGTCGCGCGCCAGCAGGGCGCGGTGGGCGCCGATGCGTTCGCTGTGGGCGCTGCGCTGCGCCTCCAGTGCCTGCAGCCGGGTTTCCAGCGCTTCCAGCGGCTCGGCGGGCTCCGCCTCCCCGGCCTGCAGCAGCCGGGCGTGCTGGTCCTGCGCGGCCTGCAGCAGGGCGCTGGCGCTGTGCTGCGCGGCGCCGAGGCGGTCTTTCAGGGCCGACAGGCGCTGGCGTTCAGCTTCGGGCAGTCGCGCGGCCTCGAAGGCGGCCTGGTCGGCGAAGGGGCTGCGCTGCAGGGCGTCCTGCCAGGCCCGGGCCGCGGCCTCCAGCGCCAGGGCCTGCTGCTCCCGCGTGGCGCGGGTCTGGTCCCGGCGGCCGTCCAGCGCGGCCAGGGCCTGGGCGAGCCGGTCGATGGCTTCGGTGTGGGCGGCCAGGGCGGCCGGCAGGTCGGCCTCGGCGATGGCGTCTTCCGGGGTGCCCGATGCCGGCAGATCGATCGCCGGGCCGTCCGCGCCGCTGGCCGCCTGCGCCGCGGCCCAGCGCTGCGCCCACGCCGTGGCCTGCGCCTGCGCGGCATCGCACTGGGCCTGCTGGCGGGTGATGGCCTGGGCCAGCACGCGCATCTGCTCCTGCAGGTGCTGCCAGCGCTTCCATTCGGCCTCGCGCGCCTGCAGCCAGGGCGCGGGGTCTTCGGGCAGGGCGTGGCCGGCTTCGTGCAGCGCGGCCCGCAGCGCCGATTCGAGCGCTGCGGCCTCGGCCTGGGCGGCGCGGAGGTCCTGCGCCAGCGCGGCCTCGCGCGCCTGCGCGGCGAGCGCGGCCTGCTGCAGCAGTTCCAGCTGGTGCAGCGCGGCCTGCGTTGCCTGGGCCTGCCGGCCGGCTTCGGCCAGCGCGCGCTGCACGGCCTGCTCGCCCGCTTCGGCGGCCTGCAGGGCCTGGCCCTGCAGCGTGAGCGTGTCGGCGGCGGCCTGCTGTGCGGCGGCCAGGATGCCGGCATCCTGCCAGCCATCGGCGGGCAGGGGCGCGTTGCCGCCGTCGCCGGCCTGGGCGAGCGCGAGGGCGCTGTCCCAGTGCGACCGCCAGGCATCGGCCTGTTGCGCGGCGGCCTCCTGCTGGCGCAGGCGCTCGGCGTGCTGGGCGCGCCGGCCTTCCAGCGCCGCGGCCACGGCCTGGCCGTTGGCGACGAGTTCGTCCAGCTCGGCCTGCTTGCGCTGCAGCGCGGCTTCGGTGGCGGAAAGATCGAGCGCCGCGTAGGCGTCGATGGCGGGGTGCTCCCGCGCGCCGCAGAGCGGGCAGGCCTCGCCGGGCTGCAGGGCCTGGCGGTGCTGCTCCAGGCTCTGGATGCGGCGCTCCTGCTCCAGCAGCCGGCGCTTGTCGGCCACTTGCTCCTTGAGCACGGGGTGGCGCTCGCGCAGTGCCTGCCGCTTCGCTTCGTGGTCGGCCACCGCGGCCTCGTCCTCCCGCAGCCGGTCGGCCAGCGCGGCCTGCTGGGTGGCGAGCGCGCGGCGCTGCTCGCCCAGGTGCACGATCTGCTTCCAGGCCGCTGCGCGGTCCTGGGACTGCTGCCAGCGCGCGCGCAGCGCGGCGAGGCCGTGCCCGCCCAGCCGCTCGCGCTGCGCGGCCTCGGCGTTCTGCAGCGCGGCCTCCGCGGCCGCCTGCGCTGGCAGCGCGGCGCCCACCGCGGCGCTCTGCCGGTCGATGTGGCCGCTGCGCTGGGCGGCTTCGGTGTGCAATGCCTCCAGGGCGGTGTGCAGATCCGCCACCTGCGTGCCGATCCGCTGGCGCTGCGCGAACTGCTGGCGCCACGTGCCCAGGCGCTCGCCCAGCAGGGCATGCGGAGCGTGGGCCGCGCACTCGTCGGCGTGGCGGCGGTGCTCGGCCTCGGTCTGCGCGAGCCGGTCCTGCGCGGCGCGGGCGATGCGGTCGGCCAGCGTGTGGGCGCGGTGGTGGTGCTGCCGCTGCGCGGCCGATTCCTGAGCGCGCTGCGCCTGCAGGCGGGCCTGCAGGTCGTCGGTGGCGGCCAGCGCGGTGCGCGCCTGCAGCAGCGCGGCGTGCGACGCCTGCAGGGCCTGCGCGGGCTCGCTGTCGGCCAGGCGCTGCAGATCGGGCGCGGCGGCCTGCAGGGCGGCCTCGGCGGTGTGCTGCGCGGTGTGCGCGGACTGCAGCGCCTGCGCGCTCTGCGCCAGCTGCCGGTGCCACTGCCGCCGGGCCTGCGCGGCGCCGTGCGCCTGCTGGACTTCGGCCAGCGCCCGCGCCCAGTCGTCGATCTCGGCCTCCATGGCGACGCGGCGGTCGTCCGGCAGCAGTTCCACGCCGTCGGCGCGCGCGCGGAGCTGGTCCAGCTGCTGGCGCTCCTCGCGTGCCCGCTCGAACACCCGGCGCGAGATCTCTCCGTAGATCTCGGAGCCGGTCAGCTCTTCGAGCAGTTCGGCCCGGTCGTTGGCGCTGGCGTTCAGGAAGGCCGCGAAGCCGCCCTGCGCGAGCAGCATGGAGCGCGTGAACCGCGCGAAATCCAGGCCCGTGATCTCGGCCACGCGCCGCAGCTTGTCGTGGCTGTGGCTGCTGACGATGGTGCCCAGGCCCGTGGCCGGGTCTACCCGGGCCAGTTCCACCTTGGGGTCCTGCAGCGCGCCGTCCACCTTGTCGCGCGCGCGGCGCTGGCTCCAGAACGCGCGGTACACCGCGCCCTTCACTTCGAACTCCACCTCGGCCAGGCAGTCGGCCGTGTGGCGCGTCATGAGGTCGTTGGCCGACTTGGTGACGCTCTTGAGCCGCGGCGTCTCGTGGTAGAGCGCCAGGCAGATGGCGTCCAGCAGCGTGGACTTGCCGGCGCCCGTGGGGCCGGTGATCGCGAACAGGCTGTTCTCGGTGAAGGGCGGCCGGGTGAAGTCGATGCTCCACTCGCCCTTGAGCGAATTCAGGTTCTTGAGGCGCAGCTTCAATACCTTCATGGCGCCTCTCCTTCGGCGATGCCGCGCACGACATCGCGGTAGCGCTGCGCAAGCGCTTCGTGCTGCTCCGGCGGCAGGGCGGTCTCCTGCGCCAGCCGCCGCGCGAACACGTCGTGCGGGCTGAGTTCGTCCAGCGTTTCCCGGGCGCTGCCGGCCAGGGCGGCCGCGGCGGCATTGCGCTGTCGGCGCACGCGCAGCACCTCCACCGGCAGGCCCTGCGCCATCGCGGCGATGCGCGCGGGCAGGTCGGCGAGGTAGTCGTCCTCGGCCACGGTCACTTCGAGCCACGCCGGGGCCTGCGCGGTGCCCTGCGCGCCGGCATCGGCCAGGGCGCCGGCCAGCGCCGCGAGGCTGCCGCCCACCGACACCAGCGCCTGGAAGCGCGGCACGGGCAGCGGCGTGACGCCTTCCAGCCCGCCCGCCCCGAGATCGACCAGCAGCACCTCCTTGGTCTGCCGCGCCTCGTCGAAGCCCAGCGGGAGGGGCGAGCCCGAGTAGCGGATGTGCTCCAGCCCGCCCACCTTCTGCGGCTGGTGTATGTGCCCCAGCGCGATGTAGTCGGCCGGCGGGAAGGCGGCGGTGGGGAAGGCATCGAGCGAGCCCACGTAGATCTCGCGCACCGATTCGCTGCGGTTCGCGCCCACGGTGGTGAGGTGCCCGGTGGCGATCAGCGGCACCGGCCGGCCGAGGGCCGCCTGCAACTGCGCCTGCCGTGCGCGGCCCGCCGCGTGCACGCTCTGGTAGTAGGCCTGGATGGCCGCCTGCAGCGACTGCTGCTTGTCCTCGGCGCTCTGCCCGGCCTGGCTCTGCAGCACGTCGCGCGGGCGGATGAACGGCACCGCGCACACCACGCAGCCCGCCTCGCCGCGGCCGCCCCGGCGCGGCAGCACGACCACGTGGTCTTCCGGGCGGCCCACCGCGCCCACCACGGTGGTCTGCAGCACGGCCAGCAGGTCGCGGCTCTCACCCAGCGTGGCGACGGAATCGTGGTTGCCCCCCAGCAGCAGCAGCGCCACGCCCGCACGGTGCAGCTTCAGCACCAGATCGTTGTAAAGCCCGCGCGCATAGCTGGGCGGCGTGCCCGTGTCGAACACGTCGCCCGCGATCAGCACCGCATCCACCGCGTGGGCATCGACCTGCGCCAGCACCCAGTCGATGAGCGCCGCGTGCTCGGCCTGGCGGCTCTTGCCCATGAAATGCTGGCCGAGGTGCCAGTCGGAGGTATGGAGGATGCGCATGGGGCTGGAATGTCGTGGGGGCGGCTGAAGGGCAGGGGGCCTATTCTGCGGCGGCGCAGGGCTGGCCCGGGCGGCTCTGCGGCCGGCTGGGGAAGCGGGGCCGGCGGCACGGTGCTGGCCCCTCTCTAACTGCCTGCCGCCCTGCCGCCGCGTCCTCGGCCCTGGCGGGACGGCATGTCTTGTCGTTTGCTATTAAATGTGTAGCAAACAATTGAATGAATCCGGCGGCATGGAGCAAAAAACGCTTCAATTCCCCTTCCACGGACGCTTCGGCGCCTGGCCCGGCCGGCAGGGCGACGCCCTCTGCCCTGCAGTCCCATCGGAAACGAGTGCCATGCATCCGAAGACCGGGGGCCCGGGCGCCCCTGCGCTGCGCCAGAATGCGCCGGTCACCCGGCCTTTTCCGGTTCCCTTTCCTGTACATCCCGCAGAAAGAAAGAAGCGATTCCCATGACCGACCCCGATGGCTTTCCCGATCTCGAATACGTCGGATTCTGGGCGCGCGTGGGCGCGACGCTCATCGACACGGTGCTGCTGCTCGTCGTCACGGTGCCGCTGCTGCTGGCGATCTACGGGCGGGCATATTTCGAGTCCGAGCGCCTGCTGATGGGCCCGACGGACTTCCTCATCTCCTGGGTGCTGCCGGCCGTGGCCGTGGTGCTTTTCTGGATCAGCCGGCAGGCGACCCCCGGCAAGATGGCCATCGGCGCCCGCGTGGTGGACGCCGCCACCGGCCGGCCGCTCACGCCGCGCCAGTCCGTGGGCCGCTACCTGGGGTACTTCGTCTCCTCCGTCCCGCTGGGCCTGGGCCTGCTCTGGGTGGCCTTTGACGGCCGCAAGCAGGGCTGGCACGACAAGCTTGCGGGGACCGTGGTGGTGCGCTCGAAGCAGCGGGGCGTGGAGGCGGTGAAGTTCACGGGCTCGACCGACAGGTCACCTGAATGACGGCAGAAGGAAAGGCACGGTGATGGCAGCGGTATCCGGCAACCCCAAACCCTTGGCCCTGGAGGATTTCTTCGAGTACAGGTCCCGGTTCGATCACTTGAACATCAACTTGGGCGACGGTCCATCTCGCCAGAAGTACCACGACGATTGGATGTTCCGATATCGGAGAGCCTCCGGCGCATGGGATGACTACGATGCGGCAATCTGGGCTGTCCGCTGCCGGCAGTCGCTGAAGCTCTGTTTCAGCGCCACGTATTTCGCGCTCGCCTCCGAACAGGCGCGGGAGGCCAGGGTGCTGGCATCCGCCTACTACCTGGCGTACTACTCTGCCTTGCATGCCATGTGGGCGGTGATCTATCTGGATCCGGACCAGACCCTCCAGAAGGTGGCGGAAATCACCCACTCGAAAATTGCGAACGTATTCCACTCGGTCTATGCCAGCGGAGCGCAACGCATCATCCGTTACGACGCCCGGAAGCTGGTCGAGAACCTCCGGTTCATGCGGGAATACTATTCCTACCGCATGCCGCTGAATTCTCCATTCAGGGACCATCCGGAGCTGTTGAAGACGCATATCTCGCTCGGCGGGTTCGTGAAGCAGTCCATCCAGCTCGCCAATCTGCAGTCCCACCTGCTTTCCAAGGCCGCGCGAAGAAACAAGAAAGGCAGTGCCTGCGTGCCGGTGGAACGGATGGGTAATTTCCGGCAGGATTTCTTTCTCGTCAATGGCAAGGAGCATCTGGAGAAGGCAATGTGGTTGCTGGAGCCTTTCGATGAGATCGCGCTGTCCGAATTCCTTTCCAAAGGCTGCGACCTGCTTCCGCATGCGGTCATGTTCGACCACATGTTCGATTGCTACATGACCATCACCGACATCGACAAGCCGGACGGCGACATCATCCGCAGGACAAAGTCTTTGGTCTACAACGCTTTGCTGTGAACCGAAGGCACTCGGCGCGTGCCGCGCAGTACTTCGCAGCGCGCACATCCGCCGGCACATGCGTGACGCACGTTGCGTGCCGTGGCCCTTACGATCGGCGATCGATTTTCGCCCTTGGGGCATTCCACGGAGACAAGCCATGTTCAGCCACGTCATGGTCGGCGTAACCGACCTCGAAAAATCCAAGCGCTTCTACGACGCCCTGCTCGGCACCATCGGCGTGCCGCCCGGTGTCGCCAACAAGAACCGTTACTTCTACCGCAGCCCGCAGGGGCTGTTCGGGATCACCACGCCCATCAACGGCGAAGTGGCCACGCACGGCAACGGGAGCACCATCGGTTTCGCGATGCAGTCCACGGAGCAGGCCGATGCGTTCCACGCCGCCGGCGTAGCGAACGGGGGCACGACCTGCGAAGACCCGCCCGGCTACCGCGAAGGCCCGGCCGGCCGGCTGTACCTGGCCTATGTGCGCGACCCGGACGGCAACAAGCTCTGCGCGATGCACCGGCCGCCCAAGGCCTGACGGACGGGCCCCCTCAGCGCCCGGCGCCGGCGGGCGGGCCGGCCAGGAAGCGCGCGATGCGCGTGGCCAGGTCGGCGGGCTGTTCGCGGTGCGGCACGTGGCCCGCACCGGGCAGGATCTCCACCCGCGCGGGGCCGCCGGCCCATTGGGCGATGCGCCCGGGCTGCGCGGTGGAGCCGTACCCGTCCTGGTCGCCGTGCAGGGCCAGCACGGGGCAGGCGACGCGTGCCAGGGCGCTTTCGAGCGACCACTCGGCGAAGTCCGGGTGCAGCCAGGTATCGACCCAGGCGTTCAGCGCCCAGCGGGCCTGGGCCTCGCCGTGGTAGCGGGCCAGGCGGTCCAGGGTGCCGGGGTTGGCATGGAACTGGTCGCGCGCCTCGCGAATGCCCTGCCGCGTGCGCTCTTCCACCGTGGCCTGGGCGGCGATGGTCACGAGGGCCTCGCAATCCCCCGGCGCTGCCGCCGCGCAGTGCACGGCCATGGCGCCGCCCACGCTGTGCCCCAGCGCCACGAAGCGCTGCACGCCCAGGTGTGCGCGCAGCGCCGGCAGGCTGGTGCGCGCTTCTTCTTCCACGAAATCGAACGGCAGCGGGCCCGTGCGCGCGTCCGACCGGCCGAAGCCCAGTCGGTCGTAGGCGATCACGTCGCGGCCCGTGGCGCGGCACAGCGTATCGGGGAAGTCGCGCCACAGTGCCACGCAGCCCAGCGAATCGTGGAAGAGCACGATGGGCGCGGGGTGCGGCTCCGCCGGTGTTGCCGCTCTCGATCCTGCTCCTGCGCTGGACGGGGGCGGTGCACCCCAGCGCCGCACGAAGAGGCGGCCTCGGGGCGTGCACACCCGGTCGTCACGGAACTCGGCGGCAGGGTGGGGCGGGGCGGTGGAGGGAGCGTTCATGCCGGGCCATTGTGTCGCGGGCCGGGAGCCGTGCCGGTCGCCAAGGCGAACGGGCGCGTCGGGGGCAGCGGCAGGGCGATACGGGATACTCGCCGCCACCGTGCCCTTTCCGTTCGGGCCCCCCGTGTTTTCGTTCCCTTCCGTCTCCCCTGCCGCCCAAGGAGCGCCCCATTGAAATCCGCCAGCCCGACCCTCTTCGACGAGGCCTACTACCAGCGTTTCTATTTCGACAAGAAGACCAGCGTGGTGGACCCGAAGCACATGGAGCGGCTGGGGGCCTTCGTGTGCAGCTACCTGAAGTACCTGCGCGTGCCGGTGGAGCGGGTGGTGGATGTGGGCTGCGGCATCGGGCTGTGGCGCGACCTCGTGGCACAGCACTTTCCGGCGGCGCGCTACCAGGGGGTGGAGGTCAGTGCCTACCTGTGCGAGCGCTTCGGGTGGCAGCAGGGCTCGGTGGTGGATTACGCGGCCAGTGAGCCCTTCGACTTCGTGATCTGCCAGGGCGTGCTGCCGTACCTGAGCCCGCCGGACCTGAAGGCTGCGCTCGACAACCTCGGGCGGCTGTGCCGCGGCGCGCTCTACCTGGAGGCCGTGGTGCGCGAGGACTATGAGCGTGACATCATCGACGAGGACCTGACCGATCCGCTGCTGTTCCGCCACCGCGCCGAGGCGTACCGGCGCGGGCTGTCGCGGCACTTCCGCGAGGTGGGCGGCGGGCTGTGGCTCAGCCGGGCGGCCGACGTGCCGCTGTTCGAACTGGAGTGCGCGGGCGGGTAGCCCGGGCGATCTTCGCCAGCGCCTGCGTCAGGCTGCGCGCAGCAGGATTTCGCGCACCTGCCGGTATGCCTCCAGGCGTTCCCGGTCGCGCGCCGTGGGCTCGGGAATGCGCGAGAGGTCGGAGTTTTCGGCGTTGTCGGCCAGTTTCACGGCACGCGCCACCGGGTGGGCGGCGGCGCGGTGCGCGGCCTCGGTGCGCGATTCGCCGGGGCGCTTGGTGAGCGCCTCCACGGCCGCCAGCACCTCGGGCGCGAAGCCTTCCCGGGCGAGCCGGTCCAGCGTGACGGGCGTGTCTTCCACCACGTCGTGCAGCACCGCAGCGATGCGCTCGTGTGCGCCGTGCAGGCGCAGCATCACGCGCAGCGGATGGAGGATGTAGGGCTGGCCGGCCTTGTCCGTCTGGCCTGCGTGGGCCTCGGCCGCGATGGCGATCGCGCGTTCCAGGGTCGGCATGGATGCAATTCCTTTTTTCGTTGGCGCCGTGCCGGTGGGCAGGGCGGGGCAGCGCAGGGCCCGAGCCATGCATTGTGCGGACTGCCAGCCCATCCGTGGCGCCGTGCGGGGCTTCCAGGGGAATCGCACTGTGGTTTCCATCAGGCAGAAAGGAAACGCTTCTGGCGTAAGATTGCAAATTGATACAAAACCCCAAAACCCAGAGAAGGAGGCGCCCCGTGGCGACGCTGATTCCCGCCCTTGGCACGTGTGCCACCCGCATGACCTCGGGCGAGCGCCGGCTCGCGGAGCGGCTGGAGCGCAAGCTCGATGGCGACTACCGGCTCTGGTACGACGTGCCGGTCGGACCGAAGCAGACGTACCCGGACTTCGTGGTGATGCACCCGCGGCGCGGCGTGCTGATCCTGGAGACCAAGGACTGGCGGCTGGAGACGGTACGCAAGGCCACGCGGCAGTACTGGGAGATCGCCCCGGACGGTGGCGCCCCCAAGATCGTGAAGAACCCGCTGGAGCAGGCCCGCCACTGCGCGCTGGAAGTCGTGCGCGCGCTGGAGCGCGACCCGCAGCTCGTGCAGCCCGCGGGGCCGCACCAGGGCAAGCTGGCGTTCCCGTGGGGGCACGGCGTGGTGTTCACGCGCATCACGCGCCGCCAGTTCGAGGCTGCGGGCCTGGGCGAGGCCATCGCGCCGCACTACGTGGTCTGCCAGGACGAAATGCTCGAAGACGTGGATGCGGAGGCCTTCCAGCAGCGGCTCTGGGGCATGTTCCCGCACCCTTTCGGCGGGGCGATGTCGCTGCCGCAGATCGACCGCGTGCGCTGGCACATGTTTCCCGAAGTGCGCGTGCCGGTGCCGGGCCACACGCCGGTCGCCGCGGAGGCCGGGGGCGACGTTCCCGACCTGCTGCGCGTGATGGACCTGCAGCAGGAGCAGCTCGCCCGCTCGCTCGGCGAGGGCCACCGCGTGATCCACGGCGTGGCGGGCTCGGGCAAGACCATGATCCTGGGCTACCGGGCCGAGCACCTCGTGCGGCTGCAGGGCACGGCCGCCCCGGGCAGCAAGCCGGTGCTGGTGCTCTGCTACAACGAGCCGCTGGCGGTGAAGCTGGCCAGCACCATGGAGGCCAAGGGCCTGTCCGACCGCGTGCACTGCCTGCATTTCCACAAATGGGCGCGCGCGCAGCTCGTGGCCTTCGGGCAGGGCCTGCCGGCGCCCTCGCTGCCGCGCGAGGCGTTCTTCGCCGACATGGTGGACCGCGTGGTCCGCGGCGTGGACAAGGGACACATCCCCAGCGGCCAGTACGCCGGCGTGCTCATCGACGAAGGCCACGATTTCGCGCCGGAATGGCTCAAGCTGGTGGCGCAGATGGTGGACCCGGCCACCAACAGCCTGCTCGTGCTCTACGACGATGCGCAGAGCATCTATGCCCGCGCGCGGCAAAAGCAGTTCAGCTTCCGCAGCGTCGGCATCCAGGCGCAGGGCCGCACCAGCATCCTCAAGATCAACTACCGCAACACGCGGCAGATCCTGCAGACCGCGCACCTGATCGCGGCCGACCTGCTCGCGCCCGAAGACAGCGGCGAGGACGGCGTGCCGCTGCTGCAGCCCGTGAGCTGCGGCCGCGACGGCGAGGCCCCCGTGATCGTGCGGCTGCCCACCCTCCAGGCCGAGGCCGTGCAGGTGGCCCGCCGTCTGGCGGCCGCGCACCAGGAAGGCCACGCCTGGGGCGACATGGCCGTGCTGTGCCGCCACTACGCGCAGATGGAGGAATGCGCCGCCGCGCTGCGCCACAAGGGCGTGCCGCACCACGTGCGCAAGGGCGCGGGCACCTTCCACCCGGCCGACGACACGGTGAAGGTCATGACCATGCACGCGAGCAAGGGGCTGGAGTTTCCCGTGGTGGCCCTGGTGGGCGCAGGCCAGATGCCGGCCGACGGCGAGGACGAGCGCGAGGAGGCCCGCCTCTTCTACGTGGCGGCCACGCGCGCCACGCAGCGGCTGGTGGTGATGGTGAGCGGGGAGGCGGAGTTCGCGCAGCGGCTGGAAGGGGCGCTGGTGGCGGCCTGAGGGGCACGCTGCCACGCGATGCACGGGTGCCCCGGCAGGCGGCACGGCAGGCAACACAGCAGAGGGAGGTTTCGGTATGGACGGCATCGCTGCCATCAAGGTTTCGGACATCGTGGCGCTCGGGTCGCTGGGCGCCGCCATCGGGCTCGGAGGCCTCTTTTTCTGGATGGTGTGGCAGACGGAGTCCTGGCACATGCTGCGCCGGCGCGTCTGGCTGCTGGTGCACGGCAAGGAGGAGATTTCGGACCCCGCCATCCGCGGCTACGTGGAAGAGCAGAACAACCTGGCCGCCTTCCACGTGTTCGCGGGCGTGCGCGTGGCGAGCCTGGACGAGGCGCAGGCCCTGATGGCGTGGTGCCGTGCACGGAACGTGGACCTGGGGGTGCTGCGCATGTGCGGCACCTACTTCGATCCGGAAGCACGGCGCATCCGGGAGCGGTGGCTGCCGCAGCGGTGGATGGGGCATGCGCTGGGGGTTGCCGCCATGGTGCTGATGGTGGCGGGGCTTCTTCTGGTCGTGTCGATGACGATGCCTCCCCTGATGTCCTTGAAGACCTCGGGGCAGGGTTTTTTTGCAGAAGAAGGGAGGCTGCGCAAGGCATGGCCGTATCGCATGTTCTCGGTATCTGTACTGACGGCCGGCGACTGCGAAAAGCCGCCTGCGGAGGAAGCCCGGCGCACGGGATTCGCGCAGAGCGACATCACCATCCTGTGTTCCCTGCTCAAGGAACCAGAATTCGGCGCGTACCGTGACAAGGCGGCCAACAGTCAGCGGAGCGCGCTGGCGATCTGCGCGGCTTTTATTCTCTTCTTTGCATACCGCACCGCCGTGTGGGCCGTGCGCATCGCCTGGGCCCGCAAGCTCCTGCGCCGCGGCGTGGACCCCGCCCTGCCCGCCACGCAGAGGGAATTCGACTTCGGCAGGCCTTGACCGCGCTCCGCGCGAGACCAAGTGTTACGTCCCCGCGGTTACATCCGCGGTCCCCCGGGCCAAAATCGGCCCATGTCTTCTCCTTCCTTCCCGGCCCCCCGCCCGCCCTCGGCGTTGCGCGGGTGGCCTGCACGCTTCGGCATCGCCCTCGTCGCCGCGCTGGCCCTGGCCCTGGCGCTCGGGCTCGCGGCCCCCGCCGCCCAGGCCCAGCCCCGCTACACGATCACCACCGCGCAGATCCACGACGCGCTGGCCGAGAAGATGCCCCGGCGCTATCCCGTGGCGGGCCTGCTGGATCTGGACCTGCAGGTGCCGCAGCTGCGCATGCTGCCCGCGCAGAACCGCGTGAATGCCGTGCTGCCGGTGATCGCTTCCGGGCCGCTGCTGTCCGGCGGGCAGCGGGGCTACGCCGGCACGTTCGACGTGGATTTCGCGCTGCGCTATGAGGCGTCCGACCGCACGCTGCGCGCGCACCAGGTCCACGTGAACACGCTGCGCATCGACGGGCTCAAGCCGCCGATGTCGGAGCTGCTCAATGCCTACGCGCAGCAACTGGCCACCCAATCGCTGGGCGAGGTGGTGCTGCACACGCTGCGCCCGCAGGACCTGGCCCTGGCCGACGGGCTGGGCATGCAGCCCGGGCCGATCACCGTGACGGAGCGCGGGCTGCGCGTGGACTTCGTGCAGAAGCCGGCGCCCTGATCGGCACGTGCGCCGCGGCAGACGCGCCGGGCGTTTTTCGTTTCGTTGTCATCTTTTTGAACGGGAGGAATGGGATCCATGTGGAAATTCACACAGGTGGCGGACTGGTTCGACGGGCAGCGCCGGGAGTCCGAGCAGATCCTGGACCAGTGGGTGGAGTCCAGCCAGTACAGCCAGGGCGCGATGATCACGGCGGCGTCCACGAAGGCGCTGATGACGTTCGGCGCGGGGTTCGTGGACATCCTGCGGCTCGGCGACGGCATGAAGGAGGGCACGCTCCGCGGCGCCGGGCAGGACGCGCTGCGGTTCGTGGCGGTGTTCCCGGTGGGCAAGGCGGCCAGCCTCTACCGCTCCGCGAAGGGCCTGTCCATCGCGAAGGTGGTGGCCGATACGGGTGGGCCCAATTGCTTCTGGATCGCCTCGGCGAAGGCGTTCGCCCAGGTGGGGCAGAAGTTCAACGGCAAGCTGCTGGCGAATGTCGAGGACGTGGCCAAAGCGCTGGGCATGAACATGAACGCGCTCTGGCGCATTCCCAACCTGGCCACGGGGATGTCGTACCTGCGGCAACTGGGCGCCCAGGTCGGCACGGTGAAGAACATCTCCTCCTTCCGCGAGGCCGAACGCATGGTGCCGTTCGACGGCAGCGTGGTGATGCTGTCCGTGCACGTGATGAACGGCACCAAGCTCATCGGCGGGCATGCCATCTATGCCTTCCGCACGGTCTACGGGCAGCTCCGCTACATGGACCGGACCGTGGGCAACGGCTTGAAGGGCGTGGTGTCGCACCCCGACGAGCTGTGCCGCCTCTACGCGGCCACGTCGATCGTCCCGGTGCAGGCCGCGCTCATCCGCAATGTGTTCGTCAAGTCGGTGGGCCACGAGGCTCCGAGGCTCGTCATTCCCGTCCTGGGCGTCATCGCCTCGGAGCCCGGGCGATGAACCCGGCGGTCTGTGCGGTGTGCGGCACCACGGCCGCCCAGGAGGCGGACCGCGGCGGACCGCAGGGCGCCTGGGTGCAGTTCGCCGACCATGAGGGCGCCGAAGCGTCCGGCCTGGGCCACCCCGAGGGCCTGGCCTATTTCTGCGCGGCGCACCGCGCGGCGGCGCAGGCCCTTGCACCGCACCCCTGTGCCGAAGCGGTGGCGCTGCTGCGTGCGCAACACCCGCAGCCCCGCCAGGCGCCTGCTGCTCCGCCACCGGCCGGGCGGCGCTGGTGGCAGTTCTGGCGCACCTGAGCCCGCCGGCCTACAGCCCGCGCTCCACCATGTCGAGCAGCCGCTGCGCCAGCACGTCGCGCAGCGCTTCAGGGGCTCCGCGCAGCGGGCCGTCGATGGCGAGGAAAGCCATGCCGTGCACGGTGGACCAGGCCAGGTATTCCGCGCCGGGCCGGCGCGCGGCAGGCAGGGCGCCGGCGGCCACGAGGTCGTCGAGCGCCGCGCCGAGGTGCTCGAAGGGATTGAGGCCGCTGCCGCCGCCCTTGTCGGGATCGGGTTCGCGATCCACCGTGAAGGGCTGGCCAAACGCCATGCGGAACAGCCCGGTTTCCGACTGGGCAAAGCGCAGGTAGCCCCGGCCGACGGCGCGCACCCGGCCGTAGGCGCGTTCGGCGGGCGGCGCGTCTTCCGGCACCCGCGCGAGTTCTTCTTCCATGAACACGGCCATGGCCGCCACGGCGGCCGCGCGCACGGCATCCAGCAGGTGCTGCCGGCTCGCGAAGTGGCGGTAGGCCGCATTGGGCGCCACGCCCGCGCGCCGGGTCGCTTCGCGCAGCACGACCGCGCCTGGGCCGCCCTGGCGCGCCAGTTCCAGCCCCGCATCGAGCAGGGCGCGGCGCAGGTCGCCGTGGCGGTAGGTGGCGCGCGGGGCAGTGGCGGAGGCAGAGGCAGAGGCGGAAGCGGGAGCAGGAACGGTCATGGCGTTTGCGATGTGGACAGCGTCCATTGTCTCTGCTACCTTTGTGTACGGTGTTCACATAAAGCCTTCCTTCGGCACCGCGCATCGCCTTCCACCCCGATCCCCCTATTGAGGAGCCCCCATGAAAGCCCAACCGTACCTGTTCTTCGACGGCCGCTGCGAGGAGGCGCTGGCCTTCTACCGGCAGGCGCTGGGCGCCGAGGTCACCGCGCTGATGCGCTTCCAGGACAACCCCGATCCGCCGCAGGACGGCACCTGCGGCAGTGCGCCGGGCGCACCCGCGCCGTCGCCCGACAAGGTCATGCATGCCGAATTCCGCATCGGCGAGACGCTGCTGCTGGCATCCGACGGCATGTGCGCGGGGCAGCCCCGTTTCGAGGGCATTTCGCTGGCGCTCACGCCGGCCGATGCGGCCGACGCGGAGCGGGTCTTCGCGGCGCTGGGCGAGGGCGGGCAGGTGCAGATGCCGCTCGGCCCGACCTTCTTCTCGCCCGCGTTCGGCATGGTGGCCGACCGCTTCGGCGTGCCCTGGATGGTGGTGGCGCCGCAGCCCTGAGCGCCGGCATTCCGTTTCCGTTTCTTCATCCCCCGCAAGGAGGCATTCCATGCAGATTCCCGAACCGCAGGAGCAGCACCGCTGGCTCCACCGCCTCGAGGGCGACTGGACCGTCGAGTCCACCGCCGACATGGGCCCCGGGCAGCCGCCCGCCCACGGCACCGGCACCGAGCGCGTGCGGCGCCTCGGCGCGCTCTGGGTGGTGTGCGAGGGCGAGGGCGGGATGCCCGGCGGAGGCCCCGCCCACGTGCGGATGACGCTGGGCTACGACCCGCACCAGCAGGCATTCGTGGGCCACTGGGTCGGATCGATGATGACCCACCAGTGGATCTACCGCGGCACGCTGGATGCGGGCGGCACGGTGCTCGCGTTGGAGACCGAAGGGCCGAGCTTCACGGGCGACGGCACCCTGGTGCGCTACCGCGACACGATCACGCTGCTGGGCCCGGACGAGCGCACCCTGGCCTCGTCCGCGCTGCAGCCGGACGGGCAGTGGAAGTCGTTCATGCAAGCCACCTACCGACGCGTGCCGCCCGCGCCGGAGCGGGCCTGAGTGTGTGACGGCCCCGCACGGGATGGCGGGGTGTGCGCGGAGCCGTCCTACAGCGCCCGGGCCGGCGCGCGCGGCACAGTCGAAATCGCCTGCCGCCGCGCCCCATGCCCTGCTCCATGAAACGCCGCACCGACCCTCCGACCCCACTCCCTGCCGAGCCGGCTGCCCCGGCCACCGCGAAATGCCCCGGCCCTGCCGCTCCTGGCATCGCACCACGCGCACCCGTGCCGGTGCGCGTGGTGCATGCCGAAAGCCTGGCGGACATCCTCGATCAACTGGAGGCGCTGGCCGGGCAGGCCGGCGCGGTGACCGTCGGCGACATGGTGGGCGCCTTCGGCAGCCGCAGCTACGGGCCGCTGCTGGTGGTGCCGGCCCTGCTGGAGCTTTCGCCCGTGGGCGCGGTGCCGGGCGTGCCCACGGCGCTGGCCTGCACCGTGGTGCTGTTCGCGGCGCAGATGCTGTTCGGCCGTCGACATGTGTGGGTGCCGGGTTTTCTTGCGCGGCGCAGCCTCGGGGCGGCGCGGCTGGTGCGCGCGGTCCGCTGGCTGCGGCCGTGGGCCGAGCGCGCGGACCGGTGGTTCCACGGCCGGCTGTGCGTGCTCACGGGCGGCGCGTTCGTGCGGATCGCGGCGGCCGGCTGCATCGCGCTGGCCTGCACGGTGCCGCCGCTGGAACTCGTGCCCTTCGCCAGCTCGGCGCCGATGGCGGCGGTGGCGATGTTCGGGCTCTCGGTGATGGCGCGCGACGGGCTGCTGATGCTGGGCGCGATGGCGCTGGCCGGGCTGGCGGTGGCGCTGCTCTTTCTGGTGGCCTGAGAACCGCCGGGAAGAGCGCGGTAGATCGCGAGAACGCGTGCGCGCAGGGGGCGCGCTTCGCGCACTGGCGCACCGCTTCGTGCGGGGCGGGGGTGCGGTGGGCGCCGCGGGCCATGCTGGAGGCTCTTCACCGCGATCCATCGGGGATCGGTCGGCGCCGTGCCGACCACGCCGAGCCTCGCGCTTCGGAGCGCAACGATGTCGATATCAGCCAAGCGATTGTTTTCCCAGGGTGCCCAGAAGGTCCAGAGCGGTTTCGGCCAGCTGTCCGCAATGGCCAAGGGCTACACGAAGCTCCCCGGTTCCGGCAAGCATTCTCAGCCCGACGGGCTGAGCGCACGCCACGGCAGGCAGGAGCCCGCGCCCATCGGGCCGCGCAACAACGCCCGGCCCGAAACCGCCAAATACGCGGCACCGCAGGGCATGCATCATTCCCTGCACTCTGCCGCCGCCCGCCCGCAGGGGCCCGCGCAGCCTCCGGCACGGCCGGCGCCTCAGCGCCCCACTACGGCGTCGCACTACCCGACGGCGGCGCAGCATTTCCAGCAGTCGCAAGCCAGGCCGTCGAAATTCGCCGCGCCACCCGGCCGCCCGGCCGGGCCGCACTCCGCGGCCACGGCGCAGCCCGGGCCCGTGGGGCTGCAGCATGCCCTCGGAGCGCAGCATGGTGCCGCGGCCCAGCGACCTTCGAACGTGGTCCATGCCCCGCGCCCCGCCACGGCCGCGGTGTCCACGCCGGAGTCCGGCACGCCGAAGCAGTCTCCGCTGGAGCAGGCCGCGAAAGCCCTGCAGGACCAGGTCAAGGCCTCGGACAAAAAGCTCTACAACCTGATCAACCTCCGCGACGACGCCGAAACGGATGAGGAATACGACGCAGCCCAGGACGCGATCGACGCCCTCAAACAGGAGCGCACCGGCACCATCCTGATGAGCAACATCCTGAACGGTGCGGACCGCGGCGGCGCCAAGCAGATGGGCATGCTCCGGAATTTTTCCGGGGCGCCGGAGAAGGTCGATCCGCGCACGCTTCACCCGCGGAATCTGGGCGCCCAAAGCCATGCATTGCACAGCAACGCGGCCGCCCTGCGCCGTGCGCGCGAGCAGTTCGGCCCCATCAAGGACCTCGCCACGAAGGCCGAGACGCTGAAGGCCGCGCTGAAAGGCAACAACGTGCCGCAGGCCGCGCGCAGTGAGCTGGAGGCCGTGTTGCGCGGCTTCGCCAACTACGCCGCGCTCGAAAAGGTGGTGACCGATTCCGACCGCGCCATCCGCCGGATGGGCGGCTCGGGCCTCATGGACGGCATCCCCACCACCGCCGCCGAGCGACGGGAGGCCGAGGAAGCCGAGCGCCAGCGGCACCAGGAATCGATCAACCAGGGTTATTGAGCGGTCGCGGGTCACGGGGGCGTGACCGGCATCGTCCTACGCGCCCGGGGCGCGGCATGGCCTACAACCGGGGCAAGAGCCCGGCCATAAGGGCCGGGCAGGCTCTCGCAGGACACCCTCCATGCCCCTTTCAGACGATCTCGACGACTCCGATCGCCACGCGCGTTCCTCCGCTTCCGCAACGTCCCCGGCCGCCGCCGAAGGCGGCGATGCCGCTTCCGACCCCTCCTCTTCCGCTTCCGCGGCCAGCCACGTGCCGGAGCACCCGGTGGTGGTGATCACCGGCGCTTCCAGCGGCATCGGCCATGCCATCGCGCTGGCCTTCGCGCGGCGCGGCGCCTGCCTGGTGCTGGCCTCGCGCAGTGCCGATACGCTGGCGCCCGTGGCGCTGGCCTGCCGCAAGGCCGGTGGCCATGCGATCGGCGTGCCCACGGACGTCACCGACGCCGCGGCCGTGCAGTCGCTGGCGGACAAGGCCCTGCGCCATTTCGGGCGCATCGACGTCTGGGTGAACGGCGTGGGCGTGGGTGCGATCGGCCGCTTCGACGAGGTGCCCGTGGAGGCGCACCGCCGCGTGGTGGAGTCCAACCTGCTGGGCCACCTGCACGGCGCGCACGCGGTGCTGCCGCATTTCCGCGAGCGCGGCGCGGGCCGGCTCGTCAACCTCATCTCCGTGGGCGGCTGGGTGCCGGCGCCCTACGCGGCCGCGTACACGGCCAGCAAGTTCGGCCTGCGCGGCCTCTCCGAGAGCCTGCGTGCCGAGGTGTCCGACCTGCCGCACGTCCACGTCTGCGACGTGGCGCCCACCTTCGTCGATTCGCCCGGCCTCTCGCACGGCGCCAACTACACGGGCCGGCGCATCCGGCCGCCGCTGCCCATGGTCGATCCGCACCGGGTCGCGGATGCGGTGGTGGCGCTGTCGCGGGCGCTGCGCCCGCGCGCGGTGACGTGGATGGGCATGGGCGCGCTGCCCGGCCGCGTGGCCCATGCGGTGGCCCCGGGCACCGTGGCCCGCTGGATGCGCTGCCTCTCCGACTGGGGCCTGGCGCGCGCCAAGCCCGAGGCCGAGAGCGAGGGCAATCTGTTCTCGCCCTCGCTCGGCACGGCCGTGGAGGGCGGGCACCGCAAGCGGCGCGCCGGCACGCTGGGGCTGGTCGCCGCGCTCGGCGTGGCGGGCCTCGCCTACGGCTGGTGGGCGGGCCGCCGCCGGCAGTGATGCCGGTTTGCTATTGAATAAATAGCAAACTATTCAATGGATCCGGCGGCATGAGGCCTTTTTCTTTCTGAAGAGGCGGTGCGCGGGGCGTTCGCCCGGCGAATCCTGGACGGTGGCGCGGGGCCATTGCCCGCGCGGCACAATGCCGCGCCCGCACTGTTTTCCCGGCCGTGGGCGGCTGGCATGCCAGCCCCGCGGCCGCCCCCGCATGGCCCTTTGTTCCCGATCCCCTTCCTCCACCCCCTGGCTCCGCGCGTTGCTGCGCGGGGGCTGGCTGCCGTTGGTGCTGGCCTGCCTGGTGGCGCTGGGTCTGATCGTGCTGGGCCACGACGGCAAGCGCGTGGCGCAGCTGGCGGTGCTGGCCGCGCCGCCCTTCGCGTGGCTGTTCTGGCCCGTGCGCAACCGCTGGGTGCACCGGCTGCGCGCCGTGCTGCTGTGGGCGTGGGCGATGGTGTTCGTGCTGGACGGCGTGGCGCGCGCCTACCTGCTGCAGACCTACCAGGCCGCCCCCGACAGCGCGATGGTGCTCGGCGCCGCCGCCAACACCAATGCGCGCGAGAGCGCGGAGTTTTTGCGCATGTACTGGCGCGGGGCGCTGCTGGCCGCGGGCTTCGTGGGCGCCGTGGCCGCGGTGCTGGCCGTGTGCGTGCTGCGGGGCCGGCGCGGCGGCCCGCCGCAGCGCGCGGCAGGGGCTGCCGCCCCGGCGGCGCCGGTGCCGCGCTCGCGCTCGCGCCGCGCGGCCCTGCTGGGGCTGGGCGGCGCGGTGATGCTCACGGGGGCCGCGGCCTATGCGAGCAAGCCCTGGCGGCGGCTGCATCCGCTGGCCTACTGGGCGCAGTGGAACGACAAGGTGGAACACGTGCGCACCGGCTGGGCGCACCAGCAGGAGGCGCGGCAGGCGCTGCTGGAGCGCGCCCGCGCCGATGCGCCCACGATGGCCGAGGACGGGCCGGCGCTCGTGGTGCTGGTGATCTCCGACAGCGTGAACCGCGACAACATGTCGCTCTACGGCTACGGCCGCCCCACCACGCCGCGCCTGCAGGCGCAGCAGGCCGCGCTGGGCGAGGCCTTCACCGCCTTCGAGGCCTGGTCGGCCGATGCGACCACGCTGCCCGCGCTGCGCAGCTTCTTCCGCTTCGGTGAGCCCGACGAGGCGCATCCGCACCATGCGATCGCGGTGGCGCGCGCGGCGGGCTACAAGGTCTGGTGGATGAGCAACCACGACGACGTGGGCATCGAGCAGCTGCACGGCCGCCTGGCCGATGAGTTCGAGATGAACAACCGCACGCCGGGCCGCTCGGGCGCATCGCTCGACAGCGAGGTGCTCGACTGCGTGGAGGAGGCGCTGGCCGACCCCGCGCCGCGCAAGCTGCTGGTGCTGCACCTGCTGGGCGCGCACCCGCACTACGACCTGCGCTTTCCGCCGGGCGCCAACCCGTTCGACGACCACCCCGACGCGGTGGACGCCACGCTCGCGCGCGCGGGCCGGCCCGGCTGGCTGCGCGACCGCCGCGAGGAGTACGACGCGGCCGTGCTCTACCACGACGGCATCGTCTCCACGCTCCTGCAGCGCACGCGCGAGGGCGGGGCGCCCGGCGGCTACCGCGCGTTCATGTACCTGTCGGACCACGGGCAGGAAGTGGGCCACGGCGCCAACTGGGCCGGCCACAGCCCGGGCACGGCGGCGGGCTACCGCATCCCGGCCATCGTGTGGCACAACGGCCGGGCGCCGCTCGCGCCGCTGGGCCTCGCGCAGCGCCCGCTGCGCGCGGACTGGGCGGCGCACACGCTGGTGAATCTGCTGCGCATCGAGTGGAAGGGCTACCGGCCTGACCGCGACGTGCTCGACGCGCGCTACCGGTGGCTGCCGCCCTCGGTCGCGGCGCTGGCCGAGGCGCCGCGCGCGCAGCCACTACCGCAGTCGCCGTCGCCGCACTGAGGTGCGGGCGGGCAGGGCGGGGCGCCCGGCCCGTGCGGGGGCTGGCGGGGCATGTGGGACGTGTGGGGCCTCCTCCTACAGCGGGCGGCTCCCTGCCTGCCTACGATGGCCCCAGCCGGCCGCTGCGCGTGGCCCGCTGCGCGCCTTTCGGTTCGTTCCTTTCTCCTCTTCACGCTCTCCTCCCCTGCCACCGTGCCGCGGCATGGCGCCGCGGCCCTCCAGCACAGGACCACAGCCATGACGACTCCCGTCCCCTCCGCCGGTGTCCGCGCGGCCGCTGCCGCGCCCACCGCCGTGCCTTTCACCTTCTACGCCGCCAACGGCCGCGTGTACGCGAGCAACGTGAAGGACAAGCTCATCGACCTGGGCCGCCTGGACCGCGAGGGCAAGGGCTACGCCTTCCAGCTCGATGCGGACGAGAAGATCGCCTCGTCGGGCTTCGAATCGCCCGAACATGCGCTGGCCGGCGTGGTGGGCGCGATCACCTTCCTCTTCCTCGACGGGCAGTTCACCGCGCTGGCCGACGTGGGCGGCGAGCGCCCGGACCTCATCGACGCACCGCAGATCCACGTGACCCTGGACGCGCTGGGCAAGGGCGAGCCGGCCATCGCCGCCGACGTCTGAGCCGGGCCGCCTGACGGTCCGGCGATGGGCCCCGGGGCCCATCCTCTCCGGCGCCCAAACCGCCGCCCGTCCATTGGTTTGCTATTGAATAGATAGCAAAGTATTCAATGGATACGGCGGCATGGAGGCGATCCGATGCCTGGGCGGTGCGCAGCGCGCCACCGCCCTCCGATTCACCCATCCATCCATCCATCCACCCACCCGCACGGTTCCGGCGCCGCCGCAGGCGGAGCGCCGCCCCGGGTTCCCGAGACAAGGAGCGACATGCCGCACGACGATCCATCCACCCCTTCCCCGACCCTGCTGTCCTGGTTCCGCGACGAAGCGGTCTGGGGGCTGTCCCTCTCCAGCATCGCCCTGGCGGTGGCCGCGGCGCTGGGCGTGTACCTCGCCATCACGCTGCTGCTGGGCGTGGCCCAGCGCCGCAGCCGGCGCATCGCCGAGGGCCGCGCGGCGGCGGGCGGCGGCAAGGAGGGCGCGGGCGGTGTGGCCGCCGTCGTGGCCGACGTGCTGGGCGGCACCAGCCACCTGCTGATCCTGCTGGTGGCGCTGCTGGTCGGCGTGGGCATGCTGGACCTGGCGCCGCGCTGGCAGGCGCGCGTGGGGCAGCTGTGGTTCATCGCGCTGGCCCTGCAGATGGCGCTCTGGGGAACGCGCGCGATCGGCATCGCGATCCGCCGCTACGAGGCGCGGCACCTGGGCGCGCCGTCGCTGCAGGTGAGCGCCTCGGGCACGCTGATGTCGTGGGGGCTGCGCACGCTGCTGTGGGCCACCATCGCGCTGGCCATGCTGGCCAACCTCGGGGTCAACATCACGGCCTTCGTGGCCAGCCTGGGCGTGGGCGGCATCGCCATCGCGCTGGCCGTGCAGAACGTGCTGGGCGACCTGTTCGCCTCGCTCGCCATCGCGGTGGACAAGCCCTTCGAGGTGGGCGACTTCATCGTGGTCGGCGGCGTGGCGGGCACGGTGCAGCGCATCGGCGTGAAGACCACGCGCATCCGCAGCCTGGGCGGCGAGCAGGTGGTGATGTCCAACACCGACCTGCTCAAGCAGACCATCAACAACTACCGCTACCTGCAGGAGCGGCGCATCGTCTTCAACTTCACGGTGAGCTACACCACCACGGCGCCGCAGGCCGAGGCCGTGGCGCAGGCCGTGCGCCGCATCATCGAGGCGCAGGAGAAGGTGCGCTTCGACCGGGCCCACCTCAAGGCCTTCGGCGCCAACGCGCTGGAGTACGAGGTGGTCTACATCGTGCTGGACCCGGGCTTCAATGCCTACATGGACGTGCAGCAGTCCATCAACCTCGCGCTCATGCGCGAGCTGGAATCGCTGGGCGTACAGTTCGGTGTGCCCGTGCGCACGGTGCACATGGTGGCCCCCGCGGAGGCTGCCCTGCCCGAAACCCCTGCCATGCCCCCAAAGGAATCCCGATGATCGACACCCCCCGCATCGCCACGTTCGCCGCGCAGCCCGTGGCACTCTGGCCCGTGGCCTGCACGCGCGAGGAGATCCAGCAGGCCATGGGCCAGGGCGTGCGCGGCCTGATGGACGCGCTGGCCGCGCAGGGCGCCCAGCCGGCCGGCCCGCTCTTCACGCACCACCTGCGCCGCCCCACCGACACCTTCGACTTCCACATCGGCGTGCCGCTGGAGTCGCCCGTGGGCGCGGCGCCCGACGGCGCCATGCGGCCCGGCGAATGGCCCGCCATGCAGGCCGCGCGCACCGAGTACCGCGGACGCTACGAAGACCTGCCGGGCGCCTGGGCGGCCTTCCGCGCATGGATCGATGCGCAGGGCCTGCAGGCCACCGACGACATGTGGGAGCGCTACGTGACCGGACCCGAGAGGGGCGGCGACCCCGCCACCTGGCGCACGGAGCTGGTGCAGCCGCTGCGCGGCTGACGCGCGGGCGGCCGGGCTTTCGCGGCCCGTCGGCCGGGGCGGGCCGGGGCCGCTTCGCCGGGCGCGGCCTGCCGCGCTTATTCGGACGGCGCATTTGCATATCTGTTTTTGGTTTTTTCAAGCGCTTTCCGGCGCGCAATGCACGCGCGCAGCTTCGCGGATCGGGCCATTCCTTCGGGAAGGCGCAGGGTTTTCGTGCAGGGGAATCCGACAGTTCCGGCTCGGGCGGGCAAGGGCAGGGGTGCCACCCGCGCCGTCCGTTCCTTCGATGTCGTTCTGTCTGGAGTCTTCCGCCATGGTCTTTCCCAATCGCATCGGCTCGCCGCCGTCCCCCACTTCACCCCGCCTACCCGCGCTGGAGGCGGTGCCTCCGCAAACCGCCGCGCAGTGCTCTGCCGCTGCCCCCGAGGGGCCGGACGTGCCGCGGCACCCCTCGCCGGCCCGGGGCCACGCGCAGCCCGGGCGGCCCCGCACCGCCCGGCTGCCGGCGGTGGGCGGCACGCTGGCGCAGGCCGCGCGCCCCGCGATCTCCGATGCCGCCTGGAAGCGCATGGCCGCGCTCCCGCCCGAGCAGCGGCAGCGCCTCAATGCCAAGGAGCGCGAAACGGTCGCCCAGGCGGTGAACGAGCTGCGCCGCCACGTCGAGGCCTCGGGCATCGACTTCGTCCCCGTCTTCGGCTTCTGGTCCCTGCGCACCAACAACCACCAGGAGCTGGGCAAGGCCAGCCAGGCGGAAGTGATCGAAGGCCGCGACACGCAGCCCGCGCGCGCCCTCGACTACCGCATGGATTACGTCGCCAGCACCGAGTACCGCGGCCGGCCGCAGCACCCGGGCGCCGTGGCGTCGATCGCGCCGTCGGAAGGCGGGCAGGTGCCGGGCACGCTCCTCAAGCTGCCGTTCGACCGTGCGGAAGAACTGCTCACCGTGCTGCTGGCCCGGGAAGTGGGCGCGGAGGCCGACCTGCGCAGCCCGCCCGATGCGGAGGGCGCGCCGCGCTCCAGCCTCATGTACCGGCCCGTGGTGCGCCCCGTGCAGATGGACGATGGCAGCACCCTGCACGCCCTGCTGTTCGAAACCAACCCGGAGAGCGCCAAATCGCTGAGCAAGGTGTTCGGAGACGACGAGGGCCTCACCGCCGAGCGGCTGGCCTTCTTCATCGCGTCGAGCGAGGGCGGGTTCGAGCGCGACGGCAAGAAGCTCGGCGGCCCGAGCGCCGACTACTGGAAGGCCGGCATGCAGCGGCTCGCGGAAACGGGCGATGCGCCCGATCCGCTGCTGGCCCAGGCCTACCGCATCGCCACCGGGAGCCGCGCCCCGGACGGCCGCCTGGCGCTGGACGCCATGGTGGGCGCCGCGGTGCCGCGCGGCACCTGGCACGGGCAGAAGGGCTGGCTCGCGCTGACCGAGGGCCGGCTGCCGGCGGTCTACGCCCAGCCTGCCGGCGCCGTCGCGCTGGCGCAGCACCGCCAGCACCAGCAGGCGCTGGACGGCGTGCTGACCGCATGGCGGTCGGGCGACGTGGCCCGCGCGGCCCGTGCGCAGGGAGGCGATGTCCGCGCCGCGCTGGCGCAGGCCGTGCCGCGATTGCTGCAGGAGAGCGGCTTCGACCCGGCCGTGTATGCGGCCTCGGCCCTCGGGGCGTCGGGCCACGGCCGGCATCTGCTGCACAGCGAATCGGATGCCCGCTCCGATCTGCAGGGGCTGTGCGCGCTGCAGGTGGTGGCCTTCGACCCCGCGCGGCACCCGGCAGTGCTGCCGCACCCGGAGGCCTGCGCGGTGTTCGAGGTGCCCCGGCCGGCCGGCGACGGCACCGCCGCGCAGGGCGGCCCCGTCACCGTGGCCGTGTTCCTGCACCGCGGCATCGACGGTGTCTCCGGCGGCCTGGAGCGCCCGCGCGGCGATCCCTTCGCGCCCGGTCGCGTGCTGCACTGACCGGGGGGCGGCTGGCATGGGGGCGGTGGGCCGGCGTTCCATGCATGCACCGGTGTGTTGCGCGGGGCGGTGGTTGGAGACCGCCGCCCCGGCCCCACCTGGGCAGGATGGCGGCCCCTGCCGCCCGGAGAATGCCCCCATGACCACCCTTGCCGCCGCTTCCCCCGTGCTCAGCCTCCAGCCCCTGGGCCCGCTCTGGCCCACGCTGGACCCGTTCCTCTTCTGCGCCCACCACGACGACGCCTATCCGCGCGGCAATGCGCGGCTGGGCCCCGATGCGCCGCTCGCGGGCCGCCAGATCGGGCAGGACTTCTCCCGCAAGGACGGCTGGAGCATGTACCACGGCGACGTGGTGCCCGGCTTCCCGCCGCACCCGCACCGGGGCTTCGAGACCGTGACCATCGTGCGCAAGGGCCTGATCGACCATGCCGATTCGCTGGGCGCGGCCGCCCGCTTCGGGCAGGGCGACGTGCAGTGGCTGACGGCCGGGCAGGGCGTGGTCCATTCCGAGATGTTCCCGCTGCTGGATGCCGCGCAGCCCAACCCGCTGGAGCTGTTCCAGATCTGGCTCAACCTGCCCGCGGCGGACAAGATGGTGCCGCCGCATTTCACGATGTTCTGGGCGGGCGACATTCCCTGCCTGCAGAGCACCGACGGCGAAGGCCGCCGCACCGAGGTGACCGTGATCGCGGGCAGCCCGCCCGGCGCCTCGCTCCGGCCGCTGGCGCCGCCGCCGCACTCCTGGGCCGCGCGGCCGGCCTCCGACCTCGCGATCTGGACGCTGCGGCTCGCGCCCGGTGCCCGCCACGTGCTGCCGGCCGCGGCGGGCGACGGCACGCGGCGCATGCTCTACCACTTCGCGGGCGAAGGCGTGCGCGTGGCCGGCGAGGCCGTGGGCCATGCGGCGCTCGAGCTGCGCGCGGGCCAGCCGGTGGAACTGGTCAACGGCAGCGCCACCGAAGCGGCCGAATTCTTGCTGCTGCAGGGGCGCCCGCTGGGCGAGCCGGTGGTGCAGTACGGGCCGTTCGTGATGAACACGCAGGCGCAGATCCACGAGGCGCTGGCCGACTACCGGCGCACGCAGTTCGGCGGCTGGCCCTGGGGCGACGGCGCGCCGGTGCACGGGCCCGATGCGCGGCGCTTCGCGCGGCGGCCGGGCGGTGCGGCCGACGAGGTCCCGGAGCCCGCGCTTCCCGCCGCCTGAAAAGTGCGGAACGGGCCCTGGCGCGGGCCGCTGCCCGGCAGTCGCCATGCCTGACAATGGCGCTTCGGCCGTGCCGCCCGGGTGCGGCGCCACCTCCGCGGTGGCGGCCATCCGCTCCTCTCCCGCTCCTCTCCTTTTCTCCAGAACCCAGCCATGAACATCACCAAGGACACCGCGGTCACCCTGACCTACAAGATCACTGACACGCAGGGCAAGCCGCTGGATTCGGGCCACGTGGCCTACCTGCACGGGGGCTACGACAACCTCTTCGCGAAGGTCGAGGCCGCGCTGGAAGGGCAGGCCGCGGGCTTCGCCACCACGGTCGAGCTGGCCGTGGCCGATGCCTTCGGCGAGCGCGACGAAAGCCTCGTGCGCAGCATTCCCAAGAGTGAATTCCCCCCCGGCGTGAAGGTGGGCGGCCAGTTGCGCGGCGTGACCGACGACGGCCAGCCGCACGTGTTCAACGTGGTCAAGATCAAGGGCCCCGAAGTGCACCTGGACGGCAACCACCCGCTCGCCGGCCAGGCGCTGCGGTTCGCGTGCAAGGTGACCGAGGTGCGTGCCGCCACGGCCGAGGAAGTGGCCCACCGCCACGTGCACGGCGGCCACGGCCACCACCATTGATCGGAGCGCGCCCGCCAGCCGCGAGCACGGGCGCGGTGGCCGTCAGAACTGCACGTCCACCACCACGTTGTCCTGGTACACGCCGGGCGGAGGGGGGCTCTGGTCGCCATAGACGCGGCCGGTGTAGGGCAGCGAGATCGGCGTGATGCCGTCGGTGAGGGCCGTGCCCGCCACGCGCGCGCCGGCCGCCGTGCCCCACACGCTGCCGTCCCCGCGGAACAGGTCGTAGGCCAGCCGGCTGCCGCCGCTGGCCATCTGGCGCCGTCCCCCGGCCGGGTAGGTGCCGGCCCCGAGCCCCACGGTGATCGACAGCCCCCGCGTGCACACCACCGAGACGCTGCCCGTCACCGTCGGGAACGCCGAGGGCAGCGGCGCCGCGCCGAACTGCACGTCCGGCGCGGCGAAAGTGCAGTCGTTGGTGACCACGAGCTGCACCGTCAGCAGGCGGTTCACGTTGCCGTTGCGAGGCGTGCCCACGCAGAGATTGCCCAGGCCCAGCAGGCCTTCGCAGATGTTGGCGTATTCCCAGTTGACGCTGAGCGTGTCCGTGTAGGTGCCTGCGGGCACGTTCGCCCCGGGCGACGTGGTGATGCGCAGCGGCACGCCCGCGGTGTTGTTGCTGAGCAGCGAGAGCACGTTCGAGCCGCTCGCATTGATCACCAGCAGGCCCTGCGTGTAGTTGAGGCCGCCCAGGTCGGTGACCTGGTAGGGGATGGGCGGGTTGCTGCCGTTCTTGAGCGTGAGGCCGCTGGTGGGGCTCACGAACTTGGCCCGCACGGTAGGCGTGCCGAGCGCGGAGAGCACGATGCCGCCGCACGCCATCGTGAACTGCGCTGTGGTGGTGATGGCCGGCCCCGACAGCACGCGCTGCGACGGCACGGAGCCGAGGTTGCCGCCCGTCTCGGTCTGCACGCAATCGGCGGCGGCGGGGCGGCAGGCCAGGGTGGCGAAGCCGGCGGCGGCCAGGGCCCAGGCTGTGCGCCGCATCACAGCGCACTCCCTGCCGCGCCGGGGGCCCCGGGCTCCGCGCCCGCGCGGCACACCACGCGCAGGTCGCGCTGTGCGGCGTGGTCGGCCTCGTCGAAGGCGGCGCGGCATTCGCGGCCATCGGGCGTGCGCACCACCAGCGTGTTGCGCGGGTGCAGCGCCGTCAGGTAGACCACGCCGTCCCATCCCACCACGGTGGGCACGCGGCCCTGCTCGTGCACCACCGCGCTGCCCGGCGGCAGCGGCTTGCCGTCGGCGCCGAGCAGCGTGATCGTGGCCGTGCGCATGCGCAGCACCGGCAGGTGCACCAGCGTGCCGGTACCGCGCGCCACGGCCACGCGGCGCTCCAGCTCGGGCGTGTGCACGTCGGCAGGCAGCGAGAGCGGGTCGATCGCATAGCGCGCCGGGTAGTAGGCGGGCACGTTGGGCACGAGCAGGTAGCCCTGCGCATCGGTAGTGCCGGCCGGCTGGTGGTTGAAGGTGATCGGCACGTCGGGCGTGCCTTCGGTGGAGACCAGCGCGAAGCCGTCCGTGACGCGGTTGGCCGCGAAGGCATAGCCGTCCATGAGGCCGAGCGAGCCCGAGGCCCCGGCCCAGTGCGTGGTGTCGGTGGCCGTGCCGAAGAGCCCGCCCTGCACCATGCCGTTGCGGCCCTGGTACTGCGCGCTCGCCAGCCGGTAGTTGCCGCCCGCGCTGCCGCCGGTGGAGCCGCTGCGCGTATGTCCCAGGTGCCAGCCCAGGCCGCCATCGCTCGGCAGGCTGCGCTGCAGGCTCGCCTCGCCCTGCATGGCCCGCCCCGTGCGCGTGGCGGCGGCCTGCGCGGTGAGCAGCGGATCGAGCAGGTAGGTGAGCTGGACCCGGAGCTGCGTTTCGCCCGTCTCGACGGTGCGGCCCGCAGTGAGCGAGAAGAACGCCTCGCGCCCCACGGGCACGCTGTAGCTCGCATAGGCGATGCGGCTGCGCGCCGTGCCGGGGCCGCCGCGCAGGTCGATCCACCCCGCGCCCAGCGAGCCGATGCCGCGCACCAGGCTGGCGTTGATCTGGCGGGTGCGCTGGTAGGGGCGCTGTGCATCGCCGCCGTAGTCGCCCGCGTCGCCGAAGCCCGGCGTGCGCCGCGTCTCCAGCAGCGACACGCCGCCGCGCGTCGTGTGGTACTGGTAGCCGGCGCTCCATTGCCAGCCGCCGGGGCGGTTGCTGGCCCCGCCGGCGGCCCCTTCGGAGCGGCCGTGCGAGAGCGAGCCGTTGAACACGCCGCGCGTGCCCCAGCGCGCCACGCCGCCCGCGCCCACCACGGCCAGCCCCTGGCCCGCCTGGGCCTGGCCTTCGACGGTGACCGCATCGGTGATCCCGCGCCGCACCACGCCCGCGGCGAGCGGCCGGCCGTACGCGAAACTGCGCAGGCCGTAGGCGCGCCGCAGGGCGCCGAGCGAGACGGAATAGTCGGTCCACCCGGGCCGCAGCAGCTGGCTGCTCACGTAGAACGGCACCGAGGTGACCACCTGCCGGCCCAGCGCATCGGTGGTGACCACGGAGGCCGTGCCGGCGCCGCTCACGGCCGGCAGATCGCCCAGCGTGAACGGCCCGGGCTGCACGTTGTGCCGGCCGGCCCGGAAGCCGTTGACGAACACGTCCACCGCCGAGGGCACGGCCGCCTGGCCCGCGAACTCGGGCATGGGGTAGGTGACGAGGTCGGGCCGCGCGGCGAAATTGCGCGCCCACTGCACGCCGCCCAGGCGCACCGGCGTGGTCCAGGCGAGCGCGCCGGTGATGAGGTCGCCCGCCGCCCAGGACGTGGCCGTGGCGGCGTTGGTGTCGGTCCAGGCGGTGTCGTAGCGCAGGTAGCCGTCGCCCGCGCCGCCGTCGGTGCGGCGCAGGATGCCCATGTTGGAGACCACGCCGTGCGAGCCGAAGAGGCGCTGCTCCGACCACACCGAGGCGGCCGTGCGCCCGCGCGACCGGGTGGCGTACAGCTCGTAGTTCATCAGCAGCCCCGTGCCCTGCGACACCACCACGTCCTCGCGCGGCCCGGTGCCCAGCACCTGGCCGGGCAGCCATTCGGGCGGCACGTCGATGCGCAGGCGCTGCGCCAGGCTGTCGTAGGCCACGGTGACGCCCGGCAGCCCGTCCACGGCCACCAGCGTGCCGTCCGGCCGGTCGGTGCGCACATGGAGGCGCCGCAGTACCAGCGCATCGATCTCGAAATGCGGCCCGCGCTGGCGCACGGCCACCAGTTCGCCGCTCGCTTGGCCGTTCACGTCCACCTCCAGGTAGAATATGGCCGGTGCCGCGGCCTGCCCCGGCGCAGGGGGCGGCAGGGCAGGGTCCCCGGCGGACAGCAGCCGCGGCAGGCAGGCCAGCAGCGCCAGAAAGGCCGGCAGGCGGCGGCCGGCGCCCGCCCGGGCGCTGGTGCGGCGGCGGCGTGCGGGGTCATTGCGCGGCACGGGGCAGCGGCGCCTCGCGCCCGTTCACGGTGGCCTGCAGTTCATGCGCCGGCGGAGGCGCGCGCTCCAGCTCCCAGCGCCGGTGGCTGTGCGGCAGCACGTAGCCCAGCAGGCCGGGCGTGACGACCGAGTCCGTGCCGCCGGCGGCGTGCCAGCGCACGGCGGTGAGCCGCGCGTGCCCCGGCCCCGCATTGCGCACGACGAGGTGGTGTGTGCCCGCGGGATCGCGCTCCACCTCCCAGCGCAGCACGGGCTCCAGCACGTCGCCCACCCCGAGGTTGGCGAGCAGGCTGGCATGGGTGGCGGGCATGCGCGGGCCGAGCGTGCCGGGCGCATAGACGAACAGCGGAATCGCATAGCGGATCTGCAGCCGCACCCCGAGCTGCGTGGCGGGCGCTGCGGGCCGGGCCGCGCCGGGCGGGGCTTCCATCGCCGCCGTCGGCGCGGGCAGCTCGTCGAGCAGCACGCGGTAGGCGTGTTCCTGCCCGGGCGGCACGGGCAGCGTGGCGATGAGCCGCACCATCTGCCGCGCCCCCGGCGGGATCTGGCTGATCGGCGGGCTGGCGACCACGGCCTGCTGGGGAACGAAGCGGTCGCCACCGTTCTCCTGCTGCCAGCCGAGCACGCGGGCCTGCAGCGCCACGGGCTCGGTGCCCCGGTTTTCGACCCAGAGCGCGACGGCCCGCTGGTCGCCGGCGATGACCGGGTCCACCGGCCAGATCATGAGCGGCGTGGCGGCGCGGGCGGCACCGGCCGCGGCCAGCAGCAGCCAGGCCAGCGCCAGCACCGGCAGTGCCAGCGCCGCGAGGCGGCGGCCCCGAGGGGGCGGTCGGGTGGGCAGACGCAGCGTCACCATGAGAGCGTGACCCTCACGGTATCGGTGTACGTGCCAGCTGCCAGCCCGAAGCCCGGGAACGTGACCGTGCCCTGCAGCGGCAGCGCGGTGGCCGTGGCGCCCAGCGTGATGCCGGCCGGCACGTTCGGCACCAGGGCGGCCGTGGTGGCGGCGACCAGCGCGAGCGCATAGGGCACGTAGCCCCCCGCGCTGTTGGAGAGCCGGCGCTGCCCGCCCTGCGCGTGCTGGCCTTCGTCGGCAGCCACCTGCACCGCCGTGCCGGGCGTGCACTGGATCAGCGCCTGCCCGCCCATGCCCGAGCCGGCCAGCCGGGTCTCGTTGCCCGTGCGCACGGCGGAGTGCGTGCCGAAATCGATGGTTCCGAAGTTCAGGCCCGTGGTCTGCCCGCTGCCGCCGGCCACCATGCAGCCGCGCACGATGGCGGCGTTGACCGAGAAGCTGCCCGTGGTGGGAATGGTGGCGGGCACGGCCGGGGCGGGCGACAGCAGCGCCAGCAACGGCAACAGCACCAGGCCCGGCGTGGTCGGCTTCGTCGCCGGCAATGCAGCGGCGCGCCCACGCCGCGCCGCAGGGCGCATGGCGTTTCGCATGGATGAGACTCCTCCCTCGCCGCCGGTTGCCGGCGGCCTTCAAAGCGTCGGCAGGCCGGTCAGAAGGTCAGGGTGACCTGCAGCTGGTCCGTGTAGAGGCCGGCGGGCAGTGCCACGGCGTTGGTCTTGTTCACCAGGCCGTAGATCGGCAGCGCGAACGGATTGCCGGCCGAGGGCACGGCGATCCCCGTGATGGCCGTGGCCGCGGTGAACGGCACCGTGTGGCCCGGATCGCGGTAGACGTCGTAGGGCAGGAAGGCGGAGCCGTTGGACATCGCGCGCGTGCCGGTGCCGACGCCCGCGCCCTGTCCGGGGTTGGTGCCGCCGTCGATGGTCATGCTGAACGCGGTGATCTCCGGCGAGCACACGATCTGGGTGACGCCCGCGCCGCCTTCGCCGCCGCTGGCCGTGGCGGTGGCCGTGCCCACGAATGTGGCCGGCCGCGAGCCGAAATCCAGCGTGCCGAAGTCGGCGCCCGACACGGTGCCGGGCCCGCCGTTGATCACGCAGCCGGACGTGAGCATCATGCGTGCGCCGAGCACGCCCGACAGGGTGGCCGCCTCCAGAGGGGCGGTGGCGCTGCCTGCCAGCACCAGCATGCCGGCCGCCACAGCCGCCAGCGCGCTGCTGCGCCTGCGGCCGTGGGGCCGGGATGGGGACGGCACGGGGCGTGCCGGAGGGGTGGATCTCGCTTCCATCGCTTTCTCCTCTCCAAGAAAAAAACCGATGCCGGGCGCTTGAGCGGATAGCCGAGTTGTCGTTATTGGGTGCGCGCCGCAACGGGCGAATGCGCCTCCGGTCCGCCGGAGGCCCCGGGCCTGGTTCACCCGGGAAGAAGGGTGGTCTGCGCCACTTGTTTCAAACCTGTGCGGACGATGTTACAGGTGATCGGAAAGCGATGAAAGAGTGGAATGCCGAAAAGCCCGCAAGCTGCTCGGCCGTTTTTCCCACGCGCCGGGCCTGTCAACGCCGCAGCAGGGCCTGGCGGAGCAGGCGCGCGGCGCGGTCGCGGATCTGGAAGGGGCTGTGGCCCGGCAGGGGGCGCGCCTTGGCCCGGATGCAGGCCGCCAGGAAGTCGTTCAGGATGGGGCCGTCGTCCATCGTCTGCGCGGCACCGGGTTTGAAGAACTCCGGATGCCACTGCGTGGCCGCGATGTAGCCGCGCCCCGACTGCGCCCGGCGGCGGATCGCCTCGGGCACGCCGTCGGGGTGGCTCCAGGCCTCGATCTCGAAGCCCGGCGCAAGATTCTTGATGCCCTGGTGGTGGATGCTGTTGACCACCATGCGCGGCTGCTCGGGGTACAGGCGCGAGAGCCGCGTGCCCGGCACCAGCTCCACCTCATGGAAATGCTGGTCGTACGTCACCGCGTTGCGGTGCTGCTGCGCGCCGGGGTGCTGGGTCTCGATGTCCTGGTAGAGCGTGCCGCCGAAGGCCACGTTGATGAGCTGCAGGCCCCGGCACACGCCGAAGATCGGCTTGCCCGCCTGCTCGAAGGCTTCGACCACGGCCAGGTCGTAGAGGTCGCGGATGCGGTCGCCGAGCCAGGCGTCCTTGAGCGGCACCTCGCCGTACGTGCCGGGCCACACGTCGGAGCCGCCGTGCATCACCACGCCATCCAGCCACTCGGCGTAATGGGCGAGCGTCACGTCGCCCCGCGCGGTCTCGCCCGTGGGGCAGGGCACCATCACGACCATCGCGCCGGCCGACATGATCCAGTGCGCGATCGACTGCTCGACGTATTGCAGCGTCTTGTTGGTGAAGAGGGACCGGGCGGGATCTGCGTGCGAGAAACAGGCGGAGAGGCCGATCTTGAGGCGCTTGGTGGCGGGCAGCGGCATGCGGGTCAACGGGGCTGGGCGGAGGCAGGCCGCATGGGCACCGCACCCCGGGAGGGTGGTACATCGGGCATTCGGGGGTTGTAGCACCGACGTTGCGGGCTCTTCTGTAGGAGCCCGCCGCCGCAGCGGCCTGCCGTGCGTCCGATCCTGCTGTGCGCCGGATGCGTTTCGCATCACCTTCGTGCCCGAAGGGGCCGGGCGGGGGCTTGTTTTTCCGCAGACTGCCGCGACTCTCGGGGCACGGCACTTTTTCTCGCTCTCGCCATTTCCGGTTTTCCAACCCGTTGCAATCCAAGGAGGCACGCATGCAAGTACAGGTCCAGCACGACGAATACATCCAGGGCGGCGAATCGCTTGCTCAGTGGATCCAGAGCGAAACGACCACCCGGCTTGCGCGGTTCCGCGATCACCTGACGCGCGTCGAGGTGCACCTCTCCGACGTGGATGCCGGCAAGTCCGGGAGCGCCGACAAGCGCTGCGTGATCCAGACCCGGCCGACCGGGCGCCAGCCGATCGCCGTCAACGCCGATGCCGACAAGCTGGCCGATGCCTTCACCGCCGCCGTGGAAAAGCTGGGCCGCGCCATCGATACCGACCTGGGCCGCCTCAAGGACAAGAACGGGCGCGAAACCATCCGCACCGCCACCGAGTAAACGCGACTTCGCCGGGGAGCGCCCGCCCGGCTTCTTTCTGCGCTGCATCGCTTCGCTCGGGCGGGGCGATGCAGACTGCGCCGAGGCCTACATTGCCTGAGATTTGCTCTGGAAGCCCAGGCCATGGACCATCGCCTCACCCGCGCATCGGCACGCCCGCCACCGCTTCGCGCGGAGGTGCGGGGCGGTGCCTCCGCTCCGCCCCCATCCCCGCCATCGCCGTCGTCCCCTTCCTTCACCGAATCCGAATCCGGTTTGGGCAGAGCGCTGCGGCCTCGCCTCGCGAGGCAGAACGCGGTCGACCGCGGAGACGGGCCGCGCCTGCTGGGGCCTGTGCCCCTGGAGCGCAGCCCGGTACTGGATCTGCGCGCGCCCCGGTCCGACCTGCGGTTGCGCGGTGCAACGGGCATGCAGCCAGAAGCAGCCCTGGCGCCGCCGGGTGTACCACCGAGGCTCCTGGAGCGGGCGGAGGCCATCGACCTCGAATGGGTGAAATCGCTCGATGCGTCCCTGCACGCCTATGCCGAGCTGGCCATCGGGCAGGCAGAGCAGGGGATCCAGCCCGGGCGCGACACCACCCGCATGGACATCCTCCATATGCCCTTGCTGGTAGAGATGGAGAATGCCCGCCGTCCGGGGCTTCACTTGCACGCCTTCGCATCGGTGCCGCTGTGCATCGCCGCGCTGCGCGACCATGCGGAAGCCGCCCGGCAAGAGGGGGCGGCGCCCACCTCCATGCGCTGCGTGGTGCAGGCGGGCAAGGACGTCATGCACCACTTCGCGCTGGACGTGCGGTTCACCCCCGATGCGCCGCCATCCTTCATTCACTACGAACCCGCCGCGTCCAGGGCTCCAGGGCAGGTCATATCGGAGACGCTGGCAGAGGCGTTCCCGGGGGCACGGGTCGCGCTGGTGCACAACCCCGTGCAGTTCTCCCAGTGGGATTGCGCCATGTTCTCGCTGGACCACGTGCTCCAGTCGTTCAAGACGCGCGAGCGGTATGCGGACCCCATCCATGCCGGTGCGGCATCGCCCGACGATCTTGCGCTGCCGGTGGAGTTCTTCAAGCACATGCATTCGAAGCAGCAGATGGAGCACCGCCCGGATGCCGATGCCATCGTCACCAAGGTGCGCACCGGGGCCGCTGCCGAAACGCTGCGCCAGAGAGTGCTGGACTATCGCGCGACGCGCGGCGAAGGGGCCTACAGCACGTCGATCGAGGGATTCCGCCTGCAGCAGATCCGGCGTGCGGCGGAGTACCTGGCCACCCGGCCGCCCCGCTAGGAGGTGCCTGCCACGGGCCGCCCCGCGATGCGGCGGCGCGTTACGGTGCCCGGTGCATCGACCATGCGCCCGCTGCGCTCTGCCGCGCCCTGCGCGAGTTCGCCGATCAGCGCGGCCTCGGGCAGGTTCTTCCAGTAGCGCGTGGGCATCTCGCGCCGCATCATGTCCATCTTGAGCCGCGCGGGGTTGAACGTGTTGCGGTAGTAGGTGAGCCAGAGGGCTTCGCCGTCGTCCGCGGCGGGCGCATCCGCGCGGCTGGCGCCGGGGCCGGTATGCAGTTGCGTGCCGTCCCAATGCACGCTCGCGTCGGGCGTGAGGATGGCCCAATGCATCTGCGTGAAGCGCCGCACGAAGAACGGGGCGTTGGCCACCGCGATGCGGTGGTCGGGCTCGAACCATGCCACGTGCAGCGGCTCACCCCCCGGCCCGGGCACGGGGCGGAACCGCACGAAGGCCCGCATCTTGTGCACGTCGCGCGCCACGGCCCGGGCCATCTGGCCGGCCTGCAGGCGGTCGGGGTCGAGCGGGTCGGCGCGCAGCCCGGGCTCGTGCACCAGCCGCCACAGCAGCCGGTAGAGCAGCGCAAAGCGCGCGGGATCGCGGTGCAGTACCACCCGCTCGCCCAGTGGCAGGAAGGCGGCGGGCACGCGCGGGGCTTGGCTGGTGGCGGCCGCTTCGGCAGGCCCGCCGGGCACGAGGGCAAAACCCTCTGCGCTGCCCGGCAGGTGGCCGCCCGCCATGGGCGCGCCGCAGCCGGCTTCGGCGAACAGATCGCCGTGCGCGCTGTCTCCGGTGGCGGACCAGTGCACGGCATCCGGAGGGCAGCCCTGCTGGAGCAGTGCGCGCGCGGCCTGGCGGAAACCCGGCCAGTCGGTGGGGTGGGCCAGCACCACGGTGCGGTCGGAGCGGCCGGTGCCGCGGTCCGCGCCGTGCCCGCCTGCCGCAGAGCCGCCCGTGCCGCCGCTCATGCGAACAGCTCCGCCTGCGCCGGCACCGGACGCCGCGCGAAGGAAGCCGCCAGCCGCGGCGATTCGAGCAGCCGGCCCGGGCGGTGGTCCGCCGCTTCCACGAAGGGCAGCACCTTGGCGAGCGGCACCCGCAGCCGGGCGAGGTCGGCGTGGCGCAGGCGCCGCACGCGCCGGGCGGCCAGCAGGCGGTCGACGGAGGTCACGCCCAGGCCCGGCACGCGCAGCAGCAGCTCGCGCGGCGCGCGGTTCAGGTCCACGGGAAAGCGCTCGGGGTGTGCCACGGCCCAGGCCAGCTTGGGGTCCATGTCGAGCGACAGCATGCCCGGGGCACTGCCGCCGGAGGCGCTGCCGGCCTGCGCGGGGCCGGGCGCGGGCGGCACGATCTCGTCGTGCGAGAACCCGTAGAAGCGCATGAGCCAGTCGGCCTGGTAGAGCCGGTGCTCGCGCACGAGCGGCGGAGCGGCGGGCGGCAGCGCGCGCGACGCATCGGGGATGGGGCTGAAGGCCGAGTAGTACACGCGGCGCAGGCCGAAACCGCCGTACAGCCCGGCGCTCGCCGCGAGGATGGTGCGGTCGTCGGCCCCGTCGGCTCCCACGATCATCTGCGTGCTCTGGCCGGCCGGCGCGAAGGCCGGGGCCGCGGCCGGGCGGGCCGGGGCGCCGGGCAGGGAGCGCGGCTGGGCGGCGGCGCCCTGCTGCTCGCGGCGGGCATCGCGCGCCTCGGCGATGCGCACGGCCATGCGCCCCATCGAGCGGCGGATGGCCGTGCCGTTCTTCTCGGGCGCGAGCGAGGCCAGCCCCTCGGGCGTGGGCAGCTCCACGTTGATGCTCAGGCGGTCGGCAAAGCGGCCGGCGCGTGCGAGCAGCTCGGGCGATGCGTCGGGAATGGTCTTGAGGTGGATGTAGCCGCGGAAGTCGTGCTCCTCGCGCAGCACGCGGGCCACTTCCACCACCAGCTCCATCGTGTAGTCGGGGCTCTGGATGATGCCGCTCGAGAGGAAGAGCCCCTCGATGCAATTGCGGCGGTAGAAGTCGAGCGTGAGGTCCACCACTTCCTGCACGGTGAAGCGCGCGCGCGGCACGTTGCTGCTGACCCGGTTCACGCAGTACAGGCAGTCGTAGGTGCAGAAGTTGGTGAGCAGGATCTTCAGCAGCGAGATGCAGCGGCCGTCCGGCGCATAGCTGTGGCAGATGCCCATGCCCTCGGTGGAGCCGATGCCGCGCCCGCCCACGCTGTGGCGGGGCGCCGAGCCGCTGGACGCGCAGGAGGCGTCGTACTTGGCCGCGTCGGCGAGGATGGCGAGCTTGGAAGAAAGGCGATGCACTGTATTAATTTACAGTGCCCACCCCGTTTTCCGCAAGTTTCTTCCTGTTTGCTATTAAATATATAGCAAACTATTTAATGGATCCGGCGGCATGGAGGCATTTTTTATCTGAAAGCGCCGCCATGCCGCCCTTGGCGACGGGAGGGGCTTTGCGCGTCAGAAGGCGCTGCCCGGCTCGCGCAGGAAGGCCGTTTCCTCGGCCGTGTTCTCGCGCCCCAGCGCGGCATTGCGGTGGGGAAACCGGCCGAAGCGGTCCACGATCACGCGGTGGCGCTGCGCGAAGTCGAGGTTCTCGGGGCGTCCCAGCGCCGCGAAGAGCCGCACCGATTCCGCCTGGATGCGCGCCGATTCGCTGTGCATGAACGGCATGTAGAGAAACGCACGCCGCTCGGGCGGCAGCGCCCCGTCCAGCCCCTGGGCGATCGCCTCCTGCGCCAGCACCAGGGCCATGCCGTCGTGCGCGAACGCCCCGGCCTGCCCGCGCAGCAGGTTGCGCGAGAACTGGTCGAGCACGATCACCTCGGCCAGCCGGCCGGGCGCGTCCCCGCGCCAGTCCCACAGTTCGCCCTGCACGGCATGGGCATGCAGCGCGCCGAAGCGCTCGCGGATGGCGTCGTCGAAGGCGCCGTCCTTCTGGAACCACTGGGCGGGGGTGGACTGGTCGAACCAGAAGTGCAGGACGTCGTGGGCGGTGGCGGTGGTGGTGGTCATGGAGCGCAGTATCGCGGGCGCATGAAAAACCCCGCGCCGGCACGGGGCCGGGCGGGGTGGGGTGGGGTGAGGAAAAGGATGGCCCGGGCCGCGATCAGCGGCCGCGCAGGTTGCCCTTGTCGTCGGCGATCACGATCTCCACGCGGCGGTTCATCGCGCGGCCCTCGGCCGAGCCGTTCTCGGCCACGGGGTAGGTCTTGCCATAGCCGCGCGCGACGATGCGGTCGGGCGCCACGCCACGCTGCACCAGCGCGCTCTGCACGGCCTGGGCACGGCGCTCCGAGAGGCTCTGGTTGTAGGCGTCGCCGCCCACGCTGTCGGTGTGGCCCTCGATGATGAGCTTGCGGTCCGGGAACTGCCGCAGGAAGTTCGCGAGCTTGTCCAGGCGCGGCGTGGCCTGCGCCGACAGCTCGGCCTTGTTGAAGGCGAAGAGCACGTCGCCCAGCGTGACCAGCAGACCGCGCTCGGTCTGCTGCGCCTCGATGTCGCGCAGTTGCGCTTCCAGGGCGCGGACGCGGGCTTCGTTCTGCGCGGCGCGCTGCTCGGCGCTCATGGCCTGGAGTTGGGCGGTCTGCGCGCTGCGGGCGTTGGCCTCGGCCTGCAGGCGGGCCTGGTCGGCCTCGCGCGTCAGGCGCAGGCGCTCGGCGTCGGTGCCGGCCTTCTTGATGTCGGCATCCAGCACGCGGGCACGGGCCATGTTGGAGGCGATGTCCGCGCGCTGCGTGGCCAGATAGGCGAGGTGGTTGGCTTCGGCGGCGTCGTTGTCTTCGCTCCAGACGCGGTCGGCGCGGGCCAGCGTGTCGGTGGCGGCTTTCAGTTCCAGCGGGGCGTGCTGCACGACGGCGGGGTCGCCCGCGGCGCGGTTGACGGAAGCGCGGGCGCTCTCGACCGAGTCGAGCGGGGCGCGCGTGGCGCAGGCGGCCAGCAGGCCGGCGGCGACGAGCGCGGTGGCCAGGGTGGTGGTGCGGCGAATGATGGGATGCATGGTGTGTCTGCCTGTCGGAAGGTTCGTTCGGGGCGGGCGATCGGCGTTGGGCGATCGGCGTTTACCGGGCGGGGGCCACGGGAGGCACGGCGGGCGGCACGGCCATGCCGGGGGCGGGCGCGACGCCCGGCACCGGAGCGGGCGGCGGCGGCGCGCGGCGCGTGATCTCGGACTGCAGCGACTGGATGCTCGACTGCACCTGCTGCAGCGTGGCGGCGTTGTTGGTGGCCTCGGCCTTGGTTTCGGCCACGCGGGCGTCGGCTTCGGCTTCGGCAGCGTAGCGGCGGGCCATGTCGTAATGCTTGTCGGTCATCGCCTTCTCGGCGGCCACCAGCTTGTCGCGGGCGCGCTGCAGTTCCACCGGTGCGTTGGCGGCCACCTGGGGCTCGCCGGAGACGCGGTTGACCGTGGTGCGCGTCACGGCCAATTGGTCGGTGGGCGGTGGGGTCGAGGAACATGCCGCGAGCGCGCCCAGTGCCAGGACGGCCGTGGTGGTGCGGAGAAAGGTGGCGGTCTGCATGGTGAACAACTCCTGTGCTGGTGGGCGGGCCGCGAGCCAGTGCAATGAACGCGGCGGTAAGGTAGGTGATTGTTGGTAAGCACCTTCGGGTGGCGCGTAGGTGCAGCGCAGCAGCCGCCGTGGGCGGTTTCTTACGGTTACGTTCTTCGGGCCGCGGAGGCCTGGCCGCGCCGGCGAGGCCGCCGCAGGGCCGGTTTTCGCAAAACGCGTGTCCTTATGCGGCTTTCGCGCTTGGAGCTGCGCCGGGGGCTTTTCCACAATGGACGGTTGGCCCGGAGCCGCGCCAGGATGGCGCCCTTCGAGTCCAGGAGATCCGCACCGTGCCTTCCTTTCCCGATGACTGCTTTGCCGACATGGCCCCGTTCGTGGCCCTGCGGCGCGACCTGCATGCCCACCCCGAACTGGGCTTCGAAGAACACCGCACCGCGGCCCTCGTGGCCGAGCGGCTGCGCGAATGGGGCATCGACGAAGTGCACACCGGCATCGCCGGCACCGGGGTGGTGGGCGTGCTGCACGGCCGCCCGGGCCGCCGGACCATCGGCCTGCGGGCCGACATGGACGCGCTGCCGCTCGACGAAGAAAACCGCTTCGCCCACCGCTCGCGGCATGCCGGGCGCATGCACGCCTGCGGGCACGACGGCCACACCGCCATGCTGCTGGCAGCGGCATGGCAACTGGCGCGCACGCGCGACTTCGCCGGCACCGTGCACTTCATCTTCCAGCCCGCCGAAGAGATGGGCAAGGCGGGTGCTCGCCGCATGATCGAGGAAGGCCTGTTCGAGCGCTTTCCGTGCGATGCCGTCTTCGCGTTGCACAACTTCGCCCTGGACCGCGTGGGCGCGTTCGCGTTCAACCCTGGCGCGCTCATGGCGTCCAGCAACACCTGGCGCATCGTGCTCACGGGGCGCGGCGCGCACGCTTCGCAGCCGCACGCCGGCATCGACCCGGTGGCCGCCACCATCGACCTCGCGCAGCAGCTGCAGACGCTGGTGGCGCGGCATGTGGACGGGCGCGACCGGGCGCTGCTCGCCGTCACGCAGATCCAGGGCTCCGACGCGCCGAACGTGATCCCCGACACGGCCTGGGTGGGCGGCACGGTGCGCACCTTCTCGCTCGATGCGCTCGACCGCATCGAGGCCGCGCTGCGCCGCCAGGCCGAGCACACGGCGCTGGCGCACGGCTGCACGGCCGAAGTGCGCTTCACGCGGTCGTCTCCGCCGCTCGTGAACCATCCGGCCGAAGCCGCCTTCGCCGCCCAGGTGATGCGCGACATCGCCGGGGCGGATGCGGTGGACGACGCCTTCCCCGCGGTGCTGGCCGCCGAGGACTTCGCCCACATGCTGCGCGTGCGGCCCGGCTGCTACGCCTTCATCGGCAACGGCCCGGGCGACCACCGCCTGCCGGGGCACGGCGACGGGCCGTGCCTCATCCACAACCGTTCGTTCGACTTCAACGACGGCATCCTCGCCACCGGGGCCCGCTATTTCGTGCGGCTGGCCGAACGGTGGCTCCAACCCGACCGGACCTGAATGCCATGGCCTCTTCGCCGCTTCTGTTTGCCTTCCTTCCGCACCGCCGCCGCCTGTTGGCGGCCGCCGCCAGCTTCGCCGCGCTGCTGGCGGTGTCCGGGCCCGCGCACGCCGACCGCGTGATCCGCATCGTCGTGCCCTTCGGAGCCGGCGCCACGCAGGACACCGTGGCCCGCACCTTCAGCAACGAACTCGGCCAGGCGCTGGGCGCCACCGTGGTCGTGGACAACCGGGCCGGCGCGGGCGGCACCGTGGGCACGGGCCAGGCGCCAAGGCCGCGCCCGACGGCAACACCCTGGTGCTGGCCGCGGCCAGCCACCACCTGGCCAGCCACCTCTATGCCAGGCTGCCCTATGACCCGGTGAAGGACTTCGTGGGCGTGGCATTCCTGGGCCGCACGGGCTATGTGGTGGGCGTGCCGGCGGCTTCGGGCATCACCTCCATCGCCGACCTGGTGGCCAAGGCGAAGGCGCAGCCGGGGGCGCTGAACTACGCATCTGCGGGCAATGGCAGCGCGTCGCACCTGGCCACGGCCTCGCTGGCAGCCCAGGCGGGCGTGCAGCTGCAGCACATTCCCTTCAAGTCCACGGGCGACGCCACCACCGAGCTGCTGGCCGGCCGCGTGCAGGTGGTGACGGGCGCGACCATCGGCATGCTGCCGCTGCGCAGCGATCCGCGCGTGAAGCTGCTGGCCTATTCGGGCACCGCGCGCTCGCGCTTCCTGCCCGATCTGCCCACCGTGGCCGAGTCCGGCGTGCCGGGCTACACCTTCGACACCTGGCTGGGGCTGCTGGCGCCGGCCGCGACGCCGCCCGTCGAGGTGGAGCGCATCAACGCCGCCGTGCGCAAGGTGCTGGCCGACCCGGCCGTGCAGGAGCGCCTGGCGCGCGTGGGCGTGGAAGCGGGCACGCTGCCCGTGGCCGAGTTCCAGCAGTTGCTGAAAGACGATGCGGTGGCCGCCGGGCGGATCGTGAAGGCCGCCGACGTGCGCATCGAGTGAGGACTGCGCGGCTGCTCAGAACAGCCGCGCGCCCAGCGGCACGTCCTGCCCGGGCGTGCACAGCACCACGTGGCCATCGGCATCGGGAAACCCGGTGACCAGGCACTCGGACCGGATCGGGCCGATCTGCTTGCTCGGGAAGTTCAGCACGGCCACCACCTGCCGGCCCACCAGTGTCTCTGGCGTGTAGTGCACCGTGATCTGGGCGCTGGACTTGCGCACGCCGATGTCGGGCCCGAAGTCGATGTGCAGGATGTAGGCCGGCTTGCGGGCCTGGGGAAAGGGCTCGGCGGCCACGATGCGGCCGGCGCGCAGCTCCACTTTGGCGAAATCGTTCCAGGTGATCGGGGGCAGGGGCGTGGCGGAGGCATCGGTCATGCCCGCATGGTGCCCGAGCGCCCGCACGGGAAATGTCGCGCAACGCCTGTGCTGCGGGCCACGGACCCGGCTGGCCGGCGCCATGAAAAAAGCCAGAACCGGCAGGCGGTTCTGGCTGGTGCGCGGATCGCGGGGAGGGCTTACTTGGCCGCCACCACGCGCACCATCTCCAGGCACTTGTTCGAGTAGCCCCACTCGTTGTCGTACCAGGAGACGATCTTCACGAACGTGCCGTCCAGCGCGATGCCGGCGTCGGCGTCGAAGATCGAGGTGCGGGCATCGCCGCGGAAGTCGGTGGCCACCACCTTGTCTTCCGTGTAGCCCAGCACGCCCTTGAGCGCGCCTTCGGACTGGGCCTTCATCTCGGCCTTGATCTCGTCGTAGGTGGCGGCCTTCTCCAGCTCCACCGTCAGGTCCACCACCGACACGTCGGAGGTGGGCACGCGGAACGACATGCCCGTCAGCTTCTTGTTCAGCGCGGGGATCACCACGCCCACGGCCTTGGCCGCGCCCGTGGAGGAGGGGATGATGTTCTCCAGGATGCCGCGGCCGCCGCGCCAGTCCTTGTTGGAAGGGCCGTCCACCGTCTTCTGCGTGGCCGTGGCGGCGTGCACCGTGGTCATCAGGCCGCGCTTGATGCCCCACTTGTCGTTCAGCACCTTGGCCACCGGGGCCAGGCAGTTGGTGGTGCACGAGGCGTTGGAGACGATGGCCTGGCCCGCGTACGTGTCGTGGTTCACGCCGTAGACGAACATCGGCGTGTCGTCCTTCGACGGCGCCGACAGCACCACCTTCTTCGCGCCCGCATCCAGGTGCTTCTGCGCCGTCACCTTGTCGAGGAACAGGCCCGTGGACTCGATCACCACCTCGGCGCCGATCTCGCCCCACTTCAGGTTGGCGGGGTCGCGCTCCTGCGTGAGGCGGATCTTCTTGCCGTTCACCACCAGCGTATTGCCCTCGACCGACACGGTGCCCTCGAAGCGGCCGTGCACGGAGTCGTACTGCAGCATGTAGGCGAGGTAGTCGGGCTCCAGCAGGTCGTTGATGCCCACGACTTCGATGTCGCCGAAGTTCTGCACGGCCGAGCGCAGCACGTTGCGGCCGATGCGGCCGAAGCCGTTGATGCCAATCTTGATCGTCATGGTTTGTCTCTCCAAGGTTGCAAAGTCGAAATGCGGGGCCTGACGCTGCGCGCCCGCTTCTGGCGCGGATGCGCAGCGGACGGGGGTCAGCGGGCCTTCTTCAGCCGCGCGGCGCCGATGGCCACGCGCACCGCGTCGGCCACGTTCTCGGGCGTGAAGCCGAAGTGCTTGAACAGCACGGGCGCCGGGGCCGATTCGCCGAAGGTGTCGATGCCCACGACGGCGGCGCAGCCGTACTTCCACCAGCCGTCGGTCACGCCCATTTCCACGGCGATGCGGGGCACGCCGGCCGGCAGCACGCTGGCCTTGTACTTCACGTCCTCGCGGTCGAAGGTGGTGGTGCTGGGCATGGAGACCACGCGCACGGCGATCTTCTTCTCGGCCAGCAGCTTCTGCGCGGCCAGCGCCAGCTGCACTTCGGAGCCGGTGGCGATGACCACGGCCTGGGGCTTCTTCTTCAGGCCCACGTCGCCGGGCTCGGAGAGCACGTACGCGCCGCGGCTGATGTCGCCCAGGTCGCGCTTGGGCGCGTAGGCCAGGTTCTGGCGCGAGAGCAGCAGCGCCGTGGGCTTGTTGCGGTTGGACAGGGCCACGCTCCAGGCCACGGCGGTTTCGGCCGTGTCGGCGGGGCGCCAGACGTCCAGGCCCGGGATCAGGCGCAGGCTGGCGGCATGCTCGATCGACTGGTGGGTGGGGCCGTCCTCGCCCAGGCCGATGGAGTCGTGCGTGAACACGTGCACCACGCGCAGCTTCATGAGCGCGGCCATGCGGATGGCGTTGCGGCTGTAGTCGCTGAAGGTCAGGAAGGTGCCGCCGTAGGGGATATAGCCGCCATGCAGGGCCACGCCGTTCATGATCGCGGCCATGCCGAACTCGCGCACGCCGTAGTTGATGTGGCGGCCGCCCAGCTTGGCGGTCTCGGCGCCGCCGGTGTTGACTTCGACCTGCACCACGTCGCCGTGCTCGTCGAAGCGCAACGCGGGCGTGCTCTTGGTGTTGGTGAGGTTGGAGCCCGTCAGGTCGGCGCTGCCGCCCAGCAGTTCGGGCAGTGCGGCCGTGAAGGCTTCCAGCGCGATCTGGCTGGCCTTGCGGCTCGCCACGGTCTCGGCCTTGGTGTGGGCGTTCACCACCGCATCCACGGCGGTCTGGGCGAAGTGCTTGGGCAGGTCGCCCGCCATGCGGCGCAGGAACTCGGCGGCCAGCTCGGGGTAGGCGGCGGCGTACGCGTCGAAGCGCTGCTGCCATTCGCCCTCGGCCTGGGCGCCGGTGTCCTTGGCGTTCCAGTCGGCATAGACCTCGGCCGGGATCTCGAAGGGCACGTGGCTCCAGCCGATGGCGTTGCGCGTGAGCGTGATTTCGTCGGCGCCGAGCGGCTCGCCGTGCGCCTTGGAGGTACCGGCGCGGTTGGGCGAACCCTTGCCGATGGCCGTCTTGCAGACGACCAGCGTGGGCTTGTCGAGGCTGGTCTTGGCGCTCTGCACCGCGGCGGCCACGGCCTCCACGTCGTGGCCGTCCACGGGGCCGATCACGTTCCAGCCGCTCGCGCGGAAACGCGCCGGCGTGTCATCCAGGAACCAGGGCGCGACCTGTCCGTCGATGGAGATGCCGTTGTCGTCGTACAGCGCGATGAGCTTGCCGAGCTTCCAGGCGCCGGCCAGCGAGATCGCTTCCTGGCTGATGCCTTCCATGAGGCAGCCGTCGCCGAGGAACACATAGGTGTGGTGGTCCACGATGGTGTGGTCCACGTCGCCGTTCTTGCGGTTGAATTCGCGTGCGAGCAGCTTCTCGGCCAGCGCGAAGCCCACGGCATTGGTGATGCCCTGGCCCAGCGGGCCGGTGGTGGTTTCCACGCCGGGAGTGATGCCGTATTCGGGGTGGCCGGCCGTCTTGCTGTGCAGCTGGCGGAAGTTCTTCAGCTCTTCGATGGGCAGGTCGTAGCCCGTGAGGTGCAGCAGCGCATACAGCAGCATCGAGCCATGGCCGTTGGACAGCACGAAGCGGTCGCGGTCGGCCCACTGCGGGTTGGCAGGGTTGTGCCGGAGGTGGCGGGCCCACAGCGCGACGGCCATGTCGGCCATGCCCATCGGGGCGCCGGGATGGCCGGAATTGGCCTGTTGAACTGCATCCATTGCGAGTGCGCGGATCGCATTCGCCATCTGTTGAGAATTGGCCATCAGGGGCGGCTCCGGAAGGGGGCGGGGAGGGAAAACCGCGCATTTTACCGGCCCACCCCGGCACCCCGGGCGCCACCCCGCCGCACTGCACTACAGTGCGGGCCATGCAAGGCCTGCACCTCACCGCCGATCTCCACGGATGCCGCTGCGCCGCGCAGTGGCTGCTCGATGCCGGCGCGCTGGGCCAGGCGTGCCTGGATGCCGTGCGCGGCGCGGGCCTGCAGGCCGTCGGCCAGCTCTTCCATCCGTTTCCGGCCACCGCGCACGGGCCCGGCGGCGTCACCGCCACCGTGTTGCTGGCGGAATCGCACCTGTGCATCCATACCTGGCCGGAGCAGCGCGCCGTCACGCTCGACGTCTACGTGTGCAATTTCGGCGCCGACCATTCCGCGCAGGCCCAGGCGCTGATGGACGCGCTGCTGGCGCTGTTCGAGCCCGCCACCGTGCAGCGCCACGCGCTGCGGCGCGGCGAACCGGCGGCTGCGGGCGGCGCTTTTCCTGTCTGACATCCGAATGACTTCCCTGCCGCATTCCTCCGCCGCGCCCGCACCGGGCGCGCAGCCGCCGGCCATGCTCCTGGCCGCGGGCCGGGGCGAGCGCATGCGCCCGCTCACCGACACCACGCCCAAACCCCTGCTCACCGTGCGCGGACGCCCGCTGCTGCAGTGGCACCTGGATGCCCTGGCGGTGGCCGGCGTGCGCTCGGCCGTGGTCAACACGGCCTGGCTGGGCGAGCAGATCAGCGATCGGTTCGGGAGTGAAATCACCTCCATGTCGCCGCAAAATGGACCTGAAGTGCTATCGATTTCATACTCCCACGAGGGCCGTGATTTCGGTGGCGCGCTGGAGACGGCCGGCGGCATCGCGCGTGCGCTGCCCGGGCTGGGGCCGGTGTTCTGGCTCGCCGCGGGCGATGTGTTCGCGCCCGATTTCACTTTCGCGGCCAAGGACGCCGCCGCCTTCGCTGCCGGCGACGCGCTGGCCCACCTCTGGCTCGTGCCCAACCCCGCGCACCATCCGCGCGGCGACTTCGGGCTGTCGGCGGCCGGACGCGCGCTCAACCTGCCCGCCCATGACCCCGCGCCGCGCTACACCTACAGCACGCTGGCGCTGCTGCGCGCCGAACTCTTCGCCGCGCCCTGGTGCGATATCCCGCCCGGCAACCCGGGCGGCATGGCGGCCCCGCTGGCGCCGCTGCTGCGCAGCGCCATGGACCAGGGCCGGGTGACGGCTGCGCTCTACACGGGGCGCTGGACCGACGTGGGTACGCCGGAGCGGCTGGCGGCCTTGAACGCAGGCCCCGGGCAACCGCCCGCGTGAGCGGATGGACGGCGCCTTGCGGGGCGCGCGTCTCCCCTGCGGTGGCTCAGGCGTTGTCTCGGGCGACGGCCGGTGCTGCCGGGGCCGGTGTTCCCAGCATGCCAGCCAGGCTGTGGGCCATGCCGGTGATGCCCTCATTCGACAGGCCTGCGTCTTTCATCACGGCATCGACGATGGGCTTGGCCAACTGGTATTGCAGCGCGGAGTTCATCACCTGCTCGGGAAAGGTGGCGCCTGCCGTAGGGGCCGCCGTGCCTTCTTGAAGCCCACCTGCGGACGCGCTGCCGGGCATGCCGTTGACCTGGAAGATCCGGATGGAGTCGATTTTCTCCATCGGCCGGACAGCCTGCTCCAGGATGAGCGGCAACTGCTGCAGCAACTGCGCGCGCAGCTGGAGATCGATCTGGGCGGCCGACAGGGTATTCAGCGCTTCGTTGATGGCGCGCTTGCCTTCTGCCTCAGCCAGAGCCGCGGCCTGCCGCGCGCGTGCTTCGATGGTGACGGCTTCGGCCCGGTCCATGGCCGCTTCCTTCTCCGCAGCCGCGGACACGCGGACCGAGATGGCGCTCTGCTCGGCTTCTTTCGAGGCCTCGATCAGCTGGATGCTTTTCTCGCGTTCCGCCACCGCGACGAGCCGCGCCGTGTTCACGGCTTCCTCGGCTTTCACGGCTTCCGAGCGCGCCAGGTTGGCGGCCGCATCGGATTCGGACTGTTCGCGCGACTTGTTGGCAATGGCGATCTGCGTGTCCTGACGGGCGATCTCCACCTGCTTGCGCTGCTCCGCACGCTTGGTTTCGGTGTGGCGTTCGAGTTCGATCTCGCGGGTCTGGATCACCAGGTTCTTTTCGATCTCGGCCGACTTGATCTCCCGGTCGGCTTCGATGCGCTTCTGGCTCACCTGCCGGGCAGCTTCGATCTGCGCGGCTTCCGCTTCGCGGTTGCGTTCCGCCTGCTGCGTTGCGATCAGCGCGGCCTGTTCGGCCCGGGTGTTCTCGATTTCCCGCTTCTGGGACAGCGAGGCGAACTCCTGGTCCTTTTCGATGGTGAGTTTTTGCCGGGTGGCGTCCAGGTTCTTAGTGCGCACCTGCACCTCGGTGTCCTGCTCGACGTCGTTGCGCTGCTTGCGCCGGGCCTCGGTCTGCTCGGTGAGCCTCGTCAGGCCCTCGGCATCGAAGGCGTTGTTGGGGTTGAAGAACTGCTTGTCCGTCTGGTCCAGGCTGGTGAGCGACACGGATTCCAGTTCCAGGCCGTTCTTTTCGAGGTCTTCGGCCACCGCGTTCTGGACGGCCTGCACGAAGTCCCGGCGCTTGTCCTGAAGCTCCTGGATGGTCATGGTTGCGGCCGTCGCGCGCAGCGAGTCGACGAACTTGTCCTCCACCAGGGCTTTGAGTTCGTCGGGGCTCATGGTGCGGGCGCCCAGGGTCTGCGCGGCGATGCTGACGGCCTCTTCCGTCTGCTTGACCCGCACGAAAAACGCTGCCGTCACATCGACCCGCATGCGGTCCTTGGTGATGAGGCTCTCCCGCTCCCGGCGCACGACCTCGAGCTTGAGGGTGTTCATGTTGACCAGGACGCGCTCGTGGAACACCGGCAGCACGATGGCGCCACCGTCCATGATCACTTTCTGGCCGCCGAGCCCCGTGCGCACGAAAGCGGTTTCCTTGGTCGAGCGCTTGTACAGGCGCGCAAAAATGAAGCCGATCGCCAGAAGCGTCGACAGGACGATCGCGGCAATGACGCCCATTTCGATCAAGTTGTTCATATCGTTCTAAGTCCCTCGGATGTAGGTATTGGGTATGGGGAGGAGGCCGGTCACATGAGCGTCGGATGCGGGTTGGCGATGCACCGGTAGAAGGCGCCGGCTTTGCGCACTACCAGGATTTCGGTGCCTTCTTCGAAGACATCGCCATCGATGTCCGGCTCGGCCATCAGGTAATGGGTCCGTCCGTGGGCGTCGCGCACGCGAGCCTGGGCGGCCAGGCCGCGCCGCGCCGTGCCCGCGGAGATCGTTCCGGTGCGGCCCACCAGGGACATTTCGCTGACCACACTGGTTTCATCGCGCGGCAGGATGTGGGCCACCAATGAGCCCAGGCCCCGCACCATGACCAAACCGGAGGGCAGCGCAAGCAACCCGGCGCCCCAAGCGGGCAGGAAGCTGCCCAGCATGGCGTGGGCCACCATCTGCAGCGCGTAGCCGAAGATGGCGTAACCCGCCAGGAACAGCACCAGCAGCACCAGGGATGGCACTTGGCCGAGGTGCAGCCAGCCCAGGACCCGGTCCAGGCCGGTGTCGGATGCCACCTCGGGAATCAGGCCGTCGATGAGATTGCTGGGGCTGAACGCCACCAGCATGCCGAACCCTTCGATCAGCGCAATCGCGACGATGAGCGCGAAGGCCACGCCGAAAGGCGTCGTTTCTGCAGCAGAAAAAAGGCCCACGATCAGCGGGTGCGCAATTGCGCCATGCGTTCTTCGATCTGGTTCTTGCGCACCAGCTCCTCGAGGTCCTTGAGGCGCGCGGCCTGCTCCAGCGTGGCGCCCGCTGCGCTGGGCGAGAGGCCTGTGTGGCGCTGGTACAGGCGATCGAAGGAGTCCGTGGCCGCATCCAGGCGGTTTTGCGACGGCGCGCCGGTGCCGGAAGCAGCGCCTTGGGGCGTCGCCGGTGCGCGGCTGCGCACGAAATCGTCGAGCGCCTCCGCCATCTGGCGCTTCTTGGCCAGCAGGGCGGTCACATAACCCTTCAGTTCTTCTTCCTTGCGCACCTGTTCGGCAAGATTGGTTTCCAGCACCGGGATCTGGGCTTCGATGTCGAGTTGGCGCGCCACGGCGGCCCGCGCCAGATCGTCCCGGTCGGCAGCCAGTGCCTGCCGGGTCTGCTCCGTGAGGGTTTCGTGCTGCGCATTCAGGTGCGAGTGCTGCTGCTGTGCCAGATGGCGATTGGCGCTGACCAGCCCCAATTCATGGCGGACGTCCGTGATGACGGTGTCCACCTCGCGAATGGATTGCTCCATCACGGCCTCGGGCGCCTGGTTCTCGATGCGGTCTACCAGGGCATGCACGCTCCCGGCAATGACGCGGCCCACGCGGTTCTTCAGGGAATCTGCCATCGCTCACTCTCCTTTTGCATGATGAATGTTGTTTGCCAGTTCGACAGTGGCCGCCATGTGCCGGCGCACCACGCCCGCGTCATAGGCCGCCGCCTCGGAAGTGGTGGCCTGTCGCAGCAGGCCGGCGCTCAGCGCAAACGCGCGCCGTACCAGCATGTCTTCCAACTCCGCGGCATCGGCCGCAGTCTGGGGCATATGGCTCATGACCATCGCCAGGCTGCTCGTCAGATGGTCCAGCAACAGTCCGAGCACTTCCGAGTGGCGCGACGACTCGGCTTCGGCCCGTACCAGCGCCTCGCGTGCGCCAGCGGTGAGATCGCGTGTCCAGGCATGCGCGGCGGGGTAATCCATGGCGCCGTCGTACTGCCGCTTGAGCTGGCCCAACAGTACGCGCAGCTTGTCGCTGTTGGTAGTGGCGCCTTCTACCGGAAGCCGGGCGAGCCAAAGGTAGAGATCGCTCGGAATCCGTGCGGACAGCGGCTCCATGGACTGTATGGGGGGCGGCATCGGGATTCTCCCGTTCATGTGTTGTTGACGATTGTATGCATTTGAATTCAATCGTCAACAACATGGGAGTCCATGCTGCATGGGGCAACGTGGACGGGGTTTGCCGTGCGACGTCCTTGCGACGGCAAGATGGCACGACAATGCAGAAATGACCTCCACGACCGCCCTCTACGCCCAGCGCCGCGCCCACCTCGCCTCCCTGCTGGGCGAAGGCGGCATCGCTATCGTGCCCACCGCTCCCGAGCGCATCCGCAACCGCGATACCGACTACCTGTACCGGCACGACAGCTACTTCTACTACCTGACCGGGTTCACCGAGCCGCAGGGCTGGCTGGTGCTCACGGCCGAGGGGCATGCCACGCTCTTTTGCCAGCCCAAGGACCTCGAGCGCGAGATCTGGGACGGCTACCGCCTGGGGCCGGAGGCCGCGCCCGGCGCGTTGGGCGTGGATGCCGCGCATTCGGCAACGCAGCTGGAGGCACTGCTGCCCCGCCTGCTGGAGAACCGGGAGCGCGTGTGGTTTCCGTTCGCCACGCACGAAGGCCTGGCGGCGCGCGTGGACGGCTGGCTGCAGAAGGTGCGGGCTCGCGTGCGCTACGGCGCGCTGTGCCCGGCGCAGCAGGGCGATCTGTGCACGCTGCTGGACGAGATGCGCCTCATCAAGGATGCGCACGAGCAGGATGTGATGCGACGCGCCGCGCGCATCAGCGCCGAGGCCCACATCCGCGCCATGCAGTGCAGCGCCCGCATGCTGCGCGCGGGAGAGGATGTGCGCGAATACCACCTCGATGCCGAACTGCTGCACGAATTCCGGCGCCAGGGATCGCAGGCCGTGGCCTATAACTCCATCGTTGCCGCGGGCGCCAATGCCTGCGTGCTGCACTACCGCGCAGACGCCGCCCCGCTGCGCGCGGGCGAGCTGGTGCTGATCGATGCCGGCTGCGAGCTCGATGGCTACGCGAGCGACATCACGCGCACCTTCCCTGCCGACGGCCGTTTCACGGGGCCGCAGCGCGATGTGTACGACCTCGTGCTGGCGAGCCAGCACGCGGCCGTGGCGGCCACCCGGGCCGGCGCGCGCTTCAACGACCCGCACGACGCCACCGTGGCCGTGCTGGCGCAGGGCCTGCTCGACCTGGGGCTGCTCGACCGCAACCGCTTCGGCTCCGCGCAGGACGTGATCGAGCAGCGCGCCTATTTCCAGTTCTACATGCACCGCACGGGCCACTGGCTCGGCATGGACGTGCACGACTGCGGCAGCTACGTCGAGCCCACGGAAGTGGGGCAGACCAGCGAGCGCCGCGACCCGCTCTCGGGCGAGGCCATCACCAACCGCCCCAGCCGCATCCTGCGCCCGGGCATGGTGCTGACCATCGAGCCGGGGCTCTACATCCGCCCCGCGCCGGGCGTGCCCGAGGCGTTCCACCACATCGGCATCCGCATCGAGGACGATGCCATCGTGGCTGAAGGAGGCTGCGAGCTGATCACGCGCGGCGTGCCGGTCGAGGCGGACGAGATCGAGGCGCTGATGCGCAGCTGAACCGCGCACGCACCCGTCCGGCACGGCTCCATGGAGCCGCACGAAACGTGCGGCGGAGCGTCGGCAGGTTGCGTTTCCCGTCAGCCCGGCGCCCCGACCTGCTGGACCAGTTGCATGGCGAAGCGGCCATGTCCCACCGACCAGTCGGAATAGTCGTTCTCGTGCATGAAGATGAACACGTCGGCCGGGGACACGTGCGCCATCGCCTCGAGATTGCCGGCAATGCCGGCATACAGGGCGCGCTTCATGGCGTCGCTGCGGCCGCGGCGCAAGGTGATCTCCACGACCACCACGCCGTTCGAGCGCACCACTCCGTTGAAGCTGCGGCTGAAAGCGAATTGCCCGGGCGCGTAGGCGGTGACCATGTTGAACAGTTCGTCTTGCGGCATGCCGATGCCATCGACCAGGGCTTGGTGGATGGCCTGGACAACCGCATCGCGTTCGGTGGGCGGCGTTGCCTGGGGAAGGTAGGTGTGGATGAAAGGCATGGGAGTTGGGTTCCTGTCTGGACAATAGGCACGGCCCACTGCTCGGGCCGCGTCTTGTTGATTTTTCTCGGTTTCATCCGCTGCAAAAAGCGATTTATCCTCACGATCTATGTGCAACCAGATCACATAGAAACGATGCCACGCCGCCTCCCGCCCCTGGGTGCCCTGCGCGCCTTCGAAGCCGCGGCCCGCCTGGGCCGCATGACGGCGGCCGCCGAAGAGTTGTCGGTATCGCCAGGGGCCATCAGCCGCCAGGTGCGGCAACTCGAAGACCATCTGGGGCTGCCGCTGTTCGGCGGGACCAGGGCGCGGCCGACGCTCACCGCCGCTGCGCGCACCCTGCAACCCGTGCTGACCACTGCTTTCCAGCAGATCGAGGACACGGTGCGGGCCCTGGGCGATGCCCGCCAGGGCCCGCTGGACGTGGCCTGCTTCAGCACCTTCACGGCCAAATGGCTGATCCCGCGGTTGTTCGACTTCCATGCGCAACACCCCGGGATCGAAGTGCGCCTGTGCACCACTGACACAGGCACCGATGCCGGCCGTGAAGGTTGTGATCTGCTCATCACCGCGGAGGACGCTGCAGGTGCTCCGCGCGAGGGCGCGGCCTCCGTGCATCTGTTCCAGGAACGCCTGGGGCCTGTGCTGTCGCCCGTGCTGGCTGCGCGCAGCGGTGTGCTGCGCACGCCTGCCGACCTCGCGGGCCTGCCCCTCCTGCACGCGCGTGCGCGGCGTGGCGCCTGGGCCGCCTGGGCCGCATCCGCCGGCGCGGAGTGGCCCCGGGCGGTTGCAGACGCCGGTCCTGTGTATGAGCACTACTACTTCACGCTGGAGGCCGCCGTGCGCGGCCTGGGGGTTGCCTTGGCCCCGTGGCATCTGGTGATGGACGATGTGCGCGCAGGGCGCCTGGTGGCGCCCTGCGGTTTTGCTGCTTCGGGATACGACTACATCGCGTTGCGCCGCACGACCGCAGTCCATCCCCGGCTCGATGCGTTCTGTCAGTGGCTGACGGCGCAAGCCCAGGCCATGCCCCAGCCGCAATAGACGGCGCACGGAAACGGCGGCGCCGCCGGATGCGACCGTGCGCGCAGGACGCTGCGAGCGGCGATGTGCGGATTCATTTCAGTTGACGCCGCAGGCTGCATTTCCTGGAAGTCGATCCGGCGCTGGTGGTGGAGGTGGTGACGGGCGGCCCGATGGACAGCGGCTATTTCCAAGCCAAGGCAGCTGCCATCCTGGCGGACAGTCATGCCGCCAGCTTTTCCATCGCCAACGCGGTGAAGGACGCCCGTCTTGTTGTCGATGGCGCGGCGGTGGTCGGCGTGTCGGTGGATGGGGCCCGGGCCGGCCTCAAGCGTTTCGAGCGTGCCCTGGCTGCCGGGCACGGCGACAAGGACATGGCGGCGTCCTATCTCGCCTGAACCGTCCGGGCACGGCAAGGTCGGCTGGCTCGCGGCCCTGGCATCGGATGGCGACAGCCTGCACCGGGCTGCAGACAGGCGCCCGTACCCGGCATGTAACCGTTTCCGTGCCAGAATTGAAACCCGATTACATGCTGACCGCCATCCAACAAGGAGACACCCCGATGCGCATCCGCCGAGCCACCAAGATCGTCGCCACCCTGGGCCCCGCGTCGAGCGATCCGGTCCTGCTGGAGCGAATGATCGCCATGGGTGTGAACGTGGTGCGGCTCAATTTCAGCCACGGCACGGCACAGGACCACATCGACCGGGCAGAGAAGGTGCGCGCCGCGGCACAGCGCGCTGGCCGCGAGGTGGCCATCATGGCCGACCTGCAGGGGCCGAAGATCCGCGTGGGCAAGTTCGCCGAAGGCAAGGTCTGGCTGGAGCCCGGCACGCCGTTCGTTCTCGATGCCTCCCGCACCGAGCCGGGCGACCTGGCCGGCGTGGGCCTCGACTACAAGGAGCTGCCACGCGACGTGAGGCCCGGCGACGTGCTGTTGCTCAACGACGGCCTCATCGTGCTCACGGTGAACGCGGTGCGCGGCGAGCAGGTGCTCACCACCGTGCGCGTGGGGGGCGAGCTGTCCAACAACAAGGGCATCAACAAGCAGGGCGGCGGCCTCACGGCGCCGGCGCTCACGGCCAAGGACATGGAAGACATCCGCACCGCGATGAGCTTCCAGGCCGACTATGTGGCCGTGAGCTTTCCCAAGAATGCCACCGACATGGAAATGGCGCGCCAGCTCTGCAACGTGGCCGCGGCGGAGTACCGCCACAAGCCGGGGCTGATCGCGAAGATCGAGCGCGCTGAGGCCGTGCCGCGCCTGGAGGAGATCCTGCGCGTGTCCGACGGCATCATGGTGGCGCGCGGCGACCTCGCCGTGGAGGTGGGCAATGCCGCCGTGCCGGCGCTGCAGAAGAAGATGATCCGCATGGCGCGCGACATGGACAAGGTCGTCATCACTGCCACGCAGATGATGGAGAGCATGATCACCAACCCCGTGCCCACGCGGGCGGAGGTGAGCGACGTGGCCAACGCCGTGCTGGACGGCACCGACGCCGTGATGCTGAGCGCCGAGACGGCCGCCGGCCGCTACCCGCTGGAGACGGTGGAGGAGATGGCCAAGATCTGCGCCGCCGCCGAGGCCGCGGAAGACCCCGAGCGGGATTCCGATTTCACGGGCCAGACGCTGGGCCGCATCGACCAGTCCATCGCCATGGGCGCGCTGTTCACGGCGCACCACCTGGGCGCCAAGGCCCTGGTGGCACTCACGGACAGCGGCTCCACCGCGCTCTGGATGAGCCGCCACCGCATCCACATCCCGATCTACGCGCTCACGCCCAAGGTGGCCACGCAGCGCAAGATGGCGATGTACCGCAACGTGCGGCCGCTGCTCATGGACACCAGCGTGGACCGCGACACGGCGCTGGAGCAGGCGGAAGGCCACCTCAAGAACCGCAACATCGTGCAGCAGGGCGATCTCTACGTGATCACCTGCGGGGAGCCGATGGGTGCTCCGGGTGGAACCAATATGCTGAAGATCTGCCGCGCCGGCTGATCCAGGCCCGCACGGCCAGGCCAGCCAGCCAGGCGCTGCCGGCCCCCACGAGAGCGCCGGCCAGCACATCCGAAGGCATGTGCACGCCCAGGCAGATGCGGCTCCAGCCCATCGCGGCCGCCAGCGCATAGGCCAGCCACCGCCAGCCGGGAGCCTGGCCGCGCGCCAGTCCGAGCGTGAGACCGCGCGCCAGCGCGAAGGCGGTTGCCGCGTGCATGCTGGGGAACCCCGGGCGCGCGCCCATTTCGATCCACTGCAGGCCCAGGCCCCACTGCGCGGGGCGCGCGATCGGAACCATCGCACGGAAGCCGCGCACGGCGCACCAGGCCACCAGCAGCGAGAGCGCGCCCCAGACCACGGCGCGCCGCGTGGCGGCCTGACCGCGTGCGAGTTCCAGCACCATCAGGAGCCCCGCGAAGACGGGAAGGTCCTGCGACAGCCACCGCGCCACGGCCACCACGGCCGGCGGCGTGGCCGCCGTGGCGTTCAGCGCCAGGAAGAGGGCGGTATCAAGTGCGAGCATGCGATGCGCCTTCGGATGGCAGGACGCTGTCGGAGGGGGCATGGCGGAGGCACAGCAGGCCCGCTGCCAGATCGCAGGCCCAGCCCGCGGTCCAGCAGAGCCACCCGGTCCAGAGCGTGTGGCTCATGAAATGCGCTCCGCGCACCTGCTGGGCTGCGCCCAGGATCAGCCCTGCGGCGATCGAAGCCGCCAGCCACCAGCGCGCCGGGCCGGGGTGCCGGTGGCGCAGCGCGAAATAGCCGCCCAGGAAGGCGAAACCGGCCGAGGCATGCCCCGCCGGAAAGCAGTGGCCACTGCCGCCATCGAAGATGCCGCGCGACCAGTGCGAGACATAGCGGGCCATGCCGCCGAACTCGGCCAGGTCCCAGGGGCAGCTGGTCGCGCTGGCCTGCTTGAAGGCCGTGACCACGCCCAGCGCGATGAGGGCACTGGCGGCCATCTGTGCGCGTTCAGCGGTCGAGAGCCGGCGCAGCCAGCCGACGGGCCACCAGACCGACGCGGCCAGCAGCACCATGAGCACCCAGGCTGCGCGGCGCGCGCCTTCGTGCATGACGGACGCGAAGAACCAGTCGTCGCGCAGCGGGAATCCGCCGCCGTTGCCGAACACCCGGGCCAGCGCCAGGTCGAACGCGGTGGTGTCCCAGGCGATCAGGAGGCCCAGGGCCAGGGTTGTCCAGAACAGGGGAGCGAGTGGATGGGGCGGGGCGGACGGGGCACGGGGTGCGGAAGGCGGGGCGGTCGGAGCGGTCATGGGGCGCGACCTTAGGGGCCCCCTCTTAACATCGCCTTAACACCCCACGAAGGGCTGCCGCCCATGGCCGCGGGGCGCCGGCGCCGCCACAATGGCGCCATGAGAATCCTCGTGGTCGAAGACGACGGCGGCATCGCCGCGGGCCTGCGGGCCAACCTCCAGCAGAGGGGCTACGCCGTGGACGTGTGCGGCACCGTGGCCGAGGCCTGGAGCGCGCTGCGCGCCGAGCGCTTCGATGCGGTGCTGCTGGACCTCGGCCTGCCCGACGGCGATGGCGCAGAGCTGCTGACGCGGCTGCGCCAGGCGTCGCCGGCCGTGCCCGGCGGCCAGCCCGCACGGCTGCCGGACCCGGCCACCCCGGTGCTGATCCTCACGGCGCGCGACCAGGTGCACCAGCGCATCGCGGGCCTGGACCAGGGAGCGGACGACTACCTGGCCAAGCCCTTCGACGTGGACGAACTCGAGGCGCGCCTGCGGGCCCTGCTGCGGCGTGCGGCGGGGCGGGCCTCGCCGGTCATCCGCCTGCACGATCTGGAGTTGGACCCCGCGGCGCGCACGGTGCGGCGTGCGGGGCAACTGGTGGAAATGTCGCCGCGCGAGTTCTCCGTGCTGCTGGTGCTGCTCGATGCGCGCGGCCGCGTGCTCTCGCGCCAGCAGATCGAAGAGCGGCTCTACAACTGGCAGAGCGGCGTCGAAAGCAACGCCATCGAGGTGCACGTGCACCACCTGCGCAAGAAGCTCGGCAGCGAGCGCATCCAGACCATGCGCGGCGTGGGCTATTTCATCCCGCAGGAATGAGGAGGCGCCCCGTGGCAGCGCTGTCTCCTACTTCCGCGCGCATTCCCTCCCTCACGCGGCGCCTGCTGCTCTGGACCCTGGGCGCCCTGCTGGCCGTCTGGGCCAGCTTCGTGGGCATGGCCTACCTCACCGGCATCGAGGAGGCCGACGAGCTGACCGACGGCCATCTGGCCAGCGTGGCCGCGCTGCTGCTCAACCTGCGGCCGGGCGAGACCGTCACCCCGTCCGAGGCCACGCGCCGCGCGCCGACGCCCTGGCTGAAGGCGCACGATTACCAGCAGTCGCTCAATGTCGTGCAGTGGGACGCCGACGGCCGCCTGCTGTCGCACAGCGGCGATGCGCCGCTGCCGCCGTTCGATACGCCCGACGGCTTCGCCACGCTGCACCTGGGTGCGAAGCCCACGCCCTGGCGCAGCTTCTCCCAATGGGACGAAACGCGCTCGCGCAAGGTGGTCGTGCTGCTGGATCTGGAAGAGCGCGACGATCTGGCGGAGGACATCGCCGGGCAGATGGTGGAGCCCGGCCTGTGGCTGCTGCCCGTGGTCATGCTGGTGCTGGGTTTTGCCGTGCGGCGCGGGCTGCGGCCGCTCTACACGCTCTCGCACGACGTGGCGGCGCTGGACGTGGCCGGGGCCGAGCGCCTCTCCACGGGCGGCACGCTGCGCGAATTCGAATCGGTGGTGGCGTCCATCAACACGCTGCTCGACCGGCAGCAGGCGGCGCTGGTGCGCGAGCGCCGCCTGGCCAACGAGGTGGCGCACGAGCTGCGCACGCCGCTCTCGTCCATCGTGCTGCAGGCCCGGGCGCTGGGCGGCGGGCTGGACGGCCCCGCGCAGGCCGAGGCGCTGGCGCGCATCGGGCAGGACGCGCTGCGCGCCGGCCATGTGCTCAACCAGTTGCTGGCACTGGCCCGCGCCAGCCGCACCCGCCTGGACGAACTGGAGGCCGAGGTGGACCTCGCGGCGCTGGCGCGCGATGTGGCGGCCGACCATGTCCAGGTGGCGTGGCAGCACGGCGCCACCCTCGGCGTCGCGGCTTCGGGCCCGGTGGCCGTGCGCGGCAACGCCGTGCTGCTGGAGATGGCGCTGCGCAACCTGGTGGAAAACGCGTTGCGCCACACGCCCGCCGGCACGCGCGTGGAGATCCAGGCCGGCCCGCTCGAAGGCGGCGGCGCCTGCCTGCAGGTGTGCGATGACGGCCGCCGCGCGGCCACCGGGGAGATTGGCACGGCGGCCCCGGCCCCGGCGCGCGCTCCCGTGGACAGCCTGCACCTGGGGCACGAAATCATCGCCCGCGTGGCCGAGGCGCACGGCGGCCGGTTCCGCGAAATGCCTGCGCCCGCGCCTTTCACCACGTGTTACGGTGTGGAATTGAGGACCGCTCCGGGGCCGGATGCCACCGGCTAAAATGATCCGGTTACCAAGCGGTTACCACCGCCGGCTTCTGCCGAATGCGCCGGTCCTCTGCACGGGCCGCGACGTCCATCCCCACCCTTGAATGGAACCACCCCCATGCCACTCGTCTCGATGCGCGAACTGCTCGACCATGCCGCCGAAAACCGCTATGGCATTCCTGCCTTCAACGTGAACAACCTGGAGCAGGTGCAGGCCGTGATGGCCGCGGCCGACGAAGTGGGCGCACCGGTCATCCTCCAGGCCAGCGCCGGCGCACGCAAATACGCGGGCGAAGCGTTCATCAAGCACCTGGTGCAGGCGGCCGTCGAGGCCTACCCGCACATTCCGGTCGTGATGCACCAGGACCACGGGCAGAGCCCGGCCATCTGCCAGGGCGCCATCGACCTCGGCTTCTCGTCGGTGATGATGGACGGCTCGCTGCGCGAAGACGGCAAGACCCCGGCCTCGTTCGAATACAACGTGGACGTGACCCGCAAGGTGGTCGAGATGGCGCACAAGGTGGGCGTGACCGTCGAAGGCGAACTGGGCTGCCTGGGCTCCCTGGAGACCGGCGAGGCCGGCGAGGAAGACGGTATCGGCGCGGTCGGCAAACTCGACCACAGCCAGATGCTCACCGACCCCGAGGAAGCCGCGCAGTTCGTGAAGGCCACGCAGCTCGACGCGCTGGCCATCGCCATCGGCACCAGCCACGGCGCCTACAAGTTCACGCGCAAGCCCACGGGCGACATCCTCTCGATCGAGCGCGTGAAGGAAATCCATGCCCGCCTGCCCAACACCCACCTGGTCATGCACGGCTCTTCCAGCGTGCCGCAGGAACTGCTCGAGATCATCCGCCAGTACGGCGGCAACATGAAGGAAACCTACGGCGTGCCGGTCGAGGAGATCCAGAAGGCCATCCAGTTCGGCGTGCGCAAGATCAACATCGACACCGACATCCGGTTGGCCATGACCGGCGCGGTGCGCAAGTTCCTCCACGAGAACCCCGAGAAATTCGATGCGCGCGAATGGCTCAAGCCCGCGCGCGAAGCCGCCAAGGCCATCTGCAAGCAGCGCTACGTCGAGTTCGGCTGCGAAGGCCAGGCGCCCAAGATCAAGGGCCACACGCTGCAGGTGATCGCCGGCCAATATGCCTCGGGCGCGCTGGCACAGCTGGTGAACTGACGGCTGAAGGGCCCGGCCCGGGCGGCGCCTTTGCCGCCCCTGGGCCCCGCTTTTCCACCGGACCGCTCACTGCGCGGTCCCGCCGCGGGCGCCGCGCCGGCAGGTTCGGGTTAAGCTCGGACTCCGCCGCCGGGCCGGGGCCGCGCCGCTCGGCGCATCCGCGGCCGGAACCTTCCGCGAGTTCTTCCGCATTCCTTCCGAATCGCCCGTTCCGTGAAAAAGCCGCCATTGATGTTTCTGCCCGTACGCGCTGGCCGGGGTTTCCTGCTTGCAGGCGCCGTTCTGCTGTCGCTCGCGGGCTGCGCGCCGGTGCAGCCATCGCTGCCGCACGTCGGCCGCGCCCAGGTCGACCTGCCGCCGGGCGACTGGGAGGTGCTGCACCGCAGCAGCCTCGTGCTCGACGTCCTGCCCGACGACGTCGCGGCCGACCTGCCGATGGAAACCACGGTCCTGGGCCTGCGCGGCCCGGGCAAGGACCGGCCGCTGCTGGCCCTGTTCTTCGTGCAGACCAACGCCACCAACTACCCGCGCGACACCACGCTCTGGACGGCGCCCTGCCGGCAGCAGGACGGCGTGTTCGTGGAGGACAAGACCCGCGGCAGCCCGGCGCGGGCCGACTGCCTGCGCTACAAGCGGCGTGCCGACACGGGCGAATACCTCGTGCGCAGCCGTCCGGTGGTGGCCCAGTGGATGGCAGAAAAGCACCTCGCGCCGAGCGGTCCCTATTCCCATGTGCTCTACCGCTACGCGAACAGCGGTGGCGCCTTCATGTCGATCGACGTGATCGCGTCCCAGAGCCTGCTGCGGCCCGTCACGCGCAACAACGACGAATTCCTGGTCGCCGGACGCCCTGCCTTCGAGTGGAGCGAAAAGCTGGCCGCGGCCGCACGTGTGAGCACGTCGATGATGGACGGCCGCCTGGTCATTCCGCCCTTCCCGGTGCCCATCGCACCGTGAACACGCGGGCTCCCGGGCCCGTCATGCCGGCAGCCCCGAGACAGAGGCGCTAGGGAAAGCCCAGACACGCGTCCCGGCCCGGCGCCCGCAGAATGCGGGTTCTTTTTGTAACAGCAGGTTCTGGAGACATACAGCATGAACGACCGTCCGTGGCTTGCCGCCTACCCCGCTGGGGTGCCGGCCGACATCGACCCGACCCAGTACCCGTCGCTCGTCGCCCTGATGGAGGAAGCCTTCCAGAAGTACGCGGACCGCACGGCCTACAGCTTCATGGGCAAGGACGTGAGCTTCACGGACACCGAGGTGCAGAGCCGCCACATGGCGGCCTACCTGCAGGGCCTGGGGCTGGCGCGCGGCGACCGCGTGGCGGTCATGATGCCCAACGTGCCCCAGTACCCGGTCGCCGTCGCGGCCGTGCTGCGCGCGGGCTACGTGGTGGTCAACGTGAACCCGCTCTACACGCCGCGCGAGCTGGAGCACCAGCTCAAGGACTCGGGCGCCAAGGCGATCATCATCATCGAGAACTTCGCGGCCACGCTGCAGGCGTGCATCGGCTCCACGCAGGTGCAGCACGTGGTGCTCTGCGCCATGGGCGACCAGCTGGGCCTGCTGAAGGGCCTGCTCGTGAACTACGTGGTGCGCAAGGTGAAGAAGCTGGTGCCGCCGTTCTCGCTGCCCGGCGCCGTGCGGTTCAACGATGCGCTCGCGAAGGGCGGGCGCGGCAGCCTGCGCAAGCCCGACCTGCGGCCCGACGACGTGGCGCTGCTGCAGTACACGGGCGGCACCACCGGGGTTTCCAAGGGCGCGGTGCTGCTGCACCGCAACCTCATCGCCAACGTGCTGCAGTCGGAGGCCTGGAACGCCCCCGCCATGGCCAAGGTGCCGGCCGGCGAGCAGCCGGCCAGCGTGTGCGCGCTGCCGCTCTACCATATCTTCGCCTTCACCGCGAACATGATGCTGGCCATGCGCACGGGCGCCAAGACCATCCTCATCCCCAACCCGCGCGACCTCGCCGCGGTGCTGAAGGAGCTGTCGCGCCACACGTTCCACAGCTTCCCGGCCGTGAACACGCTGTTCAACGGGCTGGCGAACCACCCCGACTTCAACACGGTGAACTGGAAGAACCTCAAGGTTTCCGTGGGTGGCGGCATGGCCGTGCAGGGCGCGGTGGCGCGCCTGTGGCTGGAGAAGACCGGCTGCCCGATCTGCGAGGGCTACGGCCTCTCGGAGACCAGCCCGTCCGTGAGCTGCAACCCGGTCACCAACACCGAGTACACGGGCACCATCGGCGTGCCGATCTCCAACACGCGCATGAAGCTGATCGACGACGAGGGCCGCGACGTGGTCGAGCCCGGCCGGGCCGGCGAGATCGCCATCCAGGGCCCGCAGGTCATGGCCGGCTACTGGCAGCGCCCCGACGAGACGGCCAAGGTCATGACCGAGGACGGCTACTTCAAGACCGGCGACATCGGCGTGATGGACGCGCGCGGCTTCTTCAAGATCGTGGACCGCAAGAAGGACATGGTGCTGGTGAGCGGCTTCAACGTCTACCCGAACGAGGTCGAGGAAGTCGTGGCCGAATGCCCGGGCGTGCTGGAGTGCGCCGTGGTGGGCGTGCCCGACGACAAGACCGGCGAGGCCGTGAAGCTGGTCGTGGTGCGCAAGGCCCCCGACCTGACCGAGGCCCAGGTGCGCGAGTTCTGCCGCGCCAACCTCACGGGCTACAAGCAGCCCCGCGTGATCGAGTTCCGCGAATCGCTGCCCAAGACGCCCGTGGGCAAGATCCTGCGGCGCGAGCTGCGCGACAAGAAGGCCTGAAGGGCCCGCCAGGCGCTCCTTTTTCCGTGGTTCCTGGCCGGCGGCGCGTTGCCGCCGGCTTGCTCTTTTTTGGCCGCCGCCCAGCGGCCCCTGCCATGCCGACGATCGCCATCCTCAGTGCCCTGCCCGACGAACAGGCCGGGCTTTCCGCGGCCCTGCAGTCCGCCACGCGCATCGCGCACGCCGGCCGCACCTTCCAGCGCGGCACGCTGTACGGCCGCGATGCCGTGCTGGCGCTCTCGGGCATCGGCAAGGTGGCCGCCGCCACGACGGCGGCCGCACTGATCGAACGCTTCGGCGCGGAGCGCATCGTCTTCACGGGCGTGGCGGGCGGGCTGGGGCAGGGCGTGCGGATCGGCGACGTGGTGGTGGCGCAGGAGATGCTCCAGCACGACATGGATGCCTCGCCGCTCTTTCCGCGCTGGGAGGTGCCGGGCTACGGGCGCGTGCGCATGGCCTGCGACCCGGCGCTCACGGGCCGGCTGCTGGAGGCCGCGCACGAGTGCCTGGCGGCCGGCGCAGGCGATCCGGTGCCGCAGGAGCGGGCCGTGCGCGCCGCGGCCGTGCATGCGGGCCTGGTGGCGAGCGGCGACCGCTTCGTGTCCGGCGCGGCCGAGGCCGATGCGCTGGCACGGACGCTGCGGGCCGCCGGCCACGACGTGCTGGCCGTGGAGATGGAAGGCGCCGCGGTGGCCCAGGTGTGCGCCGACCACGGCGTGCCCTTCGCGGCGGTGCGCACCATCTCCGACCGCGCGGACGACGATGCGCCGCGCGACTTCGCGCATTTCGTGCGCACGGTAGCGGGCCGCTACGCCGACGGCATCGTCGGGCGGCTGCTGCAGAAACTCTGATTTGCTATATTTTTAATAGCAAACTATTCAATGTTTCCGGCGGCATGGAGCATGAAACGCTCCTAACCCTCCGCACAGGCGACGGCGGGGCGCCCGCGGTCACTTGAGCCAGCCGCGGCGGCGGAAGTACCACATGGGGCCCAGCGCGCTGGCCACCATCAGCAGGATGCCGTACACGTAGCCGTAGGTCCACTTCAGCTCCGGCATGAACTCGAAGTTCATCCCGTACACGCTCGCGATGAGCGTGGGGGGCAGCAGCGCGACGCTGGCCACCGAGAAGATCTTGATGATCTTGTTCTGGTTGATGTTGATGAAGCCGACCGTGGCATCCATCAGGAAGTTGATCTTCTCGAACAGGAAGGCCGTGTGGTTGTCCAGCGATTCCAGGTCGCGCAGGATCTGCCGAGCGTCCTCGAACTGCTCGGCGTTGAGCATCTTGCTGCGCATCATGAAGCTCACGGCGCGGCGCGTGTCCATGACGTTGCGGCGGATGCGGCCGTTCAGGTCTTCCTGGCGCGCGATGGCGGCCAGCACCTCGCCGGCACGCGCGTCGGTCACGTCGCCCGAGAGCACCTGGGTGCTCACTTCCTTGAGTTCGTCGTAGATGCCTTCGAGCGTGTCGGCGGAGTATTCCGCGTCCAGGTCGAAGAGCTTGAGCAGCACTTCCTTGGCGTCTTCCAGCAGGCCGGGCGCGCGGCGCGCGCGCATGCGCAGCAGGCGGAAGACGGGCAGGTCCTCGTCGTGGATCGAGAACAGCACGCCCTTGCTCTTGAGCGTGTCGTTGACGAGGTTCAGGATGAAGGCCACGCGCACCGAGCGCGGGTTGTCTTCGTCGTCGATCAGGAAGTCGCTGCGGATGTGGACTTCGCCGTTGTCTTCTTCGTAGAAGCGGGCCGATTCCTCGATGTCCTCGTCCATCGCGTCGGCGGGGATCTGCAGGCCGTAGTGCTGCTTGATCCAGCGCTTTTCTTCGAGCGTGGGGGATTCGAGGTCGACCCAGATGGGCTGGAACCGGGCCAGGTCTTCCAGGGAATCGATTTCTTCCTGGACCAGGCGGCCGTTGGCGAGCGTGAAGATGTTGAGCATGGGCTCACTCCCGGTGGGTTGGCGCGACGGCGCCGTTGGCGATAAGGGGGCGTTGAGGCGCTTTCAATCCCCCAAGGCCTGTGCACACCGGGAGTTGAAAGCTACCGACTGGGGTAGGTTTCCACGAAGCTCTCTCCAAAAAAGCAAGCGGCGGATTATGGCATTGCGGCACGCCCGTTACGTGACGGGCGCGTGTCAGCCGGGGCCGTGCGTGGGGCCGTTTTTTGCGGGGGCGCGTTGGCCCCTTCCCTGGCGCCTCAGTGGCCGGAGGGGGCCGCGGGCGTGGTGGGGGCGCCGCCGCTGCGCACCCGTGCGAGCGCGCGGCACAGGTCGGACCAGGCGGCGGCCTTGGCGTCGGGGGCGCGCAGCAGATAGGCCGGGTCGTAGGTGACGACGGCCGGCGTGCCGTCCGGCAACTGGTGGGCGGTGGCGCGCAGGCGCCCGAGCGGCTCGCGGCTGCCGAGCACGGCGCGGGCGGCCGACAGGCCGAGCACCAGCACCATCGACGGCCGGAGTGCCGCGATGGCGGCCTGCAGCGCGTCGGCCACGTCCGCGGCGGCTGCCTCGGCCGGGCCGGGCGCGGCCCGCTCGACGGCAGCGAAGAAGGTGCGCGGATGGCGGTGCAGCCGCATCGCGCGCAGCATGTTCTCCAGCAGCTTGCCGGCGTCGCCCGTGAGCGGAGCATCGGGCGCCGCGCTCTCCGCCACCACCAGCCAGCCCGCTCCGAGCTCTGCGGGCGTGGCGGCGGGGTCGGCCTGGGGGTAGAGCGGCTGCGGCGCATGCAGGCGCAGCGCCGGGCCGGCGCCGGCATCGGGGGTGCGGGGCACTGCGGGGGCCGCGGGTTGCGCCGGCATGGGCGCGGCGCGGGCCGCCGCGGGGACAAGGGGTGCACGCGGCTGCGCCGGCGGGAGGTGGGCCGCAGGGGCGCCCGCGGCGGCGGCGCCTGCCGCGATTGCCGCCGGCGCCGCTGCGGCCGGGGCCGTAGCGGCTGCAGCGCCGGCCGCGGAGGCCGGAGCCGGCTCGGTGGCGGGCTGCCATACGGTGATGCCCATTTCGGCCAGCATGGCGCGCTGGCGGGGATCGAGGTCGAGGCTCATGGGGTCGTCTTCGTGCGGCGCACAGCGGCGCGGGCCTCGGTGGGGGCGGGCGGGCAGGGGCTCATAGGGCAAGGCTCATCACGATGGCGTCTTCCCGGTCGCCGCCATCCGCGGGGTAGTAGCGCTTGCGCTCGCCCACGGTGCGGAAGCCGCGCGCCAGATACACGTCGCGCGCGCGCTGGTTGCTCCTGCGCACCTCCAGCCACAGCCATTGGGCCTGCTGGCTGCGTGCCCACAGCGCGAGCGCATCGAGCAGGATGCGGGCCCAGCCCTGGCGCTGGTGGGGCGGCGCGACGGTGAAGTTGAGCAGATGCACTTCGTCCACGCCGCGCATGGCCACGAAGTAGCCGATCAGTTCGTCATCGCCCGCCATGAGCAGTTGCACCTCGTAGCCCGCGGCCACCGCATCGGTGAAGTTGCCCCGCGTCCAGGGATGGGAGTAGGCGACCCGTTCCACCTCCAGCAGCGCGTCCAGGCGCGCGAGCGTGAGCGGCTCGAAGCGGACCTGGTCGGGGGAGTGGATCACGGCGCTCATGGCCGTGAGGATACGGAAGCCAGGGCCGCGGTGGAAGGGGCGGCGGCGGATGCGGAGGCAGCGGCGGCCTCCCGCGCGGCCGTGCGCTCGGCCGTGGTCTGGGCCACCTTGTCGCGCACATAGCGCGGCAGCGCCTCCGCGGCCGGCACGGCGCCGCCGGCGGCGAGCAAGGCGGGCGCCAGGCGCAGCAGGGCGGCGGCCGTCGGCAGTGCGGCCAGGTGCGCGGACTCCGGGGCCCCGGGGGCGAGCCGCTCGCCGTAGGCCGCGCGTGCATTCCCGGCCACCGCATAGCCTGGCGGCGCCTCCACGGCCTCGGGGGCGCAGAGGCCGAACTCGCCATCGTCGGCGCCGTGCCAGCCCCGGTCCGGGTGCCAGTCGTAGCGGGCGGTGTAGACCTCGTCCATGCGGGCATCGAGCACGGCCACCACGCGCGTGCAGCCGTGCGTGGCGCGGGCCTCTTCGGCCAGGGCGAGCAGGGTGTCCACGGGCAGCACGGGCACGCCCGCGCCGCCGCGCGCGCCGAAGGCCAGGCCCTGCGCCACCGAGCAGGCCGTGCGCAGGCCCGTGAAGGAGCCGGGGCCACGGCCGAAGACGATCGCCTCCAGCGTGTCGAACGACAGTCCGGCTTCGTCCAGCAGGGCCCGGATCGCGGGCAGCAGCCCGGCCGATGCCTGCGCTCCGCCCGGCGCGCTGCGCTGCCAGAGGCGCGCAGGGCCGTCCCCGTCCTGCCGCTGGACGGCGATGGAGAGGGTGTCGGTGCTGGTGTCGAAGGCGAGCAGGTGCATGGTGGGGAAAGAAAGGGCAGCACCCCGCGAATGGGGCGCAGGGAGAGGGCGGCAGGCGCGCGCGCGGGGCAGTGGGGGATTATCGGTGGACCGGCCCCGGGGCGGGTGGGCGGCACGGGATGGGCCCGCGCACGACTCGGCCTAGACTCCCGGCCATGCTTTCTTTCCTGCGCTGTTGTTTCCGTTCATCCGGGGCTCCGGGGCCCTCCCGGCCTGGGGTGTTCCCGCGTGCACTCTCCCTCTGGGCCTGCGCGGCGCTGCTGGCGCTGCCCGGCCCTGCCGCTCTGGCGCAGAAGGGCGCCGCGCCGGCCGCCGTGCGGCCCACGGGCGCGGTCACCCCGCTGCCTGCGGCGGTGGAGGCGGCGCTGCTGCGCGCCAAGGTGCCGCTGGATGCCGTCTCCTTCGTGGTGGCCGATGCCGAGGGGCGCCAGGCGCCGCGGCTGGCCTGGCGCGCGCAGGAACCCATGAACCCCGCTTCGGTGATGAAGCTCGTCACCACCTACGCGGCGCTCGAATTGCTGGGCCCGGCGTTCACGTGGGACACGCCGGTCTACCTCGACGCGCGGCCGCAGGGCGGCAGCCTGCGCGGCAACGTGTACATCAAGGGCGTGGGCGATCCGCAGCTGGTGGTGGAGCGCCTCTGGCTGATGCTGCGGCGCCTGCAGGCGCAGGGCGTGCAGGTCATCGTGGGCGACATCGTGCTGGACCGCAGCGCCTTCGACCTGCCGGCGCACGATGCCGCCGTGTTCGACGGGGAGCCCCTGCGGCCCTACAACGCGGCGCCCGATGCGCTGCTCGTCAATTTCAAGTCGGTGGCGCTGACCTTCGTGCCCGACACGGCCGCGGGTGTGGCGCGCGTGCAGGTCGAGCCGCCCCTGGCGGGCGCGCCCTGGCCGGCCACGGTGCCACTGGCGGCCCCGGGCGCCGAGTGCGGCGACTGGCGCGCGGCGCTCAAGCCCGACTGGACCGACCCGGCGCGCGTGGCTTTCCAGGGCGTGTTTCCGGCCGCCTGCGGCGAGCGCGTCTGGCCCGTGGCGCCGCCCGATCCGAACGGTTTCGCGGCCCGCGCCATCGAGGGCCTGTGGCGCGACCTGGGCGGCAAGCTCACGGGCAGCGTGCGCGAAGGGCGGGTGCCGCAGGGCCTGGCGCCGGCCTTCACCGTGGCGTCGCCCTCGCTCGCCGAGGCGGTGCGCAGCATCAACAAATACAGCAACAACGTCATGACGCAGCAGGTCTTCCTGACCATCGCGCTGCAGAAGAACGGCACGGCCACCTTCGATGGCGCGCGCAACGCGGTGGCGCAATGGTGGCGCCAGCGCATGCCGGCCGCCGAGCCGCCCGTGCTGGACAACGGCGCGGGGCTCAGCCGCGAGGCGCGCGTGAGCGCCGCATCGCTCGCGCGCATGCTGCAGGTGGCGTGGGCCTCGCCCGTGATGCCCGAACTGCTTTCGTCTCTGCCCATCGCCGGCGCCGACGGCACGCTGCGGCGCAGCCAGGTCGGCCGCGCCGCGCGTGCGGCGCACCTCAAGACCGGCACGCTGCGCGATGTCTCGGCGCTCGCAGGCGTGGTGCACGCGGCGGGCGGGCGGCGCTACGTGGTCGTGGCCCTGGCCAACCACCCGAACGCGCCGGCGGCCCGGGCGGCCATGGAAGCCCTGGTGGACTGGGCCGCGGGAGAGCGCTGACCGCCTTCGTTATTCGTTCATGCCAGCGATCAACAGGCGTTTCGCCGCGGGGCGGCATGGACGGGGCGCACCGGCCCTGGCGGGAGCAACATGGCCGGTCGCGCGCGGCCGGCGACTGGCACGGCAGGCGGCAGCGGTATCGGTAGTTCCCCTGTCGTACCGGGCCGCCTCCGGGATTACGATGGGTCCCCGTAAAACGCACGGTCGTGCTTTTTTGTAACCTGACGGAGCAAACGTGATCTCTAAAACCATCCACAACAGAGCGTCCTGGTCCGTACTGGCCGCGGCCTGTCTTCTCGCGGCCTGCGGCGGCGGCGGGTCCGACACCACGCCCGCGGCGCGCGTGACCTCCGTGAAGGTCATGGGCGACAGCCTGGCCGACAGCGGCACCTTCGGCTTCAAGTTCACCGTGCAGGGTTCGGCACCCACGGGCCCGGGCTCCACGGCGATCTGGCCCGAGCGCGTCGCCGCGAACTATGACCAGACCCTGTGCGCGCACTACCAGTCCAACGGCACCACCTTCGCGGCACGCGCCAACTGCACCAACTATGCGGTGGGCGGCGGGCGCATCAACAATTTCTCGGCGCCCACGTCGCCCGCATCGATCACCCAGCAGATCCGGGATGCGGGCACGGCGGGCTTCGCGGACGGTGACCTCGTCCTGATCGACGGCGGCGGCAACGATGCGGCCGACCTCGTCGGCGCCTACCTGCGCATCTCCGCCGACAGCGGCGCCTCGTACCGCGCGCTGTTGCTGACGTTGCTCGACGCCACCACCGTGACCAATGCGTTCGCGGGCGGTGCCACCGGCCTCGCGCAAGTGGGTGGGCTGTACATGCAGGCGCTCGCCACGCAATTCGCCGGCACGATCCGCACCAATGTCCTGGACAAGGGCGCCAAGCGGGTGGCCGTGCTCAACGCCCCCGGCATCACGCTCACGCCGCGTTTCCGCGGCGTGCTGGCCCGCATCTCCGCCGCCAACGGCGCGGCCGCGGCCACGCAGGCCGAGGCGGTGTTCGATGGCTGGGTGCAGGCATTCAACGCGCGTCTGGTCACGGCCCTGGGTTCGGACAGCCGTCTGACCGTGGTGGACTTCTACGCCTCGTTCAAGGACCAGGCCACGAACCCATCGCAGTACCAGCTGACCAACACCACCACGCCGGCCTGCCCCGCCACGGGCACCGGCAGCGATGGCCTGCCGACCTACACCTTCCCGACCTGCACGTCCGCCGCGCTCTCGGCCACCACCCCGCCCGCGGGTGCGACCGGCGGCGCCGACTGGTGGAAGAGCTATGGCTTCGCCGACAGCTTCCATCCCACGCCCTACGGCCACCAACTGATGGCCCAGCTGGTGGCACGTTCGCTCGCCTCGGCGGGCTGGCTCTGAAGCGGAACGGAGTGATTCCCATGGCCCCAATCTTCTCTTCCTCTTCCCCCCGCACCGCCGCTGCGCTCGCAGCCGGCGCGCTGGCCCTGCTGGCCTGCGGCAGCGCGTCCGCGCAGGTCGCCGGCACCTGGAGCGTGCGTGCCGGCTTCACCCACATCGCACCCCAGGTCAAGAGCGGCAACCTCTCGGCCCCGAGCTTCCCGGGCACCACGGTGGACGTGGGCTCGGACACGGCGCTGACGGGCGGCATCAACTACATGGTCACCGACCACTGGGCCATCGACGTGCCGCTGGGCCTGCCGTTCAAGCACGAGTTCCGAGGCACCGGCGCGATCGCGGGCGTGGGCAAGGTCGGCGAAACCAAGGTGATCCCGGCCACGGTGTTCGCGCAGTACCGCTTCGGCGAGGCGAATTCCGCGTTCCGTCCCTACGTGGGGCTGGGCGTGACCTACGCCAAGTTCTTCAAGGAGCGCACCACCGCCGCGCTGAACGGGCTCACGGGCGGCACGCCTGCGAACCCGACGACGGCCTCCATCGACGACAAATGGGGCATCACGCCGCAGGTCGGCTTCGTATGGAACTTCAACGAGCGCTGGTTCGTCGATGCGGCCTACTACAAGAGCTTCCTGAAGACCACGACGCACCTGTCGAGCGGGCAGTCCATCAACATCCGCCTCAACCCCAACGTGTTCTCGGTGGGCATCGGCTACCGCTTCTGATCGGCGCGCCGCGCACCATGCAAAAAGCCGACCCTCGGGTCGGCTTTTTCTTTAGGAAGCTTTCCGTGCCGGCCGGCAGCCGGCAGGCGCATTACCAGCGGGCGCGCAGCCGGTCGTAGGCGTAGGTGCCGAACTGGCGGTGGGCGGACGGGGTGAAGTACACGCGGTCGGCGAACACGTAGCGGTCCTGCGACGCGCCGCTCACCAGCGTGCCCGTGTTGCACTGCAGCGAGCTGACCTGGCCGGCGCCGATGCCGATGGCGTTGTCCGAGGCCACCGAGGTGCAGACCGGGACGTCCTTGTTCTCGAAGCTGTAGCCGCCCGGCGAGTTGATGAAGAGGTTGCCGTAGTACTCGAGGTCCACGTACAGCACGGTCTTGCCGAGGTCTTCGATGGCCACGAGCAGCGCCTGGTTGAAGCGGGTGCTGGCGGTGCTCAGCAGGCTCTGCTGGTTGATCGACACGGCCCAGGGGCTCTTGCCCAGGTCGTACGTGCCGATCACCACCACGTGCTTGGCGCCCGCGTCGGAGAGGCGGCGCACCTGCGCGGCGAGTTCGCGTCCCGCGGTGGCGGAGGCCGTGAGGAACTGGTCGCTCGTCATCGTGCCGGCGGTGACGGCCGCCATGCCCGCGATGATGTCGCTGATGCCGCCGTTCATCAGGACCACGTTGTTGTCGCCGAGCGTGTTCGAGGCGAGGAAGGTGGTGATCTGCTGGGTGGTGGAGGGCGCCGAGCCGCCTGCGGCATCGGTCGAAGCCGTCACGCGCGCATTGCCGCGCGCATAGGCCGTGCCGCCTGCGGCGGAAGGCGTGAGCGTGCGGCCGTAGTTGTTGGCGATCTGTAGCGTCCAGTTGTTGATGGAGCCGTCGTTGACGGTATAGCGGGCCCCGTTCTGGCCGACGTCGGTGAAGGCGTCACCGAAAGTGACGATGCGGTCCGGCGTCAGCGCCGATTCCGTGGTGCTGGAGCCGCAGGCCGCCACGAGGGCGGCCGACGCGCAGGTGGCGACCAGGAAAGAGCGGCGCATCCAATTTGCTGCCATGGGTTGGTTCTCCAGAAAAATTGAGCAAGAGTGTAACGACTGGCGCCGTAAGGCTTTGCAACCGGGCGTGTCACCGGCGGGGCTTTGCCGGCGCCTGCGCTCGGGCTACGCGGCCGCTGCCCTTTGCAGGCGGTCACGCACACCCTCCCAATCGGGGGTTGCGGGCGGGGTTTCGATCCAGATGAGCTTCACGCCCGCGTCATCGAAGTCCCGCAGGGCGGCGAAAAGTTCCTGCGCGGCCGCCGCGGCGTGCCCGGGCATGCGGCGCACCAGCACGCGCGGCGAGGGCGAGCGCAGCGGAGTGCGCGCATACACGGCCAGGTGCGCCGCGTCGGCACCCAGCAGCTCCAGCCCGGTCTGCAGGGCCTTGGCCTCCATCAGGCGCACCTTGGCGTGGGGCGCGTAGTGCGCCTCCAGCGTGCCCGAGGCGCGCGGCGTGTGCGAGGGCAGGTCTTCCTTCGAGAGCGGCGCCAGGCCGCAGGCCGACTCGATCTGCGAGCGCGTGATCGCCCCCGGCCGCAGCAGCACCGGCACGCCGCGCGTGCAATCGACGATGGTGGACTCGATGCCCACATCGCACGCGCCGCCATCGAGCACCAGCAGGGCGTCTCCGAATTCGCTGCGCACGTGTCCGGCGGTGGTCGGGCTCACGCGGCCGAAGCGGTTGGCGCTGGGCGCGGCCACACCCCACACGGGGGCGCCGTCCAGGGCGGGATCGTCCGCGGCGCACGCTTGCAGCACGGCGCGTGCCACTGGGTGGGAGGGGCAGCGCAGGCCCACGCTGTCCTGCCCGCCTGCCGCCGCGGCGGCCACGCCCGGGAGGCGCGGCAGGATGAGGGTGAGCGGGCCGGGCCAGAACGCGCGCACCAGCGCTTCGGCGAACGGCGGAACCGACTGCGCGAAGTGCGCGATGCCCTCGGGGCCGGCCAAATGCACGATCAGCGGGTGGTCGCTCGGGCGCCCCTTGGCCTCGAAGATCCGCGCCACGGCGGCATCGCTCGCGGCATCCGCGGCGAGGCCGTAGACGGTCTCCGTGGGCAGGCCGAGCAGTTCGCCCGCCCGCAGCGCGCGGGCCGCCGCGGCGACGGAGGTGGAAAGCTGGCCGTCGAGGATCATGGCGGGGCTTCTTGGTCAGAACGGCGCGATGCCCAGCAGCGCCGCGGCCTGCAGCGCCGTGGCGCGGGCGGCACCGGCCGTGGGCGCGGTGATGTTGAGGTGGCCCATCTTGCGGCCCGGTTTGGCGTCCGCCTTGCCGTACAGGTGCAGGTGGGTGCCGGGCAGGGCCAGCACCGCTTCCCAGGCGGGCGTGCGGGCCGCGGCGCCCTGCGCGAACCAGAGGTCGCCCAGCAGATTGAGCATCACGGCCGCGCTGTGCTGGCGCGGCTGCACGAGCGGCAGCCCCGCCATGGCCCGCACCTGCAGCTCGAACTGCGACACGTCGCAGGCGTTCTGGCTGTAGTGCCCGCTGTTGTGGGGGCGGGGCGCGATCTCGTTGACCACCAGCGCGCCGTCGTCCAGCACGAAGAACTCCACGCACAGCACGCCGACGTAGGTCAGTCCGTCTGCTATCGATTTCGCAGCAACAACCGCTTGTTTTGCCACGGCATCGGGCACATTTCCTTCATGCACCTCGGTCACGGCCAGGATGCCGTCGCGGTGCAGGTTGCGCTGCACCGGCAGGTGCACGCAGGCGCCGTCCCGGCCGCGGGCCACGATCACCGAGCACTCGAAGGCCAGCGGCAGGCGCTGTTCGAGCACGCAGGCCACGCCGCCCATGCCGTTCCAGGCGGCAGCGAGTTCGGCGGGCGTGCCCACGCGGGACTGGCCCTTGCCGTCGTAGCCGAGCCGCGCGGTCTTGAGGATGCCCGGCAGCAGCCCGGCAGGGACGGCTTCGAGCTGGCCCGCCGTCTCGATCACGGCATAGGGCGCGCAGGGCACGCCGCAGCGCACGAAATGGGCTTTTTCCTGGGCCCGGTCCTGCGCGATGGCCACGGCGTCGGCGGCCGGCGCCACGGGGCGCTCGGCACCCAGCATGCGCAGCGCCTGCGCGGGCACGTTCTCGAATTCGGTGGTGACGGCGTCCGACAGCGCGGCCAGCCGGGCAAGACCGTCCGGATCTTCGTAGGCCGTCTGCACGTGGTGGTGGCTGATGCGGCCGGCGGGGCTGTCGGCGTCCGGGTCGAGCACCGCCGTGAAATAGCCCATGGCCTGCGCGGCGTGCGCGAACATGCGGCCCAACTGGCCGCCGCCCAGCACGCCGAGCGTGGCCCCGGGCAGCAGCGGGCGCTGCGTGTCGTCGGGCGCGCTCATGCGGCCGCCGGCGGAAGCGCCATTGCGCGCGCCGCTTCGGTCTGCTCGCGGCGGAAGGCCTCCAGACGCCCGCGCAGTGCCGGGTGTTCGTTGGCCAGCAGGGCGACGGCGAAGAGCGCCGCGTTGGCCGCGCCGGCCGTGCCGATCGCGAAGGTGGCCACGGGAATGCCCTTGGGCATCTGCACGATGCTGTGCAGCGAATCGACGCCCTGCAGGTGGCGGCTGGCCACCGGCACGCCGAGCACCGGCACGGGGGTCTTGGCCGCGAGCATGCCCGGCAGGTGGGCCGCGCCGCCGGCCCCCGCGATGATCGCCTTCAGGCCACGCTGTGCGGCGGACTCGGCATACGCGAACATGTCGTCGGGCATGCGGTGGGCCGAGACCACGCGCGCTTCGTGGGCGATGTCGAATTGCTGGAGAATCTGCACTGCGTGCTGCATGGTCTCCCAGTCGCTGCTGGAGCCCATGACCACACCGATCTGGATGGGTTTCATGTGGAGTTGGGGCGCGCGCGCCATGCACGCCCGCCGAAGTGGAACCCGCGATTTTACTTTTGGCGCGCCGCCCGGTGCGCCTTCGCCCCCCTGGACACCAATGATCGACGTCACCGTAGAGAATTTCGAAGCCGAAGTCATCGCCGCCTCCATGGAAGTCCCCGTGCTGGTGGACTTCTGGGCCCCGTGGTGCGGCCCGTGCAAATCGCTCGGCCCCATCCTGGAAAAGCTGGAGACCGAGTACGCGGGCCGCTTCAAGCTCGTGAAGATCGATTCCGACCAGGAGCAGCAGATCGCCGCGATGTTCGGCATCCGCAGCATTCCCACCTGCGTGCTTTTGATGAACGGCCAGCCGGTGGACGGCTTCATGGGCGCGCAGCCCGAGGGGCAGGTCCGGGCCTTCCTCGACAAGCACGTGCCGAGCGCCGAGGAAGCGCTGGCCGAGGCCGAGGAAGAGGCCGCGCAGGAGGCGCTCGAGGACGGCGACACCGACACGGCCCTCGAGAAGCTGCAGCACGCGGTGGCCACCGACCCGGCCAACGACGATGCGCGCTTCGACTACGTCAAGCTGCTGCTCCAGCTCGGCCGCGTGGACGATGCCAAGGTCGCCTTCGCTCCGGTCATCGCCAAGGCCGCCACGTCGCGCAAGCTTGGGGCCCTCAAGGCCTGGATGGATGCTATTGATTTTGTAGCAAAAGATTCAATGGATCCGGCGACATCAGAGGGGTTTGATGCCAGGATCGCGGCCAACAAGCGCGATTTCGATGCGCGCTTCGGACGCGCCCGCTGGCTCATCGCCCACCAGCGCTGGACGGATGCCATGGACGAGCTGCTCGAAATCCTCATGCGCGACAAGGCCTGGAACGATGAAGCCGCGCGCAAGACCTACGTGGCCGTGCTCGAAGTCATCGAGCCGCCCCGGATCAAGGTCGCCGAAGGCCAGATCCCGCCCGAAGACCCCGTCGTGGCCACCTACCGGCGGCGCCTCTCCAGCGTGGTGCTGAGCTGATGTGACCCTCGCGATGCGCATGGCGCAGGCCCCCGCGCCGGCTCCGGGCGGCGGCACGGGAGGGAACACCGGGCGGGCAAGGGGCCTTCGCCGTGGCCTGCCGTGGCTGGCTGGTGTGCTGGCCGTGGGCCTGGCGGGCTGCGCGGGGTTGCCGCCGCCGCCGGATGCGGTGGTCACCGGCACCGCTTTCTCCCGGCTGCGCTTTCAACTGCCCCCGGGCGGGACGTTCGAGGCGGTCCTGCTCGACGTGTCCGATGCCGAAGCGCCGCCCACCGTGGTGGGCCGGCAGATCGTCGATCCGTTCGAGCGCCTGCCGGTCGATCTGCGCATTCCCTACCGTGCCGCGCAGGTGCGGCCCGACCGGCGCTACGTGGTGCGGGCGCAGGTGTCCTTGAACGGCGTCGCCTGGATGTCCAGCGACGGCGTGCACCCGCTGCAGCGCGATCCGGCCTACCGGCGGGTCGATGTGTCCCTGCAGCCGCTGCCGCACAACGCCGCTACCGCACAGGCGGCCGTGCCGCTCGCGCAGACCTACTGGAAGCTGGTCGAAATCGATGGACTGGCCATGCCGCCCACGCCGGCCGGCCGGACGGATGCGCATCTGGTGCTGCTGCCGGAAGAGGGCCGCGTGGCGGGCTCCGGGGGGTGCAACCGTTTCGTGGGGGCCTACGAAGTGGCGGGGGAGGGCCTGCGGGTCGGTGCCATCGAATCGGGGCTGCAGCTCTGTCTGGACACGGGGCTGGCCGAAGGACTCTTCCTGGAGGCCCTGCGAGCGGCCCAGCGCTACCGCATCGAGGGGCGCGAACTCATGCTCTTCGGCCGCGGCGCGCACGATGACCGGGCCCTGCTGCGCTTCGAGGCGCCCGAGCCGCATTCCGCCGCGCGCTGAGCGGGCGGCGCGGCGGGCAGGGCGCACGCCTCAGGCGGCGGTCAGTCGCTCCAGGGCCTCGCGGTACTTGGCGGCCGTCTTCTCGACCACCTCGCGCGGCAGGCGCGGTGCCGGTGCGCTCTTGTTCCAGGGAGCGCCATTCACCTGGGCCTGCTCCAGCCAGTCGCGCACGAACTGCTTGTCGTAGCTGGGCGGGTTCTCGCCGGCGGCCAGGGCGGCCTCGTAGCCTTCGACGGGCCAGTAGCGCGAGCTGTCGGGGGTGAGCACCTCGTCCATCAGCACCAGCGTGTCGTCGGGCGCCAGGCCGAACTCGAACTTGGTGTCGGCAATGATCATGCCCTTCTCCAGCGCAATGGCGGCTGCCGCCTCGTAGAGCGCGATGCTGGTGTCGCGGATCTTCGTGGCCAGCTCGATGCCCACCATTTCCACCGTGCGCTCGAAGGTGATGTTCTCGTCGTGCTCGCCCATCGCGGCCTTGGCGGCCGGCGTGTAGATGGGCTGCGGCAGGCGTGCCGCGTTCGTGAGCCCTTCGGGCAACTGCACGCCGCAGACCGAGCGCGTGGCCTGGTATTCCTTCCAGCCGCTGCCGGCCAGGTAGCCGCGCACCACGGCCTCCACCGGAATCGGGCGCAGCCGCTGCACGAGCATGGAGCGGCCACGCACCTGCGCGGCTTCCTCGGCGGACACCACGCTTTCCGGCGCATCGCCGGTCAGGTGCGTGGGGCACAGGTGGCCGAGCTTGTCGAACCAGTACAGCGCCATCTGCGTGAGCAGTTCGCCCTTGCCGGGAATGGGCTCGCCCATGATGACGTCGAACGCCGAGATCCGGTCGCTGGCCACCATGAGGATGCGGTCGTCGCCCACGGCGTAGTTGTCGCGGACCTTGCCCCGCGCGAGAAGCGGCAGCGAAGCCAGGGACGAGGTGTGCAGGGCGGGGGAGCTGGGCAGGGTCATGGTGTGAAAGGGTTGCAAGCGGTAATCCGGAGCCCGCGCGGCGGAGGGCGGGTGACTGCCGGATTCTAGGGCGCCCCCTCCTGTACAGCCCGCCCATTTTGGCGCCGCGGAGCCCGCAGGTCATCTGTAACAGCAGTATCCCCGGAGGGCCCGCGGTCGGGATTGCAATTCCCGGCAGCGGGGCGCATAGTGGATTTGACAGCGCATGCATGAGCTCCCCCATCCGTCGGGCCGCCACCTCGATGTCCCGAGGCGACGGCGTTATTTCAACGTGCCAAGGAGACTTGTTTATGAACCTGACGATCAGCGGCCACCACCTCGATGTCACCCCTGCTCTGCGCAACTACGTGACAGGCAAGCTGGACCGGATCAGCCGGCATTTCGACCAGGTGGTCGATGTGAAGGTGCTTCTAACCGTCGAAAAGCAGAAGGAGAAGGACAAGCGCCAGCGCGCGGAATGCAATGTGCACGTCAAGGGCAGCGACCTGTTCGCCGAGAGTTCGCATTCCGACCTCTACGCCGCGGTGGACGAACTCGTGGACAAGCTCGACCGGCAGGTCGTGCGCCACAAGGACCGCTTGCAGGACCACCACTGCCCCCTCAAGCGCGCCCAGCCCGCCTGACCGGGCACCCTGCCGCACCCGGGTGGGCGGGGTTTTCCGACACCCGATCCCCGCATTGCCCGCAAAGCCGCCGGAAAGGCGGCTTTTTCATTCCCTTTCTCAAGGGCTCAGGGTTTATGCTAGGGGGTGCATAATCGCAACCCTTCACCATGAACCGTCTTGCTTCCATACTGCCGGCCGCTCAAGTGCTCGTGAGCGTCGATGCCACCAGCAAAAAGCGTGCATTCGAGGAGGCCGGGCTGTTGTTCGAGAGCCAGCACGGCCTGTCGCGTGCGCTCATCACCGACAGCCTCTTCGCCCGCGAACGCCTGGGCTCGACCGGCTTGGGGCACGGCGTGGCGATCCCCCACGGGCGCATCAAGGGGCTGAAGGCGCCCATGGCCGCGGTCTTCCAGCTGGCCCACCCCATCGGGTTCGATGCCCCGGACGAGCAGCCGGTCGGCTTGCTGATCTTCCTGCTCGTGCCGGAAGCAGCGACCCAGAAGCACCTCGAAATCCTCTCCGAGATCGCCGAGCTGCTGAGCGATGGTCCGCTGCGCGAGCGCATCAAGGGCTCGACCGACGCCGCCGAGCTGCATGGGCTCATCGCCGGCTGGCAGTCGGCGCAGGCCACGGCCTGATCCGGCGTCCCCTCCCGACCTGATGGCCCGCACCCTGTGAAGCCCAACGTCGTCAGCGCCGATGTCCTCTTCGAGGAATTCCGTTCTCCCCTGAAGTGGGAGTGGGTCGCCGGGCTGGGCGCCTCCGAGCGCCGCTTCGACGAGGTGGCCGTGCGCTCCGCGCGCTCCGGCGCCGATCTCGTCGGCTATCTGAACTACATCCATCCCTACAGGGTGCAGATCCTGGGCGAACGCGAGATCGCCTACCTCACCAACGCCACGCCCGAGGATTGCAAGCGGCGCATCGCACGCATCGTGACCCTCGAGCCGCCGGTGCTGGTGCTCGCCGACAACCAGATGGCGCCCGACGCGCTGCTGTCGATGTGCGAACGCGCGCAGATCCCGATGTTCTCGACGCACGAGTCGTCGGCCTTCGTGATCGATGTGCTGCGCGCCTACCTCTCCAAGCACTTCGCCGACCGCACCACCATGCACGGCGTGTTCATGGACATCCTCGGGCTCGGGGTGCTCATCACCGGCGAGTCGGGCCTGGGCAAGAGCGAACTGGGGCTGGAACTCATCTCGCGCGGCAACGGGCTCGTTGCCGACGATGCGGTGGATTTCTTCCGCATCAACCAGACCACGATCGAGGGCAAGTGCCCCGATCTGCTGCAGAACCTGCTCGAAGTGCGCGGCATCGGCCTGCTCGACATCCGCGCCATCTTTGGGGAGACGGCGGTGCGCCGCAAGATGCGGCTGCGCCTCATCGTCCACCTCGTGCGCAAGGAAACGCTGGAGCGCGAATACGAACGCCTGCCCTACGAGCCGCTGACGCAGGATGTGCTCGGCGTGCCCGTGCTCAAGGTGGTGATCCAGGTGGTGGCGGGCCGCAACATCGCCGTGCTGGTGGAGGCGGCGGTGCGCAACACCATCCTCAACCTGCGCGGCATCGATACCTACCAGGAATTCGTCGAGCGCCACCGCCGCGCCATGGAGCAGCGCGACGGCTCCTGAGTCCCGCGGCACCGCAGCGGGCGGGCGCCGATCGGGCCGCCCTTCGGAGAATCAGTCGGTCTGCCGGCGTGCACTGGACGCTTTTGCGCAGGTGGCGCATTGCCCATAGAGCGCCATCGAGTGGTCCTGCACCACCCAGCCCTTGGCCTTGGCCACGAGCTGCTGGCGCTTCTCGATCTCGGGATCGAAGAATTCCTCGACCTTGCCGCAGACCATGCAGATGAAGTGGTCATGGTGCTGGCCTTCGTTGAGCTCGTACACCGCCTTGCCGCTCTCGAAATTGCTGCGGATCAGGATGTCGGCCTGCTCGAACTGCGTGAGCACGCGGTAGACGGTGGCGAGGCCGATGTCCGAGCGTTCGTCCAGGAGCACGCGAAAGACATCTTCGGCCGTCATGTGGCGCTGGGCGCCCTTCTGGAAGATCTCCAGGATCTTCAGGCGTGGAAGGGTGGCCTTGAGCCCGGTGCTCTTGAGTTCGTCGATGTTCGTCATGACAGGGTCGTTCGTGTGCCTGAGGGCGCGCGCCAAGGCCTGGGAGACCAGCCGCTACAATGGTTCGATCATATCGTCTATGCCTATTTCCATGTCCGTCCACGCCCGTCGCAGCGCCCGAATGGGCCTGATCCTGTTGCTCGGCGCGGGCCTCTCGGCCTGCGGCAGTTTCAATAGCGCCAGCAACCGCGTCGCGAGCATGGTCACGCCCTACAAGGTCGAGATCGTGCAGGGCAATTTCGTCTCGCGCGAGCAGGTCGAGGCGCTGCAGCCCGGCATGTCGCGCCAGCAGGTCAAGGAGATCCTGGGCACGCCGCTCCTGACCAGCCTCTTCCACGCCGACCGCTGGGAATACGTCTTCACGCTCAAGCGTCCCGGCGTCGATGCGCAGTCGCGCAAGCTCACGGTCTACTTCAAGGGCGATGCCTTCGAGCGCGCCGTGGGCGACGAGATGCCCACCGAAGCCGAGTTCGTCGCCACGCTGGGCTCGGCACGCAAGTCGCCGCCCAAGGTGCCGGTGCTCGAAGCCACGCCCGAGCAGCTCGCCAAATACCCCAAGGCGGCCGCTGCGGCGCTGCCGGAGCCGGCCGATTCCGCCGTGCCGCCGCCGCCCTCCAGCTACCCGCCGCTGGAATCCACCAACCGCTGACCGGTCCGCAGGCGCAGGTGCGCAGGTCCCGAACGAAGGATCTCCGCTGCGCCGGCAACGCCGGATCCGCCCCCCGTTCGCCCTTCCTTCCCCATCGCGCCATGACCGTGACCGCCTCTCCGTCCCTGCCTTCCTCTTCTGCCGCTGGCGCGGCCCCGTGCCGCGTGGCCGTGGCGGGGGTGTCCGGCCGCATGGGCCGCATGCTCGTCGAGGCGATCCGTGACAGCGGCGGCGACCTGGTGCTCGCGGGTGCGCTCGATGTCGCGGCCAGCCCGGCCATCGGTTCGGACGCCACGGCGTTCCTGGGCCATGCCAGCGGCGTTGCGATCACCGCCGACCTGCACGAAGGCCTGGCCCAGGCCGACGTGCTGATCGATTTCACGCGGCCCGAAGGCACGCTGGCCCATCTGGCCGTCTGCGCGGAGCGCGGCGTGAAGGCCGTGATCGGCACGACGGGGTTCACCGAGGCGCAGAAGGCCGAGATCGCCGCGTACGCGCAGCGCACGGCCATCGTCATGGCGCCCAACATGAGCGTGGGCGTGAACGTCACGCTCAAGCTGCTGGAGATGGCCGCGAAGGCGCTGTCCACCGGCTACGACATCGAGATCATCGAAGCGCACCACCGCCACAAGGTCGATGCGCCTTCGGGCACCGCGCTCAAGATGGGCGAGGTCATCGCCGGGGCCCTGGGCCGCGACCTGAAGGACTGCGCCGTGTACGGCCGGGAGGGCGTGACGGGCGAGCGCGATCCGTCCTCCATCGGGTTCGCGGCGGTGCGCGGCGGCGACATCGTGGGCGACCACACGGTGCTGTTCGCCGGCACCGGCGAGCGCATCGAGATCACGCACAAGTCTTCGAACCGTGCCGGCTATGCGCAGGGCAGCCTGCGCGCGGTGCGCTTCCTGGCGGCCCACCGCACGGGGCTGTTCGACATGTTCGACGTGCTCAATCTGCACGGCTGATCCGCCGCACGGCCTGCGGCACGCTTCGCAGCCCGCGCACCTTTCCCTCCCTCTTTTTTCGCAGTGGCGCATCCATGAACGCTTGGCACTGGTGGCACCAGGGAGACATGGTCACCCGCATCTCGGCGGTGGTGCTGCTCGCCATGTCCGTGGCGAGCTGGGTCGTCATCCTCTGGAAGGCGCGGCTGCTGCGGCGCGCGGTGTCCGGCGTGGAGCGCAGCACGGCGGCCTTCTGGCAGGCGCCCTCGCTGGCCGTGGCCGCGCAGCGCCTGGAGTCGTTCGACCGCGATGGCCTCGTGCTGCCGCTCGTGAATGCCGCGGCCCGCGTGGCGGACGGAGCGCAGGCCGGCACCCTGGCCGCGAGCGGCCACCGGGCGCAGCAGCTCACCCGCGTGCTGCGGGACGCGCTGCACCGCGTGCTGGGCCGCCTGCAGTTCGGGCAGGTGCTGCTGGCCACCGTCGGGTCCACGGCGCCCTTCGTGGGGCTGCTGGGCACGGTCTGGGGCATCTACCACGCGCTCACGGCGCTGGCCGGAGGCGGGCAGGTCACGATCGAACGGGTCGCGGGCCCCGTGGGCGAAGCGCTCGTGATGACGGCCGCGGGGCTGGCGGTGGCGATTCCCGCCGTGCTGGCCTACAACCTCTTCGGGCGCTGGATCGGGCGTGTCGAGGCCGACCTCGAGGGCTTCGCGCGCGACCTGCGCGAACTCCTGCTGGACACGCCCTCCGGCGACTGACCGAGCGATCTCTCCCCATGGCATTCGGCCGCCTCGAACGCACCTCGGCTCCCAAGCCGATGAGCGACATCAACATGACGCCGCTGGTGGACGTGATGCTGGTGCTGGTGGTGATCTTCATCCTCACGGCGCCGCTGCTGGCGAGCGCCATCCGGCTCGACCTGCCGCGTGCCGACGGCACTTCCGCGGGCGCGCCGGCCGGCGCGGTGACCGTGGCCATCGATGCCGGGGGGCAGGTGTACCTGGCCGACGAGCCCATGGACGGCGGCACGCTCGCCGGGCGCCTGCGCCGCATCGCGGCCGAGCGGCCCGACACCGAGGTGCAGCTGCGCGCCGACGCGGCCGTGCCCTATGGCCGCGTGGTGGAGGTGATGGGCGCGGCGCATGCCGCCGGCCTGCACCGCATCGGTTTCGTGGCCGATCCCGGGCCGGCGCCGGCACCGCCTTCCCCGGGCAGCCGGTAAAGCCGCGGGGCCGGCTGCGCATCGCGCCTAAAATCCCCGCCGAATCCTCCCTCCGACATGACGGTGGCCGCGCGTGCGGCCCGGCCCCACTTTTTCCATGCAAGACAAATACACCCCTGCCGAGGTCGAGCGCGCCGCGCACAGCCACTGGACCGCCCGCGACGCCTACCGCGTGACCGAAGACGCGGGCAAGAAGAAGTTCTATGCCTGCTCGATGCTGCCCTACCCCAGCGGCAAGCTGCACATGGGCCACGTGCGCAACTACACGATCAACGACATGCTCACGCGCTACCTGCGCATGAACGGCCACAACGTGCTGATGCCCATGGGGTGGGATGCCTTCGGCCTGCCGGCCGAGAACGCGGCGCTCAAGAACGGCGTGCCGCCCGCACAGTGGACCTACGACAACATCGCCTACATGAAGAAGCAGATGCAGGCGATGGGGCTGGCCATCGACTGGTCGCGCGAGGTCGCCACCTGCGACCCCGACTACTACCGCTGGAACCAGTGGCTGTTCCTCAAGATGCTCGAAAAGGGCATCGCCTACCGCAAGACACAGGTGGTGAACTGGGACCCGGTGGACCAGACCGTGCTGGCCAACGAGCAGGTGATCGACGGCCGCGGCTGGCGCACCGGCGCCCTGGTCGAAAAGCGCGAGATTCCGGGCTATTACCTGAAGATCACCGATTACGCGCAGGAGCTGCTCGACCACGTGCAGATGGGCAATGCCAAGGCCTCGCTCACCGGCTGGCCCGACAAGGTGCGGCTCATGCAGGAGAACTGGATCGGCAAGAGCGAGGGCGTGCGCTTCGCCTTCACGCACGACATCCGCGGCGACGACGGCCTGCTGATCGGCGATGGCCGCATGTACGTCTTCACGACGCGTGCCGACACCATCATGGGCGTGACCTTCTGCGCCGTCGCGCCCGAGCACCCGCTGGCCGCGCACGCCGCGCGCTCGCAGCCCGAGGTGGCGGCCTTCATCGAAGAGTGCAAGAGCGGCGGCACCACCGAGGCCGAGCTGGCCACGCAGGAGAAGAAAGGCGTGCGCACGGGCCTCACGGTGACGCACCCGCTCACGGGCGAACCCGTGGACGTGTGGGTGGGCAACTACGTGCTCATGGGCTATGGCGACGGTGCCGTGATGGGCGTGCCCGCGCACGACGAGCGCGATTTCGCCTTCGCGCTCAAGTACGGCATCGAGATCAAGCAGGTGGTGCTGGTCGATGGCGAGACCTTCGACTACCACCGGTGGCAGGACTGGTACGGCGACAAGCAGAACGGCGTCACGATCAATTCCGACAGCTTCAGCGGCCTCTCCTACCGGGACGCCGTGGCGGCCGTGGCCCACTCGCTGAATGAAAAGGGCCTGGGCGAGAAGAAGACCACCTGGCGCCTGCGCGACTGGGGCGTTTCGCGCCAGCGCTACTGGGGCACGCCGATCCCGATCATCCACTGCGACGAACACGGCGCGGTGCCGGTGCCCGAGAAGGACCTGCCCGTGGTGCTGCCGCAGGACTGCATCCCGGACGGCTCGGGCAACCCGCTGCACAAGCACGAAGGCTTCCACGCGGGCGTGACCTGCCCCGTGTGCGGCAAGGCCGCGCGCCGCGAGACCGACACCATGGACACGTTCGTGGATTCGTCGTGGTACTTCATGCGCTACTGCGACCCGAAGAACGCCGACGCCATGGTGGCCGGCGGCGCCGACTACTGGATGCCGATGGACCAGTACATCGGCGGCATCGAGCACGCGATCCTGCATTTGCTCTATGCGCGCTTCTGGACCAAGGTGATGCGCGACCTGGGCCTGGTGAAGGTCGACGAGCCTTTCACCAAGCTGCTCACGCAGGGCATGGTGCTCAACCACATCTACTCGCGACGCAACGACAAGGGCGGCAAGGAGTATTTCTGGCCGCACGACGTGGAGAACCTCGTCGACGAGGCCGGCAAGGTCACCGGCGCGCGCCTCAAGAACGCCGTGGGCGACCTGCCCGTGGGCACGCCGATCGACTACGAGGGCGTGGGCACGATGTCCAAGTCCAAGAACAACGGCGTCGATCCGCAGGAACTGATCGAGAAGTACGGTGCCGACACGGCCCGGCTCTACACCATGTTCACGGCGCCGCCCGAAGCCACGCTGGAGTGGAACGACGCCGCGGTGGAGGGCAGCTACCGTTTCCTGCGCCGCGTCTGGAATTTCGGCGCCAAGCTCACGGGCATCGACGCCGCGGCCACCGAGGCGGCCATCCAGGGCGCGCGCAGCCTGCAGGACGTGCCCTTCGGCAAGGAGGCCAAGGCCCTGCGGCTGGAAATCCACACGGTGCTCAAGCAGGTGGACTACGACTACCAGCGCATGCAATACAACACCGTCGTCTCCGGCGCGATGAAGATGCTCAATGCGCTGGAGGATTTCAAGGCGGTGGATGCGCCTGGCGGACTCGTTGCGCTCATCGAGGGCTTCGGCATCCTGCTGCGCGCGATCTACCCGGCCACGCCGCACATCGCCCACGGCCTCTGGAGCGAGCTGGGCTACGCAGGCGCCCTGGGCGACCTGCTCGACGCGCCCTGGCCGCAGGTGGATGCCGCGGCGCTGGTGCAGGACGAGATCGAACTGGTGCTGCAGGTCAACGGCAAGCTGCGCGGCGCGATCCGCGTGCCGGCCTCGGCCGACCGCGCCGAGATCGAGCGCATCGCCCTCGCGAGCGAGGACTTCCACAAGCACGCCGCCGGCGCCACGCCCAAGAAGGTCGTGGTCGTGCCGGGCCGGCTGGTGAACGTGGTCGTCTGACCCGTTGCGCCCGTTTCCGAACCCACCGCTTAGAGAAGAGAACCCGCCCCATGCTGCTGCGCAAACGCACGCTCCTGACCCTGCTGGCCACGGCGCCCCTGGCGGCCGGCCTGACCGCCTGCGGCTTCCGCCTGCGCGGGGCGCCGGAATTCCAGTTCCGCACCATGTACATCCAGGCCGGCGGCGGCTCGCTGTTGGCGCGCGAGCTGGAGCGCACCCTGCGCGGCGCGGGCGGCAACCTCACGGTGCTGCGCGAGCCTGCCGACCTGCCCAAGGCCGAGACGGTGTTCGAACTGCTCTCGGAGCAGCGCGAGCGCGTGGTCGTGGGCTACAACGCGTCCGGCCAGGTGCGCGAACTGCAGCTGCGCCTGCGCATCCGCTTCAAGCTGCGCAACCAGCAGGGCGTGGAACTCATCCCGCCGACCGAGCTGCTGCAGCAGCGCGACGTGAGCTACAACGAAAGCATCGCGCTCGCCAAGGAAGCCGAAGAGGCGCTGCTCTACCGCAACATGCAGACCGACCTCGTGCAACAGCTGCTGCGGCGCCTGGCCGCCGCGAAGCCGCAACCATGATTTGCTATATTTTTAATAGCAAACTATTCAATGGAATCGGCGGCATGAAGGGGTTTTTGCCATGAGCGCCACTGTGCCATGCAGATTGCCCTGAACCAGTTGGCCGCGCACCTCCAGAAGGGGGTGCGGCCGCTCTACACGCTGCATGGCGACGAGCCGCTGCTGCAGCAGGAAGCCGCCGACGCGATCCGGGCGGCCGCGCGCGCGCAGGGCTACACCGAGCGCAGCAGCCACACGGTGGCCGGCGCGCACTTCGACTGGAGCGCCGTGCTGGCTGCGGGCGGCTCGCTCTCGCTCTTCGCCGACAAGCAGATCGTGGAGATCCGCATCCCCTCGGGCAAACCCGGCAAGGACGGTGGCGCGGCGCTGCAGCAGATCGCCGCCAGCGCGGCGGGCAACGATAGCACGCTGACCCTGGTGCTGCTGCCCCGCCTCGACAAGGCCACGCGGACCGGCGCATGGTTCTCGGCGCTCGACCGCGAAGGCGCGAGCGTGCAGATCGACCCGGTGGAGCGCGGCGCGCTGCCGCAGTGGATCGCCCAGCGCCTCGCGGCCCAGGGCCAGCGGGTGGCGTCCGGAGAGGAAGGGCAGCGCACGCTGCAGTTCTTCGCCGACCGCGTGGAAGGCAACCTGCTCGCCGCGCACCAGGAGATCCAGAAGCTCGCGCTGCTGCACCCGCCCGGCGAACTCTCTTGGGAGCAGGTCGAGGCCGCCGTGCTCAACGTGGCGCGCTACGACGTTTTCAAGCTCTCCGAGGCCGTGCTCTCGGGCCAGGTGGCGCGCATGCAGCGCATGCTCGACGGCCTGCAGGCCGAGGGCGAGGCCGAGGTGCTGGTCCACTGGACGCTGGCCGAGGACATCCGCTCGCTCAAGCGCGTGAAGGACGCCGTGAACGCCGGCAAGCCGCTGCCCATGGCCCTGCGCGAGAACCGCATCTGGGGGCCGAAGGAGCGGCTCTTCGAGCGCATCGTGCCGCGTTTCTCCGATGCCTCCGCGGCGCGGCTGCTGCAGTCCGCGCACGCCGTGGACGGCATCGTCAAGGGCCTCAAGGTGCCCGACTGGCCCGCCAACGGCTGGCAGGCCCTGCACCGGCTGGCGCTGCAGCTGTGCAAAGCCGTGCGGTAGCCTCCCGCGCGAGTCGCCTTCGGCCTCAGGGCGTGGCTTCGGCGAGCTGGCCGCGTGCCTTGTCCATCCAGGTCTGCAGGTTGTCGATGAGGCCGCTCTGGCTGAACGAGCAGCTCTCCTCGGAGAAGAGGGCGGAGGATTCGAGGCGGTCCAGCAGGTCGTTGAGCACCTGGGCGTAGCGCGGGGGCAGGGCGGCGAGCAGCGCCGGCTGGTCGCGCGCGAGCTGGCTGAAGGCATGCGGCGCCATCCGGGCGGCCCGCAGGTCGGCCAATGCGGCGGTGAGGGTGGCCAGTGCGTCGGCGGGCCGGCCGTGGGGAGGTGGGGTCGTCATGGCGCGCGAGGGTAGCAAAGCCGGGGCGTGGCGGGCCGCGCGGAAACCCGGGCCGCACCGGTGGCAGCGCCGATGCGTCAAAATCACGCCCCATGAACGCGCCGTCCTCCATCGCCGAAACCCTCCATGCCCTCGGTTCCCAGGCCAAGGCCGCCTCCGCGCTGATGGCCCGGGCGCCGTCCGCCGTCAAGCGCCGGGCGCTCCTGGCGCTGGCCCGCCGCCTGCGCGAGAGCACCGACGCGCTGCAGGTGGACAACGCCCGCGACCTGGACCGTGCCCGGGCCGCGGGCCTGGCCGAACCGATGGTGGACCGCCTCAAGCTCACCCCCAAGGTGCTGGAGACCTGCGCGCTCGGCTGCGAGCAGCTCGCCGCCATGGGCGACGTGATCGGCGAGATCTCCGGCATGCGCGAGCAGCCCAGCGGCATCCGCGTGGGCCAGATGCGCGTGCCGATCGGCGTGTTCGGCATGGTCTACGAGAGCCGTCCCAACGTGACCATCGAGGCCGCCAGCCTGAGCATCAAGAGCGGCAACGCCTGCATCCTGCGCGGCGGCTCCGAGGCGATCGATTCCAACCGCGCGCTGGCACGGCTCGTGCAGGAAGCGCTGCTGGAGGCCGGCCTGCCCGCCGATGCCGTGCAGCTCGTGCAGACCACCGACCGCGAGGCCGTGGGCCACCTCATCGCCATGCCGCAGTACGTGGACGTGATCATCCCGCGCGGGGGCAAGGGCCTCATCGAGCGCATCAGCCGCGAGGCCAAGGTGCCCGTCATCAAGCACCTGGACGGCAACTGCCATACCTATGTGGACGACCCCTGCGACGTCGCCATGGCCGTGAAGGTGGCCGACAACGCCAAGACCCAGAAGTACAGCCCCTGCAATGCGAGCGAGGGCCTGCTCGTCGCGCGCGGCGTGGCGGCCGAGTTCCTGCCGCAGATCGGCGCCGTCTATGCCGCCAAGGGCGTGGAGATGCGCGGCTGCCCCGAATCGCTGGCGCTGCTGGCCAATGTGCCCGGCGCCCTGCTGGTGCCAGCCACCGAGCAGGACTGGTCGGAGGAATACCTCGCGCCCATCATCAGCATCAAGGTGGTGGACGGCCTGGACGAGGCCATCGCCCACATCAACCGTTACGGCAGCCACCACACCGACGCCATCCTCACGCGCGACCACATGCATGCGCAGCGCTTCCTGCGCGAGGTGGACTCGGCCAGCGTGATGGTGAACGCGAGCACGCGCTTCGCCGACGGCTTCGAGTTCGGCCTGGGGGCCGAGATCGGCATCAGCACCGACAAATTCCATGCCCGCGGCCCCGTGGGCATCGAGGGCCTCACCTCGCTCAAGTGGGTGGTGCTCGGCGAGGGCGACATCCGCACCTGAGACTGGAGCGGGCCGCGCCCCTCCTCCTCCCTCTCTCCACCCTTCCTCCACGGTCCTTTCCGCATGAAGATCATCATCCTGGGCGCGGGCCGCGTGGGCGAGAGCGTGGCCGACAGCCTGGTGTCCGAGCAGAACGACATCACCGTCATCGACACCGACGGCCAGCGCCTGCGCGACCTCGAAGCCCGCTTCGACCTGCGCGGCGTGGTGGGTAGCGGCATCGACCCCGAAGTGCTGGCCGAGGCCGGCGCCGCCGACACCGACCTGCTGATCGCCTGCGCCGCGCTGGATGAGACCAACCTCGTCTGCTGCAAGATCGCCCACCTGCTCTTCAACGTGCCCACGCGCATCGCTCGCGTGCGCTCCTCCGGCTTCGACTCCACCGAAGAGCGCGGCGGCGCGATGCTCGGCAAGGAAGGCTTCGCTGTCGACCGCATCATCTGCCCGGAGGAATCGCTCACGCGCTACATCGGCAAGCTCGTGCAGTACCCCGAGGCGCTGCAGGTGCGTGAATTCGCGGGCGGGCGGGCCTGCCTCGTCTCGGTGCGCGCCCGCGGCGGCGCGCCCGTGGTCGGCATGCGCATCGCCGACGTGCGCGCCAGCGCGCCCGATGTGGCCATGCGCGTGGTGGCGATCTACCGCCGCTTTCCCGAGGAGCCCGACCGGTTCGTGGCCTGCGACGGCGCCACGCGCATCGAGGCCGGCGACGAAGTGTTCGTGCTCGCGGCGCGCGAGCGCATTCCGCAGGTGCTGGCTGCGCTGCACCAGCGCGACGGCCTGGCGACGCGGCCGGTGCGCCGCATCATGGTCGCGGGCGGCGGCCGCGTGGGCCTGCGGCTCGCGCGGCAGCTCGCGCAGCAGGGCGGCTTCCACATCAAGATCCTCGAATCCAACCCCGACCGCTGCATCGAACTGGCCTCGGTGCTGCCGCCCGAAGTGCTGGTGCTGCAGGGCGACGCGACCGATGAGGATCTGCTGGGCGACGAGTGCATCGAGGACGTGGACCTCTTCCTCGCGATCACCGACGACGACGAGGACAACATCATGGCCTGCCTGCTCGCCAAGCGCATGGGCGCCAGCCGGGTACTGGCGCTCATCAACCGCCGCTCGTATGCCGACCTCATGCACGGCACGCAGATCGACATCGCGCTCTCGCCCGCGCAGGCGATGCTCGGCGAGCTGCTGGCCTACGTGCGCCGCGGCGACGTGCAGGCCGTGCACAGCCTGCGCCGCGGCGTGGCCGAGGCACTGGAGATCGTGGTGCGCGGCGACCGCAAGAGCTCGCGCGTGGTCGGCCGCAAGGTGGCCGACATCCACCTGCCGCACGATGTGCACATGGGCCTCGTCGTGCGAGGCCTCAGCGAAGGCGCGTCGGCCGTGGCCGGCGAGGGCCAGTCGGTGCCGCCGGGCGAGCCCGAGGTCATCATCCCGCACAGCCACACGGTGATCGAGAGCGGCGACCACGTGGTCTTCTTCCTGCCCCACAAGCGGCTGGTGCGCGAAGTGGAAAAAGCCTTCCGCGTGAGCGCGACGTTCTTCTGATCCGCATGGCGATCCCTTCCGCGCTCTCCGACGCCCTGCCGGACCTGCTGCCCGTGCTGCGCGTGTTCGGCGCGCTGCTGGCGATGTTCTCCTTCGCGCTGGGCGTGCCCCTGGCGGCCGCCTGGTGGGGCGGCGAAGGGCTGTGGCCGATCTATGCCGCCTGCCTCGGTTTCACGCTCGTGTGCGGCGGCGCGCTCTGGTACGGCCTGCGCCGGCATGCGCGCGAACTGCAGCCGCGCCACGGCGTGATGCTGGTCTCGCTGGTCTGGCTCGTGCTGCCGCTGTTCGCGTCGCTGCCGCTGCTGCTGGCGCTCCATGCCATCGACCGGCCGATCGGATTCACGCACGCGTACTTCGAGGCGGTGTCCGGGCTGACCACCACCGGCTCCACGGTCCTGGCGGGGCTCGACAGCCTGCCGCTGTCGATCAACCTGTGGCGCACCTTCATGCAGTGGATCGGCGGGATGGGCATCCTGATCCTGGCCGTCGCCGTGCTGCCGCTGCTGGGGGTGGGCGGCAGCCAGCTCTTCAAGGCCGAGGCCGCGGGGCCCGTGAAGGACACCAAGCTCACGCCGCGCATGACCCAGACCGCCAAGGGGCTGTGGGGCGTGTACGTCGTGTTCTCGCTGGCCTGCGCGCTGGCCTTCTGGGCCGGCGGCATGGCCGTGCCCGATGCGCTCATGCACATGTTCGCCACCGTGAGCCTGGGCGGGCTGTCGCCCTACGACGCGAGCTTCGGCCATTTCCAGTCGCCGCTGCTGGAGATGATCGCCGTGGTCTTCATGGTGCTCGCGAGCTGCAATTTCGCGCTCTACTTCGTCGCGCTGCGCAAGGGCCACTGGCGCACCTGCTGGCGCGATCCCGAGCTGCGCGCCACGGTCTGCACGCTGCTGGGCAGCGGCCTCTTCGTGGCGCTGCTGCTGTGGGCCAAGGGCGTGTACGGCCCGTTCGATGCCATGCGGCATGGCCTCTTCCATACCGTGTCCGTCGCCACCACCACGGGCTTTGCCACCACCGACTACCTCGGCTGGCCCGTGTTCGCGCCCGTGTTCCTGCTCATGCTCTCGGGCGTGGCGACCAGCGCGGGCTCCACGGGCGGCGGGATCAAGATGGTGCGCGTGCTCATCCTGCTGCAGCAGGCGCGCCGCGAGATGACGCGGCTCGTGCATCCGCGCGCCGTGCAGCCGGTGCGGCTGGGCCACGCGGTGGTCGAGAACCGCATGATCTTCGCCGTGCTGGCCTACATGCTGGTCTATGCCGCCACGATCACGGTGCTCAGCATGGTGCTGCTGCTCACCGACCTCGACGTGGTCACGGCCTTCAGCGCCGTGATCGCGAGCGTGCACTGCACGGGGCCCGGCCTCGGCCTCGTGGGGCCGGCCGCGAACTATTCGGTGCTGACCGATTTCCAGCTCTGGGTGTGCACGCTGGCCATGCTGCTCGGCCGGCTGGAGATCCTCAGCTTCATGGCCCTGCTCACGCCCGCGTTCTGGCGGCGGTGATCGGCGCGGGCGGCCGCGGGCAGGGCTTGCGAACCCGCTCCGCGCCCCCAAATCCCTACAATCGACTCCACTTTCGGCGCTCCGCCGCCTACCCTGCTTTCCGAGGGCTTCCATGGTTCCGCATCTCATCACCGCCCTCACGGGGCCGATCAACGAGCTCGAACAGCGCATCCTCGACGCCATGCCCGCGATCGAGCGCTGGTTCCGGCTGGAGTGGATGGAGCACACCCCGCCTTTCTATACCTCGGTCGACATCCGCAATGCCGGCTTCAAGCTCGCACCGGTCGACACCAACCTCTTCCCGGGCGGCTGGAACAACCTCACCACCGAGATGCTGCCGCTCGCTGTGCAGGCCGCCATGGCCGCGATCGAGAAGATCTGCCCCGAGGCGCGCAACCTGCTCATCGTTCCCGAGAACCACAGCCGCAACACGTTCTACCTCGCGAACGTGATCCAGCTGCAGCGCATCTTCAACATGGCCGGGCTCAACGTGCGCGTGGGCTCCATCAGCCCCGAGATCAAGAAGCCCACCACCGTGACGCTGCCCAACGGCGATTCCGTCACGCTCGAACCCGTGGTGCGCACGAAAGGGCGGCTGGGCCTGAAGAACTTCGATCCCTGCACCATCCTGCTCAACAACGACCTCTCCGCCGGTCCGCCGGGCATCCTCGAAGACCTGCACGAGCAGTACCTGCTGCCCCCGCTGCACGCGGGCTGGAGCGTGCGCCGCAAGAGCCGCCATTTCCAGAGCTATGAAGAGGTCTCCAAGCGCTTCGGCAAGCTGCTGGGCATCGACCCCTGGCTCATCCATCCGCTCTTCAGCCACAGCCAAGGCCTGGATTTCGCCGAGGGCAACGGCGTGGAGGCCCTGCGCTCGGCCGTGGATGCGCAATTGGCCAAGGTGCGGCGCAAGTACAAGGAATACGGCATCAACGAGAAGCCCTTCGTCATCGTCAAGGCCGACAACGGCACCTACGGCATGGGCGTGATGACCGTGCGCGACGCCAAGGACCTCGACGCGCTCAACCGCAAGACCCGCAACAAGATGGCCATCATCAAGGACGGCCAGACGGTGAGCGACGTCATCATCCAGGAAGGCGTGCTGACCCAGGAGCGTGTGCACGAAGCCGTGGCCGAGCCCGTCGTCTACATGATGGACCGCTACGTGGTGGGCGGCTTCTACCGCATGCATGCCGAACGCGGCGTGGACGAGAACCTCAATGCCCCCGGCGCCAGCTTCGTGCCGCTGGCCTTCGAGCACAGCACGCACCTGCCCCAGCCCGGTGCCCGCCCCGGCGCGAGCGCCCCCAACCGCTTCTACATGTACGGCGTGATCGCGCGCCTGGCCATGCTGGCCGCCAGCTACGAACTCGAGGCCACCAACCCCGAGGCCGAGATCTACGACTGACCCCGCGGCGGGACCGTGCAGCCCTCCTGCCACGGTGGGAAGCGTTGCGCCAGGGGCAGTTGCTGCGTTGCAACAAGGCACGGCCCGGCTGGGTGTGGCCGCCACACCTTGTCACAATAGCGGTCCCCCAATACCGGAACCCCGCCCGGCGCCGTGCCGGCGGGCCCTGCAGTGCAAAGCTCCAAATCCTCGCTTGCGGCGCTCACCCTCGGCGCCATCGGCGTCGTGTACGGCGACATCGGCACCAGTGTGCTGTATGCGGTCAAGGAAGTGTTCGGCTCGGGCCACGTGGCCTTCACGCCCCAGAACGTCTACGGCGTTCTCTCGATCCTCTTCTGGACGCTCACCACCATCGTCTCGCTGAAGTATGTCGTGCTCGTGCTGCGGGCCGACAACAACGGCGAGGGCGGCCTGATCGCCATGCTGGCGCTGGCCTCGCAGGCCGTGAAGGACAAGCCCCGGCTGCGGGCGTCGCTGCTGGGCATCGGGATCTTCGGCACCTCCCTCTTCTATGGCGATGGCGTCATCACCCCCGCGATCTCGGTGCTCTCGGCGGTGGAGGGCCTGGAGGTGGTCTCGCCGCACTTCCGCACCGCCGTCATCCCGCTCACGCTGGTCGTGCTGTTCTGCCTGTTCGTCGTCCAGAAGCGCGGCACGGGCGGCATCGGGCGCTATTTCGGGCCCGTCACGCTCGTGTGGTTCGCCTCCATCGCGGCCCTGGGCGTGCCGCACATCGTGGGCCACCCCGAGATCCTGGGAGCGCTGAGCCCGCACCATGCGCTCGGCTTCATCTGGGAGAACCCCGGCACCAGCTTCATCATCCTGGGCGCCGTCGTGCTGTGCGTGACGGGCGCCGAGGCGCTCTACGCCGACCTGGGCCACTTCGGCAAGAAGCCGATCCGCCTCGCCTGGTTCAGCGTGGCCATGCCGGCGCTCACCGTCAACTACTTCGGCCAGGGCGCGCTGCTGCTGGCCGACCCCGAGGCTGTCAAGAACCCGTTCTACATGATGGCCCCCGACTGGGCGCTGATCCCGCTCGTGATCCTCGCCACCATGGCCACCGTCATCGCGTCGCAGGCCCTCATCACCGGCGCCTTCAGCGTGACCAAGCAGGTCATCCAGCTCGGCTACCTGCCGCGCCTGAACATCGTGCACACCAGCGTGCGCGATACCGGGCAGATCTATATCCCCTTCGTCAACTGGGCGCTGTTCCTGGCCATCGTGGTCGCCGTGGTCATGTTCCGCTCCAGCAGCAACCTGGCAGCCGCCTACGGCATCGCGGTCACGCTGGACATGCTCATCACCACCGTGCTCACCTTCTTCGTGGTCCGGTACGGCTGGGGCTATCCGCTGGCGCTGTGCATCGGCGCGACCGGCTTCTTCTTCGTCGTGGACCTGGCCTTCTTCGGCTCCAACCTGCTCAAGCTGCTGCAGGGCGGCTGGTTCCCGCTGATGATCGGCTCGATCGTCTTCACGCTGATGATGACCTGGAAGCGCGGCCGGGCACTGCTCAATGAAAAGCTGCGCGACGACGCCATCGATCTGCGCGACTTTCTCACCGCCGTGTTCGTGAGCCCGCCCACGCGGGTGGAGGGCACGGCCGTGTTCCTCACCGCCGAGCCGGGCGCGGTTCCCAATGCGCTGCTGCACAACCTCAAGCACAACAAGGTGCTGCACCAGCAGAACCTCTTCGTCACCGTGCGCAACCACGAGGTGCCCTGGATCGGCCTCGACAAACGGCTGCAGGTCGAGCCGCTGGGCGGCGACTGCTGGCAGGTCATGGTGCACTACGGCTTCAAGAACGACCCCGACCTGCCTGGCGCACTGGCCCTCATGCGCGGCCGTGGGTGCGAACTCGAAGCCATGACCACCAGCTACTTCCTGTCGCGCGACGTGGTGATCCCCACCATCGGCAGCGGCATGGCGCCCTGGCGGGAGAAGCTCTTCGCCCAGATGCACCACAACGCAAGCGGAGCGGCGGGTTTCCTGAATCTGCCGAGCAATTCGGTGGTCGAACTGGGCTCCAAGATCGAGATTTGAGCCCAAAGGGCTTCATGCCGCCGGATTCATTCAATATTTCGCTATTAAAAATATAGCAATGGGCTGGGGTGACAGAATGCGCCCCCTTATGCGTTCCTTCTTCAGAGATTCCAGCCTCTCGACGGCAACGGCCGGTTTCGTGGCCGTGCTGGTCGGGTTCACCAGTTCCGTGGCCCTGGTGTTCAAGGCGGCCCAGGCGTTCGGCGCCACCAGTGCCCAGATCAGTTCGTGGATGTGGGCCCTCGGCCTGGGCATGGGGCTGTGCTCCCTGGTGCCGTCCCTGATCCTGCGGCAGCCGGTGATGGTGGCGTGGTCCACGCCCGGGGCCGCCGTGCTGGCATCCGCGGGCCTCGCCGGCGGGTATTCCATGGGCGAAGCCATCGGCGCGTTCATGCTGTGCGCCGGTCTGATCGCCCTCGTCGGTGCCACGGGCTGGTTCGAGCGCGCCATGGACCGCATCCCGGTGCAGATCGCGTCGGCCCTGCTGGCAGGGGTCTTGGCGCGATTCGGCATGCAGGCGTTCGCCGCGGCGCAGACGGCCTTGCCGCTGGTGGTGCTGATGCTGGTGAGCTATCTGCTCGCGCGCCGGCTCTTCCCGCGCTATGCCATCGTCGCCACGCTCGCGGTGGCCGTCGCCTATACGGCGGGGCGAGGGCAGGTGGCGGTGTCTGCCATCCATTTCGGCTGGGCCGTGCCGGTTTTCACGCCACCGGAATTCAGCCTTGGTGCTTTCGTCGGCCTGGCGCTGCCCCTGTTCATCGTGACGATGGCATCGCAGAACCTGCCGGGCGTCGCCGCCATCCGCGCCGCGGGGTACCCGCTGCCCATCTCGCGCCTCGTCACCATGACGGGCCTGGCCACCCTGGTCCTGGCCCCGTTCGGCGCCTTTGCGCTCAACTTCAGTGCCATCACCGCGGCCATGTGCATGGGCCCCGAGGCGCACGAAGACCGATCGCGCCGCTACACCGCGGCGGTGGCCTGCGGCGCGTTTTATATCGTCATCGGCCTGTTCGGCGCCGTCGTCACCGGGCTGCTGACGGCCTTTCCCCAGGAACTCGTCGTTGCCATCGCCGGGCTGGCGCTGCTGGGGACCATCGGCTCCGGGCTCACCTCTGCCCTGCGCGACGATGCGTACCGGGAGGCAGCGCTCATCACTTTCCTCGTGACCCTCAGCGGTGTCTTCATCGGGGGTGTGGGCTCGGCCTTCTGGGGCGTCGTCGCCGGCGTGCTGACGCTATTTGTGCAACAGTACGGACGCCGCCGCGCCAGCGGCGCCTGATGCCCTTCCTTGCAGCTTGATGACCATGAACTTCCTTTTCGTCGCGGATCCTCTCGAACACTTCAAGATCTACAAAGACACCACCTTCTCCATGATGCGGGAGGCGCAACGCCGCGGACACACCGTCAGCGTGTGCGAGCCGCGGCACGTCCGCTGGACGCAAGGGAAAAAAGTCCTCGCGCGCGTCCGTGACATCCATCTGACGGGAGAAGCGGACGCCTGGTTCGCCGTGACTGGCGAGCGGGAAGCGGAGCTGTCCGGCTTTGGCGCAGTGCTGATGCGCAAGGATCCCCCTTTCGATAGCGAGTACTTCTATGCCACGCACCTGCTGGAGCAGGCGGAGCGGGAGGGGGCCAGGGTATTCAACAAGCCACGGGCGTTGCGGGACCATCCCGAGAAACTGGCCATCATGGAGTTTCCGGACCTGATCGGGCCTACGCTCGTCACCCGCGACGCGCAGGACGTGCGGAAATTTCATGCAGAACACGGGGACATCATCCTCAAGCCGCTCGACGGCATGGGCGGCATGGGCATCTTCCGCGTCAAGGCCGACGGGCTGAATCTGGGCAGCATCATCGAAACCCTCAATCGGGACGGCGCCCAGACCATCATGGTCCAGAAATTCCTTCCTGAGATCGCCGAAGGGGACAAGCGTGTCCTCATCATCGGAGGCAAACCGGTTCCTTATTGCCTGGCCCGCATCCCGCAGGGCTCGGAAGTGCGCGGAAATCTCGCTGCCGGTGGGAAAGGGGTCGCGCGCCCACTGACCGACCGGGACATCGAGATAGGTCACAAGCTGGGCCCTGTCCTTCTGCAGCGGGGCATGTTGCTCGCGGGGGTCGACGTGATCGGGAACTGCGTGACTGAAATCAATGTCACCAGTCCCACCTGTTTCCAGGAGATCTTTGAGCAGACCGGATGTGATGTACCCGCGCTGTTTATCACCGCCTTGGAAAAGAACTGGAATTTTCCTGACAGACATCGGATCGTATGTATACTAGCGGGCTTCGCTACGAGGAATTGCTGGTTGTGCTGCAGGAGACGAAGGCGCGGCGGTTCTGGGTGGTGGGGGTGGTTAAGAAAGATTGCTGAGAGTTGCGCTGGTGGTAAAAACTGGTGTATGATTCAAGGCTTCGCTGGTTGAGGCGGTTGCGACGAATGTTGCGATAGTCGAGAAAAGCGAATAACCACAAGGTTTGACAGGTTTTTAAAAAGCCTGCTAGAATTCAAGGCTCTGCTGATCGCTGCAGGGTAAGAAGAAAAGAGAAATCTGATCTTCCAGATCTTTAAAATATACAGCCGATAAGCGTGGGCGTTTGATGGAGAGTGCCAAGTTCTTCGGAACTAGTGCTTTGCACTACAAGCGCTCATGAGAATAGAAGTGAAGTTCACTTCAATTCCGTTTTTATGAGTTAGTCGAAAGACTTTAAATTTCAAGATCGAACTGTAGAGTTTGATCCTGGCTCAGATTGAACGCTGGCGGCATGCCTTACACATGCAAGTCGAACGGTAACAGGTCTTCGGATGCTGACGAGTGGCGAACGGGTGAGTAATACATCGGAACGTGCCCGATCGTGGGGGGATAACGAGGCGAAAGCTTTGCTAATACCGCATAAGATCTATGGATGAAAGCAGGGGACCGCAAGGCCTTGCGCGAACGGAGCGGCCGATGGCAGATTAGGTAGTTGGTGGGGTAAAGGCTTACCAAAGCCACGATCTGTAGCTGGTCTGAGAGAGACGACCAGCCACACTGGGACTGAGACACGGCCCAGACTCCTACGGGAGGCAGCAGGGGAATTTTGGACAATGGGCGCAAGCCTGATCCAGCCATGCCGCGTGCAGATGAAGGCCTTCGGGTTGTAAACTGCTTTTGTACGGAACGAAAAGCCTCGAAATAATACTTTGAGGTCATGACGGTACCGTAAGAATAAGCACCGGCTAACTACGCCAGCAGCCGCGGTAATACGGTGCAAGCGTTAATCGGAATTACTGGGCGTAAAGCGTGCGCAGGCGGTGATGAACGATGTGAAATCCCCGGGCTCAACCTGGGAACTGCATTTGTGACTGCATCGCTGGAGTGCGGCAGAGGGGATGGAATTCGCGTGTAGCAGTGAAATGCGTAGATATGCGGAGGAACACCGATGGCGAAGGCAATCCCTGGGCCTGCACTGACGCTCATGCACGAAAGCGTGGGGAGCAAACAGGATTAGATACCCCTGGTAGTCCACGCCCTAAACGATGTCAACTGGTTGTTGGGTCTTCACTGACTCAGTAACGAAGCTAACGCGTGAAGTTGACCGCCTGGGGAGTACGGCCGCAAGGTTGAAACTCAAAGGAATTGACGGGGACCCGCACAAGCGGTGGATGATGTGGTTTAATTCGATGCAACGCGAAAAACCTTACCCACCGCTGACATGTACGGAAGTTGCCAGAGATGGCTTCGTGCTCGAAAGAGAGCCGTAACACAGGTGCTGCATGGCTGTCGTCAGCTCGTGTCGTGAGATGTTGGGTTAAGTCCGCAACGAGCGCAACCCTTGCCATTAGTTGCTACGGGCACTCTAATGGGACTGCCGGTGACAAACCGGAGGAAGGTGGGGATGACGTCAAGTCCTCATGGCCCTTATAGGTGGGGCTACACACGTCATACAATGGCTGGTACAGAGGGTTGCCAACCCGCGAGGGGGAGCTAATCCCATAAAGCCAGTCGTAGTCGATCGCAGTCTGCAACTCGACTGCGTGAAGTCGGAATCGCTAGTAATCGCGGATCAGAATGTCGCGGTGAATACGTTCCCGGGTCTTGTACACACCGCCCGTCACACCATGGAGCGGGTTCTGCCAGAAGTAGGTAGCCTAACCGTAAGGAGGGCGCTTACCACGGCAGGGGTTCGTGACTGGGGTGAAGTCGTAACAAGGTAGCCGTATCGGAAGGTGCGGCTGGATCACCTCCTTTCTGGAAAACAGCATTCAATATTGAACGCCCACACTTATCGGTTGTTGGAAGAAGTCGGTGCAACCGACATGGGTCTGTAGCTCAGCTGGTTAGAGCACCGTCTTGATAAGGCGGGGGTCGTTGGTTCGAGCCCAACTAGACCCACCAAATACTTCCAAACATCAGATGCGGGGAATGAAGGGGGATTAGCTCAGCTGGGAGAGCACCTGCTTTGCAAGCAGGGGGTCGTCGGTTCGATCCCGTCATCCTCCACCAAACAATTGAAAATAAAAATCAACACCAAAGAGGCTTTGTAAAGGCTTTTTTGTTGTTGACCGGTATTGACCGGATCAATCGGCTGTTCTTTAAAAATTCATAGAGTCGAATCAGCGTTGTCGGCGGAAAGCAGGAAACTGCACCGTGCCGTCGGCAACTAATTTGATTGCGTCAAAACGAATTAAAGCTTTGCTTTATTTCAAGTAATGCACGAATTGTTCTCGAGGTAGTGATACCAAAGAAAAATTCACATTACGGCATAACGCGCGAGGTGAAAGACCTCGCAAGTCCTTGAAATAAACGGAGATACTTCGCAAGAGGTGTCAAAGTTATAGGGTCAAAAGTGACTAAGAGCATGTGGTGGATGCCTTGGCGATGATAGGCGACGAAAGACGTGATAGCCTGCGATAAGCTTCGGGGAGCTGGCAACAAGCTTTGATCCGGAGATTTCTGAATGGGGGGAAACCCACCCTTAGGGGTATCGCATACTGAATACATATAGGTATGCGAGGCGAACGGTGAACTGAAACATCTCAGTAGCTCGAGAAAAGACATCAACCGAGATTCCGAAAGTAGTGGCGAGCGAAATCGGAGGGACCTTCTAGTGATAGCAAGACTGTTAGCAAAACGGAATGGAAAGTCCGCCGCCATAGTGGTGATAGTCCCGTATGCGAAAACAGACGTGTGGTACTAAGCTAGAAAAGTAGGGCGGGGCACGAAACCTTGTCTGAATATGGGGGACCATCCTCCAAGGCTAAATACTCATCATCGACCGATAGTGAACAAGTACCGTGAGGGAAAGGCGAAAAGAACCCCGGGGAGGGAGTGAAATAGATCCTGAAACCGCATGCTTACAAAAAGTAGGAGCTCGAAAGGGTGACTGCGTACCTTTTGTATAATGGGTCAGCGACTTACATTCAGTGGCAAGGTTAACCGAATAGGGAAGCCGTAGAGAAATCGAGTCCGAATAGGGCGTTCAGTCGCTGGTGTAGACCCGAAACCAAGTGATTCTATCCATGGCCAGGATGAAGGTGCCGTAACAGGTACTGAGGTCCGAACCGACTAGTGTTGCAAACTAGCGGATGAGCTGTGGATAGGGGTGAAAGGCTAAACAAACTTGAAATAGCTGGTTCTCTCCGAAAACTATTTAGGTAGTGCCTCAAGTATTACCGTCGGGGGTAGAGCACTGTTTTGGCTAGGGGGTCATGGCGACTTGCAAACCAAGGCAAACCGAATACCGACGAGTACAGCTTGGGAGACAGAGCACCGGGTGCTAACGTCCGGACTCAAGAGGGAACAACCCAGACCGCCAGCTAAGGTCCCTAAAATTGGCTAAGTGGGAAACGAAGTGGGAAAGGCTAAAACAGTCAGGATGTTGGCTTAGAAGCAGCCATCATTTAAAGCGTAATAGCTCACTGATCGAGTCGTCCTGCGAAGATGTAACGGGGCTAAGCCAGTTACCGAAGCTGCGGATGCACAGTTTACTGTGCGTGGTAGGAGAGCGTTCTGTAAGCCTGTGAAGGTGTCTGGTGACGGATGCTGGAGGTATCAGAAGTGCGAATGCTGACATGAGTAGCGTTAAAGGGGTGAAAAGCCCCTCGCCGTAAGCGCAGGTTTTCTACGCAACGTTCATCGGCGTAGAGTGAGTCGGCCCCTAAGGCGGGAGCAGAGATGCGTAGCTGATGGGAAACAGGTCAATATTCCTGTACCGATGTGGCAGTTGCGATGTGGGGACGGAGAAGGTTAGCTCAGCCAACTGTTGGATATGTTGGTTCAAGCCTGTAGTCGTGCCTGGTAGGCAAATCCGCCGGGCTTAGATGAGGGGTGATAACGAGTCTGCTTGCAGACGAAGTGAGTGATACCCTGCTTCCAGGAAAGCCACTGGCGCTTCAGCTACACGACCGTACCGCAAACCGACACTGGTGCGCGAGATGAGTATTCTAAGCGCTTGAGAGAACTCAGAGAAGGAACTCGGCAAATTGATACCGTAACTTCGGGAGAAGGTATGCCGCAAGTAGGTGAACTTGTACAAAGGGAGCCCAAAGCGGTTGCAAAAAATCGGTGGCTGCGACTGTTTAATAAAAACACAGCACTCTGCAAACACGAAAGTGGACGTATAGGGTGTGACGCCTGCCCGGTGCTGGAAGATTAAATGATGGGGTGCAAGCTCTTGATTGAAGTCCCAGTAAACGGCGGCGCAAACTATAACGGTCCTAAGGTAGCGAAATTCCTTGTCGGGTAAGTTCCGACCTGCACGAATGGCGTAACGATGGCCACACTGTCTCCTCCTGAGACTCAGCGAAGTTGAAATGTTTGTGATGATGCAATCTCCCCGCGGAAAGACGGAAAGACCCCATGAACCTTTACTGTAGCTTTGTATTGGACTTGAACGGATCTGTGTAGGATAGGTGGGAGGCTTTGAAGTGAGGACGCTAGTTCTCATGGAGCCAACGTTGAAATACCCTGGTGCGTTTGAGGTTCTAACCTAGGTCCCTTATCGGATCGGGGACAGTGCATGGTAGGCAGTTTGACTGGGGCGGTCTCCTCCCAAAGCGTAACGGAGGAGTTCGAAGGTACGCTAGGTACGGGGTCGGACATCGTGCTAATAGTGCAATGGCATAAGCGTGCTTAACTGCGAGACTGACAAGTCGAGCAGATGCGAAAGCAGGACATAGTGATCCGGTGGTTCTGTATGGAAGGGCCATCGCTCAACGGATAAAAGGTACTCCTGGGGATAACAGGCTGATACCGCCCAAGAGTTCATATCGACGGCGGTGTTTGGCACCTCGATGTCGGCTCATCTCATCCTGGGGCTGTAGCCGGTCCAAAGGGTATGGCTGTTCGCCATTTAAAGAGGTACGTGAGCTGGGTTTAAAACGTCGTGAGACAGTTTGGTCCCTATCTTCCGTGGGCGCTGCAGATTTGAGGAAGCCTGCTCCTAGTACGAGAGGACCGGAGTGGACACCTCTGGTGTATCGGTTTGTCACGCCAGTGGCATTGCCGAGTAGCTAAGTGTGGAAGAGATAACCGCTGAAAGCATCTAAGCGGGAAACTCGTTTCAAGATGAGATCTGCCGGGGCCTTGAGCCCCTAAAGTCGTTCAAGACCAGGACGTTGATAGGCTGGGTGTGGAAGCGCAGTAATGCGTTAAGCTAACCAGTACTAATTGCTCGTGCGGCTTGACCCTATAACTTTGACATACCGTCAAGTTGACATACCGTCAAGTTGATAAAACTCTATGAATTCGCCATCTTGAGACAAGGTAGCAACCCTTATGCCTGATGACAAACCCTTCCCATCCCGCTGATAAAACATCTGAATTCGCCATCTTGATCAGCTTCCTTGAAGCAAAACTCTGGAAATGTTATGCCTGAATGACCATGCAAGTTGGTCCCGAGTGGCTCCTTCCCATCCCGAACACTGGAATCCAGTGAAACGATGTGCGTTGCCGGTGCGCCGATGATGTGCGGAGTACCCGTGTGGTAGAACCCTAGCCTTCATCGTTCGATTCCTCTCCCGCTCCAAGAAGATCGCCCTCAGATCCCCATGTGGCTCAGTAGAGCACTTTTTGGTAAGTGAGAGGTCGCGGGTCCGATTCCCGCCATGGGCAAAAAATGCAGCACGGCGGCTGGAATATTTAAACGTTGTTGGATATAGATTTTTCCGGAGTGGAATTTAAGTAACGTACAATGCTGAATTGTTCGGAGGGGTGCCCGAGTGGCTAAAGGGGCAGAGCGATGTAAATCTGTTGGCTCGGCGGCGAACGCCTACGACGAAATCGTGGATGCGGCACCTGAAGAAAGTCCCGCGGTCCACCAAATGTGATGTGCGTTGGAATACCGGTGTCGCCATTTTGCCCACGTGGACGCCCCGGCCACGCCGACTAGTTCAAGAACATGATTATCGACCCAGATGGACGGCGCTATTTTGGTGTGCTCGGCCGCTGACGGCCCGATGCCCCAGGGCGAGCACATCCTGCTGGCGCGCAGGTGGGCGTGCCGCTCCATGTTTCCTGGAAGATTGCGATCGAGTTGGACGACGAAGAACTGCCCAACTCGTCGAAATGGAAGTGCGCGAACTCCTGACTTGGTAGGGAACGACACCCCGATCGTGCGGCGGTTCCGCCATGGCGCTGGACCACAGTCATCGGGCGATGCAGCAAGCTGGCTGAAGCCCTGGATATGTACATCCCCACGCCAAGCGCGCTGTGGATAGATTTTCCGGAGTTGCCCGAAATGGCAAACGTAAGTTCGAACGTACCGTGGTGACCGGCCGTCAACGTGGGCACGAAGAAATCGAAATCGTCGGCATCCGCGATACGCAAAGACGACCTGCACCGGCGTGGAAATGTTCCGCAAGCGATCGCCACAACGTCGGCCTGCTGCTGGGTCCACTAAGTTGAAGACGTGGAGCGCCGCGCTGTGCAAGCCCAACTCCATTCGACACACCCACTTCACGGCTGAGGCACCTGAAGGACGAAGGCGGCCGCCACACGCCGTTCTTCAACAACTACCGTCCACAGTTCTACTTCCGCACGACCGACGTGACCGGCGCCATCGAGCTGCCGGCCGACAAGGAAATGGTCATGCCCGGCGATAACGTGTCGATCACCGTCAAGCTGATCAACCCCATCGCCATGGAAGAAGGCCTGCGCTTTGCCATCCGCGAAGGTGGCCGTACGGTCGGCGCTGGCGTCGTGGCAAAGATCATTGCTTAATATTAGTATCTAGGGGTATAGCTCAATTGGCAGAGCGTCGGTCTCCAAAACCGAAGGTTGTAGGTTCGATTCCTACTGCCCCTGCCAACAAATTGGCATGATTATCAAGCCCGCCAGCATCTGGCGGGCTTCGGTGTCTTCTAAGCCATGAAATTGCAAATGGAACAAAAATGGCAATGTCTCCGCAAATCGAAACTGTAAACACAGGAGCAGACAAGGTCAAATTGACTTTGGTGGCTGTTTTGTTAATTGCGGGCATTGCTGGCTTTTATCTTTTGAGCAAGCAAGGCGCTTTGGTGCAGTGGGCGATTTTGATCTGCGGTATTGTTGCGGCAGTCGCAGTCTTTATCGTTTCAGAGCCTGGACGTCGTTTTTCGGGATTTGCTAAGGATGCTTGGAAGGAAGTAAAGAAAGTAGTTTGGCCTACTAGGAAAGAAACTTTGCAAATGACGGCATATGTCTTTGCATTCGTTGTGGTCATGTCTCTTTTTCTTTGGTTCACTGATAAAACTCTTGAGTGGGTTCTCTACGATCTTGTTTTGGGTTGGAGGAAATAAAATGGGCAGCACCCCTGATATAAATGTTTCCTCGGCTGCTGATGCGACTTCGGTAAATCCTGATCTTCGTTGGTACATCGTTCATGCTTACTCCGGTATGGAGAAAGCCGTAGAGCGGAATATCATCGAAAGAATCACTCGTGCTGGAATGCAGGAGAAGTTCGGCCGTATTTTGGTGCCCACCGAAGAGGTCGTGGAAATGAAAAACGGTCAGCGCAAGACGACTGAGCGTCGATTGTTCCCAGGTTATGTATTCGTTGAAATGGTGATGGATGACGATACCTGGCACCTAGTAAAACATACCAGTAAAGTGACAGGTTTTGTTGGTGGGGCAAAGAATCGCCCTGCACCAATTTCCGAAGACGAGGTGCAAAAAATTGTCAATCAAATGCAAGAAGGCACAGAGAAGCCTCGGCATAAGATTGAATTCATGGTTGGCGAGCTGATTCGAGTCAAAGAGGGGCCCTTTGCTGACTTCAATGGCTCAGTGGAAGAAGTCAATTATGAAAAGAGCCGTGTTCGAGTTTCTGTCATGATTTTTGGCCGATCGACTCCGGTGGAGTTGGAATTCGGTCAGGTTGAGAAAACCTAAATATTTCGGTGGTGCGCTTTTTAACTCGGCGCTTAAAGAGTTATTAACCCCCGGGGAGCCTGTTAAAACAATAGGCGCTATGACCCGTAAGGAGATTCGCGATGGCGAAAAAAATTGTCGGCTTTGTCAAGCTGCAGGTTCCGGCCGGTAAGGCTAACCCTTCCCCACCTATTGGCCCCGCACTGGGTCAGCGTGGTCTCAACATCATGGAGTTCTGCAAAGCATTCAATGCCCAGACGCAAGGTGTCGAGCCTGGACTGCCGCTTCCTGTGGTGATCACGGCTTTTGCTGATAAGAGCTTTACGTTCATCATCAAGACCCCGCCGGCAACTACCCTGATCAAGAAGGCCATTAAGCTTGAGAAGGGTTCCGCTAACGCCCTGAGCACGAAGGTCGGAAAGATTACGCGCGCGCAGCTGGAAGAAATCGCCAAGACCAAACTGAAAGATATGAACGCTGCAAACGTAGACGCTGCTGTTCGTACATTGGCTGGTTCTGCCCGTTCGATGGGCGTCACGGTGGAGGGGCTGTAAATGGCTAAGCTGACTAAAAAGCAAAAAGCGTTTGAGGGCAAGGTTGACAGCACGAAGCTGTACGCTTTTGCTGATGCCGTGGTGTTGGTGAAAGAAGCTGCAACCGCTAAATTCGATGAATCCATCGACGTGGCTGTGCAACTCGGCATCGATGCAAAAAAATCGGACCAAGTGGTTCGAGGCGCTGTTGTGTTGCCTAACGGAACGGGTAAAACCACCCGCGTCGCCGTGTTTGCTCAAGGTGCAAAAGCCGAAGAGGCAAAGGCAGCCGGTGCAGACGTGGTTGGCATGGATGACTTGGCTGCACAAGTGAAGGCTGGAGACATGCCCTTCGATGTGGTCATTGCTGCTCCCGATGCGATGCGGGTGGTGGGCACCTTGGGCCAGATTCTCGGACCTCGTGGTCTGATGCCAAACCCGAAGGTCGGCACTGTCACTCCAGACGTCGCCACCGCAGTGAAAAATGCCAAGGCAGGTCAAGTTCAATTCCGTGTCGACAAGGCCGGGATTGTGCACAGCACCATTGGCCGCCGCTCTTTTGACAACGAAAAGCTTCAAGGCAACCTTGCCGCATTGATCGAGGCCTTGACGAAAGCCAAGCCAGCCACGAGCAAGGGTCAATACCTGCGCAAGGTTGCGGTGTCGTCGACGATGGGCGTCGGTGTTCGCGTCGATACGCAGTCTATTTCTGCGTAAATCAGATTTGAACCGCTGAGAGGCGGTTCAGTGTGGTGGGCTGTCATCGCTTTGTGATGGCAGGTCATCCAAGACCGTTGGTGTGCAGGAATTAGCTGCATTTAAATCCCCTTGGAGCCAGCGCAGATGGCGATCCCACTGCAGATGGAATTTTTGGTTCCGAAACAGTTGGTCGCTGCAACAAGAGCGCGCGCGAGGGGATTCCTGAGCGTGCAAATGAAGGAGTAGACCTTGAGTCTTAATCGCAGTGAGAAAGAAGCGGTCATCAATGAAGTGACCAGCCTCGCCGCTAAAGCTCAAACGCTCGTGATCGCGGAATACCGTGGCATCACGGTGGCTGACATGACCAAACTGCGCGTTGACGCTCGCAGCAAAGGCGTGACCCTGAGTGTTCTGAAGAACACCTTGGCCCGTCGTGCTGTAGCTGGTAGCCAGTTCGACGTGGTGGCCGACCAGATGACCGGTCCTCTGATCTATGGCTTCTCTGAAGATGCTGTGTCGGCTGCCAAAGTGGTAGCCGATTTCGCGAAAACCAATGACAAGTTGGTGATTCGTGGTGGCGCTTTCGGTGGCAAAGCCCTGGACGTGAACGGCGTGAAGCAATTGGCCAACATCCCTTCCAAGGAAGTGCTGCTGGCTCAGCTGTGTGGCTTGCTGATGTCGCCAATCTCCCGTACCGCAGTGGTACTGGGCGCTCTGGCGGCCAAAAAAGGCGAAGGCGAACCTGCGGCAGCTTGAAGCTGAATCGCATTCCCCTTCTCTCAAAACCAATTGTTAGGAAAAATTATGGCATTCGACAAAGACGCATTCTTGACCGCTCTGGACAGCATGACGGTCCTCGAACTCAATGACCTGGTGAAGGCCATTGAAGAAAAGTTTGGCGTGAGCGCAGCTGCTATGGCCGCTCCCGCCGCTGGTGGTGGTGCCGCAGCCGGTGGCGCTGCAGCCGAGGAAAAGACCGAATTCAACGTGGTTCTGTCTGAAGCTGGCGCCAACAAGGTGTCGGTCATCAAGGCTGTGCGTGAAATCACTGGCTTGGGCCTCAAGGAAGCCAAGGACCTGGTTGACGGTGCCCCCAAGAACGTCAAGGAAGGCATCGCCAAGGCTGATGCTGAAGCCGCAGTCAAGAAGCTGGTGGATGCAGGCGCAAAGGCCGAACTCAAGTAATTCGGTTGCTTAGGCAAGGCTGGAGGCTCTTGAAAGGGTCTCCAGCCTTTCCGCGCTTCTGGGAAGCGCATCTGTGAGAGCACACCAGAAAGGGTTGCCTGAAACGGCTACCGGCAACCCTTTCTAGTGTCTTCTGACAACCCGACAACAGAAGATGCCTTGGTCCGGGCGATGTGCAACGCATCGCCGTCCGCCATGGTTGGTAGTGGCCAACCGCCAAGCCCGCAAGGCACGCCCCTTGTGGGGCACTCGTCGAAGACCCAGGACTCATGTCTTTGCCCGGAGATCTCATGGCCCCAACATCCACGTACAGCTATACCGAGCGCAAGCGCATCCGCAAGAGCTTCGGTAGCCGCGACAGCGTGCTCGAAGTGCCTTACTTGCTGCAGATGCAGAAAGATGCATATACCGCTTTCCTCCAAGCGGATATGGCACCTCAAAAGCGCACAGGCGAAGGCCTGCAGGCTGCGTTCAATGCAGCTTTCCCAATCGTCTCGCATAACGGTTTTGTCGAGATGAAGTTTGTGGAATACAACTTGGCCAAACCCGCATTCGACGTGCGTGAATGCCAGACCCGCGGTCTCACTTTCGCCTCGGCTGTGCGTGCCAAGGTGCAGCTCATCATTTACGACCGTGAGTCCTCTACCAGCCAATCCAAAGTGGTAAAGGAAGTCAAGGAGCAAGAGGTCTACATGGGCGAGGTGCCCCTGATGACGGACAAGGGCTCTTTCATCATCAACGGCACCGAGCGCGTCATCGTCTCTCAGTTGCACCGTTCGCCTGGTGTGTTCTTCGAACACGACAAGGGAAAGACCCACAGTTCCGGCAAGCTGCTGTTCTCGGCACGGATCATTCCGTACCGTGGCTCGTGGCTGGACTTCGAATTCGATCCGAAGGACATCCTTTACTTCCGCGTGGACCGTCGCCGCAAAATGCCGGTCACGATACTGTTGAAGGCCATCGGTCTGAACCCCGAGTCCATCTTGGCGAACTTCTTCGTCAACGACAACTTCCGCCTGATGGACAGCGGCGCGCAGATGGAGTTCGTCGCTGATCGCCTGAAGGGCGAAGTGGCGCGCTTCGACATCACCGACAAGGCTGGCAAGGTCGTCGTGGCCAAGGACAAGCGGATCACCGCCCGCCACACGCGCGAATTGGAGCAATCCGGCACAACGCACGTCAGCGTGCCGGAAGACTTCCTGATCGGCCGCGTGGTGGCGCGCAACGTGGTGGACGGCGATACGGGCGAGATCGTGGCCAAGGCCAACGAAGAACTGACGGAAGCTCTGCTGAAGAAGCTGCGTTCGGCCGGCGTGAAGGACCTGCAGGTCATCTACACGAACGAGTTGGACCAGGGTGCGTACATCTCGCAGACGCTGCGCATCGACGAAACCGTGGACGAGTTCGCGGCCCGCGTGGCGATCTACCGGATGATGCGTCCTGGCGAGCCGCCGACGGAAGACGCGGTGCAGGCCCTGTTCCAGCGCCTGTTCTATAACCCGGACACGTACGACCTGTCGCGCGTGGGCCGCATGAAGTTCAATGCCAAGATCGGCCGTGACGAATCGACCGGTCCGATGGTGCTGTCGAACGAGGACATCCTCGCCGTGGTGAAGATCCTGGTGGACCTGCGCAACGGCAAGGGCGAAGTCGACGACATCGACCACCTGGGCAATCGCCGCGTACGTTGCGTGGGCGAGCTGGCCGAGAACCAATACCGCACCGGTCTTGCACGTATCGAAAAGGCCGTGAAAGAGCGTCTGGGACAGGCCGAGCAAGAGCCGCTGATGCCCCACGACCTTATCAACTCCAAGCCGATTTCCGCGGCGCTCAAGGAGTTCTTCGGCGCTTCGCAGCTGTCGCAGTTCATGGACCAGACGAACCCATTGGCAGAGATCACGCACAAGCGCCGTGTGTCCGCACTGGGCCCGGGCGGTCTGACGCGTGAACGTGCCGGCTTCGAAGTGCGTGACGTGCACGTGACCCATTACGGCCGCGTCTGCCCGATCGAAACGCCGGAAGGTCCGAACATCGGGCTGATCAATTCCCTGGCTCTCTATGCACGCCTGAACGAGTACGGGTTCATCGAAACTCCGTACCGCCGCGTGGTGGATGGCAAGGTGACCGACCAGATCGACTACCTGTCCGCGATCGAAGAAGGCAAGTACGTCATCGCACAGGCCAACGCAACGCTGGACAAGGACGGCCGTTTGACGGGCGATCTCGTGTCTGCCCGCGAAAAGGGCGAATCGACCCTGCTGAGCGCCGAGCGCGTGCAGTACATGGACGTATCGCCCGCGCAGATCGTTTCGGTGGCCGCCTCGCTGGTTCCTTTCCTGGAGCACGACGATGCCAACCGCGCACTGATGGGTGCCAACATGTCGCGCCAGGCCGTTCCTGTGCTGCGTCCCGAGAAGCCCATGGTGGGCACCGGGATCGAGCGCGTGGCGGCGGTCGACTCCGGCACGGTGGTGACCGCCAATCGCGGCGGTATCGTGGATTACGTCGACGCGACCCGGATCGTGGTACGCGTCAACGACGCCGAAGCCGTTGCGGGTGAAGTCGGCGTGGACATCTACAACCTGATCAAGTATCAGCGCTCCAACCAGAACACCAACATCCACCAGCGCCCCATCGTCAAGAAGGGCGATGTGTTGGCCAAGGGTGATGTGATCGCCGACGGGGCATCGACCGATCTGGGCGAAATCGCCATCGGGCAGAACATGCTGATCGCGTTCATGCCCTGGAACGGCTACAACTTCGAGGATTCGATCCTGATCAGCGAGCGTGTGGTGGCGGAAGACCGCTACACCTCGATCCATATCGAAGAACTCGTGGTGATGGCGCGCGATACGAAGCTGGGCGCCGAAGAAATCACGCGCGACATTCCGAATCTGTCGGAACAGCAACTCAACCGTCTGGACGAGTCCGGCATCATTTACGTGGGTGCGGAAGTTCAGCCCGGCGACACGCTGGTGGGCAAGGTCACCCCGAAGGGTGAGACCACGCTGACGCCTGAAGAGAAGCTGCTGCGTGCGATCTTCGGTGAGAAGGCTTCCGATGTGAAGGACACGTCGCTGCGCGTGGACCAGGGGTCTTCGGGCACGGTGATCGACGTGCAGGTGTTCACCCGCGAAGGCATCCAGCGCGACAAGCGTGCCCAGCAGATCATCGACGATGAACTCAAGCGCTTCCGCCTGGACCTGAACGACCAGCTGCGTATCGTCGAGGCCGACGCCTTCGACCGTATCGAGAAGCTGCTGAACAACCGTGTGGCGAATGGCGGCCCGCAGAAGCTTGCCAAGGGCACGAAAATCGACAAGGCCTACCTGGCATCCGTCGAGAAGTTCCACTGGTTCGACATCCGTCCTGCAGAGGACGAAGTCGCCGCGCAGCTCGAATCTATCAAGAACTCGCTGGAGCAGACGCGCCACAGCTTCGATCTCGCGTTCGAAGAAAAGCGCAAGAAGCTCACCCAGGGCGACGAGTTGCCTGCAGGCGTGCTCAAGATGGTCAAGGTGTACCTGGCCGTCAAGCGCCGCCTGCAGCCCGGCGACAAGATGGCCGGCCGCCACGGCAACAAGGGTGTGGTCTCCAAGATCGTTCCGGTCGAAGACATGCCCTACATGGCCGATGGAACGCCTGCCGACATCGTGCTGAACCCGCTGGGGGTGCCTTCGCGCATGAATATCGGCCAGGTGCTGGAAGTCCACTTGGGCTGGGCGGGCAAGGGTATCGGCCAGCGCATCGGCGACATGTTGCGCGAGCAGGCCAAGGTGGCGGAATTCCGCAAGTTCCTCGAAGAGGTCTACAACTCGCGGGGACGCAAGGAAGATCTCTCGCAGTTGAGCGACGACGAAGTGCTGGCCATGGCCGGCAACCTGACCAATGGCGTCCCGTACGCCACGCCAGTGTTCGACGGCGCTTCGGAAGCCGAGATCAAGGACATGCTGAAGCTGGCCTATCCGGACCACATCGCCGAACGCAAGGGGTTGACGCCGAGCCGCACGCAGGCCTACCTGTACGACGGCCGTACGGGTGAGCGCTTCGAGCGCCCGACGACCATCGGCTACATGCATTACCTGAAGCTGCACCACTTGGTGGACGACAAGATGCATGCCCGCTCCACGGGGCCCTACTCGCTCGTCACGCAGCAGCCGCTGGGCGGCAAGGCCCAGTTCGGCGGCCAGCGTTTCGGGGAAATGGAAGTGTGGGCGCTGGAGGCGTACGGCGCTTCGTATGTGCTGCAGGAAATGCTCACCGTGAAGTCCGACGACGTGCAGGGCCGTACCAAGGTGTACGAGTCCATCGTCAAGGGCGAACACGCCATCGAGGCAGGCATGCCCGAGTCGTTCAATGTGCTGGTCAAGGAAATCCGTTCCCTGGGCCTGGACATCGAACTGGAACGTTCTTAAGTACTAGGAGATAGGGTTTATGAAGTCTCTACTCGACCTGTTCAAGCAATTCACGCCGGACGAGCATTTCGATGCCATCCGCATCGGCATGGCGTCGCCCGAGAAGATCCGTTCCTGGTCCTTCGGCGAGGTGAAGAAGCCCGAGACGATCAACTACCGCACGTTCAAGCCCGAGCGCGACGGCCTGTTCTGCGCCAAGATCTTTGGCCCGATCAAGGACTACGAGTGCCTGTGCGGCAAGTACAAGCGCCTGAAGCACCGTGGCGTGATCTGCGAGAAGTGCGGCGTCGAAGTGACCCAGACCAAGGTGCGTCGCGAACGCATGGGCCACATCGATCTGGCCGCTCCCTGCGCGCACATCTGGTTCCTGAAGTCGTTGCCGTCGCGCCTGGGCCTCGTGCTCGACATGACGCTGCGCGACATCGAGCGCGTGCTGTACTTCGAAGCGTATGTTGTGACCGATCCTGGCATGACCCCGCTGAAGAAGTTCGGCATCATGTCCGAAGACGACCATGACGCGAAGCGCAAGGAATACGGCGATGAGTTCATCGCCAAGATGGGCGCGGAAGGCATCAAGGATCTGCTCGAGGGCATCGATATCGATCTGGAGATCGAGAAGCTGCGCGGCGATCTGACCGGCTCCGAGGTCAAGGTCAAGAAGAACGCCAAGCGCCTGAAGGTGCTGGAAGCCTTCAAGAAGTCCGGCATCAAGCCCGAGTGGATGGTGCTCGATGTGTTGCCCGTGCTGCCTCCGGACCTGCGTCCGCTGGTGCCGCTGGATGGCGGCCGCTTCGCGACCTCCGACCTGAATGACCTGTACCGCCGCGTCATCAACCGCAACTCGCGCCTGCGCCGCCTGCTGGAGCTGAAGGCTCCCGAGATCATCGCGCGCAACGAGAAGCGGATGCTGCAGGAAGCCGTCGATTCGCTGCTGGACAACGGCCGCCGCGGCAAGGCCATGACGGGCGCCAACAAGCGGGCGCTGAAGTCCCTGGCCGACATGATCAAGGGCAAGTCCGGCCGCTTCCGCCAGAACCTGCTGGGCAAGCGCGTGGACTACTCCGGTCGTTCCGTGATTACCGTGGGCCCGACGCTCAAGCTGCACCAGTGCGGCCTGCCCAAGCTGATGGCGCTCGAACTCTTCAAGCCGTTCATCTTCTCGCGCCTCGAGCAGATGGGCATTGCCACGACCATCAAGGCGGCGAAGAAGGAAGTCGAGTCCGGTACGCCGGTGGTCTGGGACATCCTGGAAGAGGTCATCAAGGAGCACCCGGTCATGCTGAACCGTGCTCCGACGCTGCACCGTCTGGGCATCCAGGCATTCGAGCCGATCCTGATCGAAGGCAAGGCCATCCAACTGCACCCGCTTGTTTGCGCGGCCTTCAACGCCGACTTCGACGGCGACCAGATGGCTGTCCACGTTCCGCTGTCGGTGGAAGCACAGATGGAAGCCCGCACGCTGATGCTGGCATCCAACAACGTGCTGTTCCCCGCTTCCGGCGAACCTTCGATCGTTCCGTCGCAGGACGTGGTGCTGGGCCTCTACCACGCCACCCGCGACAAGATCAACGGCAAGGGCGAGGGCATGGTGTTTGCCGATACGGGCGAAGTGCTGCGCGCGCTGGACGCCGGTGAGGTGGAGCTGGCCTCGCGCATCAGCGTGCGGCTGACCGAATACGCCCGCGACAAGGTCACGGGCGATTTCGTGCCCGAGACCAAGCTCGTGGAAACCACCGTGGGCCGGTCGCTGTTGTCCGAGATCCTGCCCAAGGGCCTGCCTTTCAGCAACATCAACAAGGCGCTGAAGAAGAAGGAAATCTCCAAGCTCATCAACGTGAGCTTCCGCAAGTGCGGCCTGAAGGAAACCGTGGTGTTCGCAGACAAGCTGCTGCAGAACGGCTTCCGCCTGGCCACGCGCGCGGGCATCTCCATCGCCATCGACGACATGCTGGTGCCTCCACAGAAGGCCGGCATCATCGAGCGCGCCGAGAAGGAAGTGAAGGAGATCGAACAGCAGTACGTCTCCGGTCTGGTGACGGCTGGCGAGCGCTACAACAAGGTGGTGGACATCTGGGGCAAGGCCGGCGACGAAGTGTCCAAGGTCATGATGGCCCAGCTGGCCAAGCAGAAGACCACGGACCGCCATGGCGCCGAGGTGGACCAGGAGTCGTTCAACTCCATCTACATGATGGCCGACTCCGGTGCCCGCGGCTCTGCCGCGCAGATCCGCCAGCTCGCCGGTATGCGGGGCCTGATGGCCAAGCCGGACGGCTCGATCATCGAAACCCCCATCACGGCGAACTTCCGTGAAGGCCTGAACGTGTTGCAGTACTTCATCTCCACCCACGGTGCCCGTAAGGGCCTGGCGGATACGGCGCTGAAGACGGCCAACTCGGGCTACCTCACCCGCCGCCTGGTGGACGTGACGCAGGATCTGGTCGTGACCGAAGAGGATTGCGGCACGTCCAACGGATCGGTGATGCGCGCCATCGTCGAGGGCGGCGAAGTGATCGAATCGCTGCGTGACCGCGTGCTGGGCCGCACCACGGCCGATGAGATCCTTCACCCCGAAACGCGCGCCGTGCTGACCGCGGCCGGACAGATGCTCGACGAGGACACCCTCGAGGAGCTGGAGGCCGCTGGCGTGGACGAAGTTAAGGTGCGTACGGCGCTGACCTGCGAAACCCGCTATGGCCTGTGCGCCAAGTGCTACGGACGCGACCTGGGCCGCGGCGGCCTGATCAACCTCGGCGAGGCCGTGGGCGTGATCGCCGCCCAGTCCATCGGCGAACCCGGTACGCAGCTGACCATGCGGACGTTCCACATCGGCGGTGCGGCATCGCGTGCGGCCATCGCGTCGAGCGTGGAAGCCAAATCCAACGGCGTGATCGGCTTCAACGCCACGATGCGCTACGTGAGCAACACCAAGGGCGAGCTGGTCGTCATTGCGCGTTCGGGTGAGGTCATCATCCAGGACGAACACGGCCGCGAGCGCGAGCGCCACAAGGTGCCGTATGGCGCCACGCTGACCGTGAAGGCCGACCAGCAGGTCAAGGCCGGCACGATCCTCGCCAACTGGGATCCGCTGACGCGCCCGATCATCACGGAATTCGCCGGCCAGGTGAAGTTCGAGAACGTCGAGGAAGGCCTCACGGTCGCCAAGCAGGTGGACGATGTGACGGGCCTGTCCACGCTGGTCGTGATCGATCCGAAGCGCCGCGGCTCTGCCAAGGTCGTGCGCCCGCAGGTCAAGCTGATCGACGCGCAAGGCCAGGAAGTGAAGATCCCCGGCACCGACCACTCGGTGACCATTGGCTTCCAGGTCGGCGCACTGATCCAGGTGCGCGACGGACAGGACGTGGGCCCCGGCGAAGTGCTGGCGCGGATTCCGGTCGAAGGCCAGAAGACCCGCGACATCACCGGCGGTCTGCCCCGTGTGGCCGAACTGTTCGAAGCCCGTTCGCCCAAGGACAAGGGCATGCTGGCCGAAATCACCGGCACGGTGTCCTTCGGCAAGGAAACCAAGGGCAAGGTGCGCCTGCAGATCACCGATCCGGACGGCAAGGTCTGGGACGAGCTGATCCCCAAGGAAAAGAACGTGTTGGTCCACGAAGGCCAGGTGGTCAACAAGGGCGAGTCCGTGGTGGACGGCCCTGCCGATCCGCAGGACATCCTGCGCCTGCTGGGCATCGAGGAGCTGTCGCGCTACATCGTCGATGAAGTGCAGGACGTGTACCGCTTGCAGGGCGTGAAAATCAACGACAAGCACATCGAGGTGATCGTTCGCCAGATGCTGCGCCGCGTCGTGGTCGAATCGTCGGGCGAATCCGGCTACATCGCCGGCGAGCAGGTCGAGCGTTCGGAAATCCTCAACACCAACGAGCGTCTGCAGGGCGAGGGCAAGATTCCCGCGACCTACACGAACGTGCTGCTGGGGATCACCAAGGCGTCGCTGTCCACCGATTCGTTCATTTCGGCTGCGTCGTTCCAGGAAACGACCCGCGTGCTCACCGAGGCTGCCATCATGGGCAAGCGCGACGAGCTGCGTGGCCTGAAGGAAAACGTGATCGTGGGCCGCCTGATCCCGGCGGGCACGGGCTTGGCCTACCACCAGGCACGCAAGGCGAAGGAAGCCATGGACGACGCAGAGCGCCGCGCCATCGCCGACGCCGAGGCGGCCGAAATGGAGACGACGGTGCCCGAGGAAGCCTCGGAAGTCGAAGGCTCCGCTGTGGAAGGCGGCTCGGCCGAGTAATCCCGGCCCCGCCCGCGAGCCTTCCGGCCTGCTGCAACGCTCCCGCTCTGTCTCTTCGGCAGGCCGGGAGCGTTTTTTCAGCCCGCTCGGGACAAGGCCTGCCCGTCTTTTCCTTTTCTTTTTCGCGCCTTTCCGGAGTCCGAGGAAAGGTGCCTGCATGCCGGCCTTTGCGCTGCGGCCATCTATTGCGATGCTGACGACCTGGATTTCTCTGGCAGTGCTGCTGTTCTGGGCAGTGGGTGCCTACAACCGGCTGGTCCGGCTGCGGTCTGCCGCGGTCCAGGCCTTCGGCGGCCTGGATGTGCATTTCGTGCGTGTGACGAGCATGCTGGGCGAATACGAAGCGACGCTGAGCCCGTCGCCGGCAGAGCAGTCCGAAGCCCGCACGGCCCTGTGGGCGGCTTCGGTCCAGTTCGGTGCCTGCCTGGCCGGCGCGCGCGCGCGGCCGCTGGACGCCGGCACCGCTGCCGCACTGACGGCCGGCCGTGAGGTGCTGAGGGCGGCCTGGACGGCGATGGTGCGAACGGCGCGTACGCCACGCGAGGCGCCGGCGACAGAGCTTGTGGACACCGATGCCCCGCCGCCGGCCGTACCCCCTGCGCCGGGCGACGACGCCCTGGCGCTGTGGGAGCAGCGCTGGCAGGAGCTCTGGGCGCAGAGCGCGCTGGCCACGGAGCAGTTCAACGACGCCGTGGCTGTGTACAACCGGGCGATCCGGCAGTTTCCGGCCCGGCTGCTGGCCTGGCTTTTCGGGTTCCACGCCGCACGCGCGCTGTGATCCATGGTGCAGCCGGCGCTTTCCCGCCCCGGCTTCCTTTCTCAACCCTTGCCGCCATACCGGCCTTCCTCCATGCCCTCATCCCGCCCGCACGCTGCTGCCCCCCGACCGGACTCCGGCCCGGGCGCCATCCCCTTGTGGCGGCAACTCGATGCCGTAGCGGATGCGTTGATGGCCGTGCGCAACGGGCAGTCGGGCACCGCGGCCGTGGCGGCCGTGGAGCCTGCGTTGCGCGCGGGTGTCCAGGCGCTGCTGTTCACGGTGCTGCGGCAACTGGGCCGCGCAGAGGCACTGCGCGCGCAGCTGGCGCCCCGCCGGCCCAAGCCACGCGTGGATGCGCTGCTATGCACCGCCTTGGCGCTGGGCTGGCAATCCGGGCACGCGTCCTATGAGCCGTTCACCCTGGTCAACCAGGCCGTGGAGGCCGCCAAGCGCCACGCGGCCACGCGCGGGCAGGCGGCCTTCGTGAACGCGTGCCTGCGGCGTTTCCTCCGGGAGCGGGATGCGCTGGTTGCCGCCACCGACGCCGACCCCGTCGCCCGGTGGAACCATCCGGTGTGGTGGATCGACCGGGTCCGGCAGGACCACCCGGACCATTGGCAGCAGATCCTGCAGGCCAACAACAGCCATGCGCCGATGGCGCTGCGCATCAATCGGCAAAAGGTGACCGGTGTCGCCTACAACACTGAATTGTTTGCTACTAATTTAATAGCAAAGCAAGTGTCGGAAGTGGGGCTCGTCCTGGAGTCTCCGCAGCCCGTACAGCGCCTGCCGGGATTCCTGGAGGGCTGGGTGTCCGTGCAGGATCCGGCCGCCCAGCGGGCCGCACCGCTCCTGCTGGACGGCCTCGACCTGGCGCAGCCGCTGCGGGTGCTCGACGCCTGCGCGGCGCCCGGAGGAAAAACCGCCCATCTGCTCGAACATGCGGGCGCCGCGTCACCGATCCGTGTGACGGCCCTGGAAATCGATCCCGTGCGCAGCGCCCGCATCGGCGAGACGCTGCAGCGGCTGGGCCTGAGCGCCCAGGTGCTGGTGGCGGATGCGGGGCGTCCGCAGGACTGGTGGCAGGACGCGAGCGGCGGCGAGCCGTTCGATGCCATCCTCCTCGATGCGCCTTGCACGGCATCGGGCATCGTGCGCCGCCATCCGGACGTGCGCTGGCTGCGACGCCCCACGGACATTGCCCAGCTGGCAGCCCAGCAGGCACGGCTGCTGTCCACTCTGTGGCCGCTGCTCAAGCCGGGCGGCCGGCTGCTGTACTGCACGTGCTCGGTTTTCCGTGCGGAAGGCGACGGGCAGGTCCAGGCGTTTCTTGCGAGCAACAATGACGCCCATTTGCTGCCGTCTCCCGGACATTTGCTGCCCGGAGATCCCGGCGATGGCGGCGGTGGCAGCGAGAATCCTTCTGGTGATCACGACGGATTCTTCTACGCACTCCTGGGCAAGCGCCCTCTCTGAGGCTCCACGCCGGGCACGATGGTGTCCGCGCATGCGGGTGGCCGTGCCGCCATTCGGCCGGGCATGGTGGCGCGTGCTGGTTCTCTGCGTGGGCCTGTGGTTCTGCGGGCCCGCGCTCGTGGCGGCGCAGACCGGGGGAGACATTTCCGACCTGCGCCTGGAGGCTTCCGACAGCGGGCTCTACCTGTCGGCGTCGCTGCGGTTCGATCTTCCCGAGCAGGCCGAGGACGCGCTGTTCAAAGGCATTTCCGTCTATTTCATTGCCGAGGCGGATGTGCTGAGAGAGCGCTGGTACTGGTCCGACAAGTCCGTGGCGCGGGCCGTGCGCTACCTGCGGCTGAGCTACCAGCCCCTCACCCGCCGCTGGCGCCTCAACCAGTCGGCCGTGCCGTTCTCCCCCAATGGCCTGGGCGTGGTGCTGGGCCAGAGCTATGACGAGCTGGAGGATGCGCTGGCCTCGATGCAGCGCATCGCCCGCTGGAAGATCGCAGAGGCGGACGACATCGACCGGCAGGCGGCCCACGTGGTGCATCTGCGCTTCCGGCTCGACATGTCACAGCTGCCCCGCCCTTTCCAGATCGGTGCCATGGGGCGTTCGGGCTGGGACCTGTCCCTCTCGCGCACCGAGCGCCTGCCCATCGAACCGCAGCCATGACGTCCCCTTCGCCCCCACCGGCCTCCGGCACGGAATCCGCGGCGACACGCAACCCCCGGCAGGCGCGCGCCGCGCGCTGGGCGCTGGGCGTGGCCGCCGCCATCATGAGCGCCATCGGCCTCGTGCTGCTGTTCCTGCTCACGGTGGCGACCAACAACCGGGCGCTGTACGAGCGCAACTACGCGTGGCTCTTCGGCCTGAACGTGCTGGTGGCGCTGCTGCTCTTCGCCGTGCTGGTCTGGGTGGCCGTCCGGCTGGTGGTGCGCCTGCGGCGGGGGCGGTTCGGTAGCCGGCTGCTGGTCAAGCTCGCGGGCATCTTCGCTGTCGTCGGGCTGGTGCCGGGGCTGCTCATCTACGTGGTGTCCTACCAATTCGTTTCGCGCTCCATCGAAAGCTGGTTCGACGTCAAGGTCGAGGGAGCACTCACGGCGGGGGTGAGCCTCGCGCGGGCCACCCTGGACACCCTGGCGAGCGACATGGCGACGCAGACACGCACCGCCGGCACCCAGTTGGCGCAGGTGCCGGACGCCGCGGCCGGGCTGGTGCTCGAACGTATCCGCGACCAGCTGGGTGCCACGGATATCGTGCTCTTCAACGGGTCGGGCCAACCCGTGGCCAGCGTCGGCCAATCCCGGTTCGACCTCAGTCCGGAACGCCCGGCACCCCAGCTGCTGCGCAACGCACGGCAGCAGCGCTCGGCCTTCCAGATCGAGGGGCTGGATGACGTGACCGACCCCCAAGCCGTGCAGAACGCGCGCGTGAAGACCCTGGTCGCTGTCGGCACGGCCAGCGTCGGCCTGCTGGCCGAGCCGCGCTACCTGCAAGCGACCATCCGCCTGCCCCAGGTGGTGGTCGCCAATGCATTGGCGGTGCAGGAAGCCAACCGCGAGTACCAGGAGCGCGCGCTCGCGCGCGGCGGGCTGCGGCGCATGTACATCGGTACGCTCACGCTCAGCCTGTTCCTGGCAGTCTTCGGAGCCGTGCTGCTCGCAGTCCTGCTGGGCCGGCAATTGGCCCGCCCGCTGCTGGTGCTGGCGGAGGGGGTGCGGGAAGTCGCTTCGGGCAACCTGAGCCCCAAGGCCGTATTGCAGACCAGCGATGAGCTGGGCGGGCTCACCCGGTCCTTCGCCGTCATGACGCAGCAACTGGCGGACGCGCGTTCCGCCGTCGAGCGCAGCATGGGCGAGGTCGATGCGGCCCGCGCACGGCTGCAGACCATTCTGGACAACCTCACCGCCGGCGTCATCGTGATGGACGCCCAGGGCCGCATCCGCTCGACCAATCCGGGCGCCACGCGCATCCTGCGCGCGCCCATGGCCGCCTTCGAAGGGCGTCCTCTGGCCGACGTGCCGGGGCTGGCGGCATTCGCCTCGGCCGTGCAGGCGCACTTCGACGCATTCCTCGGCGACCGGGAGCAGCACGGGCTCGACCATTGGCAGCACCCGTTCGAGTTGCACGCGGCGGCTGCGGTCGGGGCCGGGCACTCCGGCCACGCCGGCCCGATCGGCAACGGCACGAGCCTGGTGGCCCGCGGCGCGGAACTCCCCGATGCCCTCCGGCTGCTGGTGTTCGACGACATTTCCGAAATCGTTTCGGCCCAGCGCGCCCAGGCCTGGGGTGAGGTCGCACGCCGGCTCGCCCACGAGATCAAGAATCCGCTCACCCCGATCCAGCTGTCGGCCGAGCGCCTCGAGATGAAGCTCACCGGCAAGCTCGCAGCGACGGAGGAGGCCATCTTGGCCAAATCGGTCAAGACCATCGTCGAGCAGGTCGATGCGATGAAGCGGCTGGTCAACGAATTCAGGGACTACGCGCGCCTGCCCGCGGCCGAATTGCACCGTCTGGACCTCAACGCGCTCGTGGCGGACATCCTGCAGCTCTACGGTGCCGAAAATGCCACGGTTCCCGTCGAGTCCGAGCTCGATCCGCGTTGCCCTCCCGTGGCCGGGGATGCGCAGCAGTTGCGCCAGGTCATCCACAACCTGCTGCAGAACGCGCAGGACGCCAGCGAGCAGCGTGCCCGCGAGCAGGGCATCCCCGCCGCGCCCGTGCGCATCGCCACCCGCTGGAGCGAAAACTCACGCCGTGTGCGGCTCACCGTGAGCGATGCCGGCACCGGGTTCCCTGCCCACATCCTGCAGAGGGCCTTCGAGCCGTATGTGACCACCAAGGCCCGCGGGACCGGGCTGGGGCTGGCCGTGGTGAAGAAAATCGCCGACGAACATGGGGCCCGTATCGATCTTTCCAATCGCGTGGAAGATGGTGTGGTGCGGGGGGCGCAAGTGTCGCTATCATTCGCGCCTGAAACCTTCGTGGTTTATTAACAACAAGTTACACGCAGCAAGAAGCACATCCGAACCCATGGCAAACATATTGGTGGTCGACGACGAACTCGGTATCCGCGACCTGTTGTCCGAAATCCTGAACGATGAAGGACACAGCGTGGATCTGGCGGAGAACGCCACCCAGGCCCGGATCGCCCGGGCCGCCCATGGCTACGATCTGGTCCTTCTCGACATCTGGATGCCCGATACCGACGGCGTGTCATTGCTGAAGGAATGGGCCACGGCCGGCACCCTCACCATGCCGGTCATCATGATGAGCGGCCATGCCACCATCGACACCGCGGTCGAGGCCACCCGCATCGGCGCCTTCTCGTTCCTGGAAAAACCGATCACCCTGCAGAAGCTGCTGAAAGCGGTGGAGCAGGGATTGGCGCGCACCTCGGCCCCTCCGGCCCCCGCCGCTCCCGCTGTGTCGTCGGCTGCGACCCAGGCTCTGCCGGCGGCCGCAGCAGCCACGGCTTCGGCATCCGAGTCGGGACAGGTGCCCCAGCCCGCCCATGCCGTTCCCCAGCCCGTTGTGGCCACCGGGCCCAACTCGCACCAGGGTTTCGATCTCGACCGCCCGCTGCGCGAAGCACGTGACGGCTTCGAAAAAGCCTACTTCGAATTCCACCTGGCCCGGGAGGGCGGCTCCATGACGCGCGTCGCCGAAAAGACCGGCCTGGAGCGCACCCACCTCTACCGCAAACTGCGCCAGCTCGGCGTCGATCTGGGGCGCAGCAAGCGCAGCCAATAGCCAGACGCAGAAAAAATTGCCGCCGCTGTTCAAGGCGGCAGTTTTTCTGGCTATAATTCGAGGCTTAGGCCCGGTAGCTCAGTTGGTAGAGCAGCGGATTGAAAATCCGCGTGTCGATGGTTCGATTCCGTCCCAGGCCACCAAACACCTTTCGGTAACGCCGAAAAAACATGAAGCCCTCAAGCAGCAATGTCTGAGGGCTTTTTTGTTGCCTGGGCGCCTTGGCAAGTGGGCTCCCTCAGCGCAGCGGCAGCGCAATGCGCAGCACGTCGAAGGGCAGGAGCGGTGGTGGGTTCTTCTGGCGGTCGAGCTGTCCGTTGACCACCAGCAGCGCTCCGTCCTGCACGGCTGCCGTCGTGGGGTATTTCAGGCGCGGATCGCGCAGGCGCTGCACGATGCGGCCGCTGGACCCATCGGCTGCCAGCTCCACCCGCACCAGTTCGTTGTCGGCATTGCGCACGACATACAGGTCGTTCGAGCCCATTAGCGCCAGGCCGTCGCCGTGGCGCAGGCCACCGCCTTCCAGGCGGACCTCCGTCACCTCGCGCGTCGCCGTGTCGATGCGCCAGAGCTGGCCCGTGGCGAGCAGGACCGCGAAGAGCCTGCGGCCGTCGGGCGATGCCACGATGCCGTTCAGATTGATCTGGTTCGGCTGGTAGTGGATGGGTGTCTGGCGCAGATCCAGCCAGGGCTCCAGCGACATGGGTGCCCCCGGCGCGATCGCAATGCGCCAGAGCACGGGCCTGAACGAGTCCGTCACATACGCGTATTGCGGGGTCAGCGCGATGTCGTTGAGAAACGCCTGGCTGTCCTTCGGCCCCTCGATGACCGCCACCGTGGCGGCGTTCTGGAGGTCGATCGCCGCGACACTGTTGGCCGGACCGCCCGCCACCCACAGGCGGCCGTTGCCGTCCACCTTCATGCCGAAAGCGGCCTGGCGACCGGGCGATCCGCCCAGCTGGAATAGCTCGGCCTTCTGCGCGGCTGGTGCGATACGGTAGATATGGCCCTCGCTGCTCGATCCGACGTAGGCCATGCCCGTGCGCGCATCGAAGGCGATGCCCTCGGGATAGACGTTGCTGCCTTCGATCGTGGCCCGGCCCTGCACCATGCTGGGCTCTGCCGGCTCGATGAGCCCGCACGCCAGCCGGTCCCCCGAATTGCCTGCCGGGTCGCTGGCGTAGTCGTCTTCCTTGTCGTGGACGATGAGCGTGCGGCCCAGCACGGATGTCTTGCTGCCGGGCTGCAGCGTGACGTGGGGATGGGTGAAGCGCAGCGTCCCTTGGCGGTTGGCCCCGACCTGGATGTTGGGCGCCTCGCCCGCGTGCGCTTCTTGCGGAGGCTGGCCGGGGCGGCCGTGGTTGCGGGTCATGTACGGATCGAAGTGGCCACCGGCCGCGCCGAATTCGACCACCTTGCCGGTGGCGGCATCCGGGCCGGGCGCGCAGGCGCCGTGGGCATGGATGTGAAAGCCGTGCGCGCCGGGCGCCATGTCCTGCACTTCGATGGCGATCTCGACGCCTCCGCCCTGCGGCAATTCCCGCAGCAACGCCCGCCCTGCCGGAGCACCGGAGGCCGTCTTCAGCGCCACGTTGGCGGCCGCAAGGCGTTCTGGCCGTTCAGGCGCCATGCCGGTGCCGGGCCCGCGCGACGCGTCGGCACGCGAGGCCCCCGCTGCAGGCATGTCGTAGTTCTCCAGCGCCGCGCAACCACCGAGCAGGAAGGCCGCAGCGCACGCGGCACGGGTGAGGTAAGGGGCGCGGTTACGGAAAGAATGGGTCATGGCGGGTTGGCCTGCGGGCTGGTGTGGGGTTAGGGCGGGCTGTGGGGCGGCAATCAGCGGCCCGTGTAGCTGATGCGGTAGATCACGCCGTTCTGGTCTTCGGCCAGCAGGAGGGATCCATCCCGTGCCTGCGCGAGCCCAGCCAGCCGGCCGAACTGTGCAGGCCGGCCCGCCTTCTCCCGCTCCGCCGCAGAAGGGGCCGGGCCGGGCTGCGACAGGGTGGTACCTGGTCGGGGCAGGAGCCAGCCGGCCGCGAACTCTTCCGTGCCCACGGGCTGGCCCGTTGCGTTGAAGCGCACCCGCACCACGTTGTACCCGCTGGGCTGCGAACGGTTCCATGATCCGCGGAAGGCAACGAAGGCATCGCCACGGTAGGCCTGCGGAAACTGCTCCCCCGTGTAGAACGCGAAGCCGATCGGCGCGGCGTGCGCGGTGTACTGCAGCGCCGGTGCTTCCGTCGTGGGGCAGAAGTCAGCCTTGGTGGTGTTCGGCGGCTCGTTGACCTGGAACTTCGTGACCCGCCGATCGCCCCAGCAATAGGGCCAGCCGTAGTGCTTGTTCAGCGAGATGGCGTTCAGCTCCTCCGGGGGCTCGTCATCGCCCTGGAAGTCGGAGCCGTGGTCGAAGCCGTAGAGCACGCCGGTGCGCGGATGCCAGCCGAAGCCGATGGTGTTGCGCAATCCCTGCGCCACCACTTCGCGGCCCGTGCCGTCCGGGCGCATGCGCAGCAGGGTGGCCGATTCGCCGTTGGTCTCCCGGCAGTTGTTGCAGGTGGAGCCCACCGAGAGATACAGCCAGCCGTCGGGCCCGAAGGCGATGGTGCGGTTGGGATGCTGGCCCGCATCGGGCAGGTCGTCGGCAAGCATGCGCGGGGTGGACAGCGTGCCGTCGCCCTGCACGTCGGCCACCAGCAGTTTCTTGTCGGTCACGAGGTAGAGCCGTTGACCGCGCAGGGCCAGTCCATGCGCGTATTTGGCGTTCTGCAGCACCACCTTTTGCTGGTCGGCGCGGCCGTCGCCATCGGTGTCGCGCAGCCACAGGACATCGCCCTGCTCGCGGCGGCTCGCATACACGTCGCCGTTGGGTGCGACGACCAGCCAGCGCACGTTGCGCAGGTCCTTCGCGAACACCGACACCTTGAACCCCGCGGGCACTCGCAGTTGGCCGAGCAGCGATTCCTCGAAACGCAGGGGCGTAGGCTCCAGCACGCCGCCGGTGACGGAGGTCGGCCCATCGCCGGGCGGCAGTTGGGAGTGCGCGGCAAGGCTGTTCAAGGCCAGGAAGAGGGCAATGGCGCTGGCCCGCGGCAACGGAGAGTGTGGATGCATGTTTCTGCTCGCTGGAGGGTCCCACCGTCGGTGAGCGATGGCAGGGAAGACAGGACAGGGAAGGCGAGAGCGGTGCGCGCGATCAACCCGGCGGCACCGGAATGCCTGCAGGTGCCGGGGCGGGCGACGGCGGCGGCGCGGGCGGCAGGTCGCCCGGCGGGCGAGGCAGATCGTTCGGTACTTCGTGCAAAGGGTGTTCGGTCGGGGCCGTGGGCATGCGGTCTCTCCTTCGGGCGATAGAGGAAGGTGCCGGCCACCGCGGCAGCGCCTGTCCCGACGGCGGAGGCGGGTCGGGGCGCTGCCGCGCGGGCAGGGCAGTGGCCGCGACTATCGGGGCACCCCGGAGAGGCCTGCGTAGGACGGCGGCGCGGTGGAGTGCGCATGTGTGGGGCAGGCGCGCAGCGCACTGCATGCAAACGGCCGCCAGACAAGCCGGTCCTGCACCTCACAGAACCAGAAGCAGATCACGCTGCCATCGCCGTTGTCGTGGGTGACCAGCATGCGCGTGCCGCCCTCCCTGGGGCAGACGTGCGCGCCGGGCCGGAAGAAGGAAAGTGTGTCGCTGGGCATGGGTGCATTGGAGCCATCCGCGGCCCGCGCGCCTTGCGATGGCACAAACCCTGCGGTGTGCGCGGCACGGTCCTACGCGGACTGTCCAGGCCCAGCGAGAAGCGAAGCCGTGCCTGTGTCCGGCGCTTTCAGTCCGCAGGGGGATCGCCGTCCAGCGCGTCGTACTTGCGGCTGTGGCCCCTGGCCAGCGCGACGGGATAGCGGCGCTCATTGCAGGCCATCTTGCGCTGTGCTGCATCGATCAGGTCGATGTCGAGCCGTGTGGCCAGTTGCACGAGGTAGAGCAGAACGTCGGCCATCTCGCTGCCCACGGCTTCCTTCTTGTCCGGCGGGAGCGCATCGCTCTGTGCTTCGGTCAGCCACTGGAAGTGTTCCAGCAGCTCCGCTGCCTCGACGATCAGCGCGGAAGCGAGGTTCTTGGGCGAGTGGAACGGCTCCCAGGCGCGAGCCTGGGCGAATTGACGGAGTTGCTCGGCCAGGGCATGGAGTTCGTGGGACATGGTCGGAAGGGGTTGCGCCAAGGGCAGTGTGCCGCCGATTGGAGCACGGCGTCCGCGGGGCAGTCGCCGAGTTGATCCCCGGAGGCATGTGCATCGCATACAGTGGCCGCCATGGACGACGCAACCTACACCCGATCCCTGAACCTCTCTGGCGCCACCAATTTCCGCGACCTGGGTGGCTATGCGGGGCAGGACGGGCGCCGCGTGCGGTGGCGGCGCATCTACCGCTCCGATCACCTGGCCGGGCTCACGGCCGAGGATGCGCGGGCCATCGCTGTGCTGGGGCTGAGGCGCGCGGTGGATTTCCGTGGCGCGCACGAGCGGGCCACGCTGCCCTATGAACTGCCCGGCGTGGCCTACCACGCGCTGTCGATCGAACCCACGGTGGTGCAGCGCGCGAAGGAGATGGCGCTGTCGGGCCATGAGATGACGGCGGCCATCGCGGCCGAGCTGATGCGGGACACCTACCGCGCGTTCGTGGCGAACAATGCGCCGGAATTCGCGGCGCTGTTCGCGCACCTGCTGGAAAGCGATGTACCGCTCGTGTTCCATTGCACCGCCGGCAAGGACCGCACGGGCTTTGCTGCCGCGATGATCCTGCTGGCCCTGGGCGTGCCGCGCGACGTGGTGATGCAGGACTACCTGCTCACCAACGGCCTCTACCAGCGCCCTGCGCAGCTGCACGGCTCTGCGCCCGACGAAGTGCTCAACGTGCTGTGGCGCGTGCAGGAAGACTTTCTCGAGGCGGCGCTGCAGGCCGTGGAAAGCGACCATGGCGGCGTGGACCGCTACCTGGAGCAGCGGCTCGGCGTGGGCGCTGCAGAGCGCGAGCGGCTGGCCCAGCTGTACCTGCAGCCGCACGGCTGATTGCCGGCACTCGCAAAAAAGCAAAAAGCCGATGCGGTGGCATCGGCTTTTTGCTTTGCGCCGCGCAGGCCCTGAAGGCCGCGCGGCGGGGCGTAACGCCTACTACAGCGTGGCGTCCTTGAGCTTCTTCAGCGCGCGGGTCTTGATCTTGACCGATGCGGGCTTGGCGGGGAACCAGCGCTCCTGGCCCGTGAACGGGTCCTTGCCGAAGCGCTTCTTCTTGGCGGCCACTTGCTGCAGGCCGATCTTCATCAGGCCGGGCAGCGTGAATTCGCCGGAGCCCTTCTTGTGCACGGAGCCCAGGATCGTCGCTTCCAGCGCGGCCATCACGGCCTTGGCGGCCTTGGGTTCGACACCGGCCTGCTCGGCCAGGTGGGCGACCAGCGACGTCTTGGTGAAGGTGGTCTTCAGGGGCTTGAGCGCAGCGGGTGCGGCCTTGGCCTTGGGGGCTGCAGCGGCAGCCTTCTTGGCGGGAGCGGCCTTCTTTGCAGGCGCAGCCTTCTTGGCCGGTGCTGCGGCAGCCTTCTTCACCGCGGGAGCGGCCGCAGCCTTCTTGGCCGGAGCGGCGGCGGTTTTCTTTGCAGTTGCCATGGTGTCGGTTTTCTCGTGTTGAAGTGATGAAAGTCCCAGACGGGCTGGTCGGCGGATTCTAGGGGGTTTGCCGGCCAGCGGCGCGGGCCCTGCGCGCTTTTGCCGCTGCAGGCGGCATGGATACTGGCATTGCGCCGGCGGAGCCATGCGCACCCGGGCGCGGCGCCCGGGTGCGCAAAGGCCGCGCGGCGGCCGGGGCGGCTGCGTTGGTATGCACGCGCCAATCGCGTTAAGCTGCGGCCCACCGACCATGCCGCCGCGCGTGGACTGCCCGCGGCCAGAGCGGCGGCCTGCGGCAAGAGCGCAAACGCGACAGGGCGCACCATGGTGCACCGCACCGAAGGAACAAGGGCCATGAGCAGCAACCAAAGCAACCCCACCCAAGACACGTCCCCGTTCGGTTTCGGCCGCTTCGTGCCGGGCTTCGATTTCCTGCAGAACCTCGCCAAGGGCGCGTCCGCGGGCATGCCGCAGATGCCTTCGCTCTCTGGCTGGGTGGCGCCCACGATCAGCGTGGAAGAGCTGGAAAAGCGCATCGAGGAACTCAAGGCCGTGCAGTTCTGGCTGGACCAGAACTCCCGCGCGCTCACCGCCACCGTGCAGGCGCTCGAGGTGCAGAAGATGACGCTGGCCACGCTGCAGGGCATGAACGTGGCGATGGGCGATCTCGCGAGTGCGTTCACGCCGCGCGCGGCCGAGGCCTCCGCCGCCGCCGCGCCGCCGGCAGCCTCGCAGGCGTCGCGTCCCGACCCGTTCGCCAGGGCGCGCTCCGCCGCGGCCCCCGAGGCCGCCGCACCGGCGCCCACGCCGGCGCCCGCGCCTGCGGAGGCGCCCGCCGCCGCCCCCGCTGCCGATGCCGCACCGCCCGCCGCGGCGCCCGGCGTGATCGATCCGATGCAGTGGTGGACGGCGCTCACGGGCCAGTTCCAGCAGATCGCGGCGAATGCGATGAGCGATGCCTCCAAGCTGCCCGCGGTGAACGCGACGCAGGGCCTGGCGGCCGAGGCCCTCAAGTCCGCGACCGACATCGCCACGCAGCTCGCGGCGCAAGGCATGCAGGGAATGCAAGGCATGCAGAAGGCCGCACGCAAGGCTTCGGCAGGCGCCGCGGGTGCCGGCGGCGGCGATGCGCCGGCCGGCAAGGCGGCCGCACGGCCTGCCGCCAGGCGGCCTGCGTCCGGCAGCGCTGCCGCGCCCGAGGCCGACGCTGCCGGCAAGCGCACGGCGGCCGGCAAGGCGCCCGCCACCGCGCGCCGCGCGGCCGCCGCTCCCCGAAACCGCAAGTGAGGCGCCCTGCGGCCTCCGGCTCCCCGGCTTTCCAGCCCGTCCGACCATGAAGCTTTTTCCGAACGGCCACGCCACCCATCCGCAATGGCGCATGGCCGCCGCGCTGGTGCTCGCGCAGCTGCGTGCGCAGATGGCGTTGCCGCACTATGCGAACGCGCCCACGCTGGGCCTGCTCTACATCACCGACCACTATGCGGACGAGGCCGAGGGCCTGCTCGACTTTCTCTCTGCCGAGCTGCCCGAGGTCACCGACTGGAGCGGTACCGTGGGCGTGGGCGTGGCGGCCAACAACGCCGAGTATTTCGATGAGCCGGCGCTCTCGGTGATGCTGCTGGACCTGCCCGCGGACCAGTACCGCGTGTTCTCGGGCGTGGCCCCGCTCACGCGCGGCGGCGCGGCGGGCGGGGGCAGCGGCTTCGTGCCGCACACCGCGCTGGTGCACGTCGATGGCGACACGCCGGACCTCGCCGAGCTGATCGCCGAGATGTCGGACCGCACGGTGTCGGGCTACCTCTTCGGCGGCATTGCGGCGAGCCGCTCGCGCAGCGTGCAGTTCGCGGTGGGCGGCAACGGCAACATCGCGGGGCAGGGCGCGGCACGCGGCGTGTTCGGCGGGGGGCTCTCGGGCGTGGCGTTCGGTCGCGGCGTGGGGCTGCTGTCCCGCGTCACGCAGGGCTGCCAGCCGGTGGGGCCGTTCGCGCAGATCACGGGCGCGCAGGACAACGTGGTGCTGGAACTCGATGGCGAGCCCGCGCTCGATGTGCTCCTGCGCACGCTGGGCGTGACGCTCGACGGCGATCCGCAGCCGGCGCTGCGGGCCCTGCGCGCGACGCTCGCGGGGCTGGTGGATGCCGGCGCGCAGCCCATGGGCCGCACGGGACACTTCGGCACCGACGTGCGGGTCCGCCACCTGGTGGGGCTCGATCCGATGCGCCAGGGCGTGGCGCTGGCCGACAAGGTGGAAGAGGGCATGCGGCTCGCGTTCTGCCAGCGCAATGTGGCCGCCGCGCGGGCCGACCTGATGCGCATCTGCGCGGAGATCCGCGAGGAACTCGCGCCCGAGGCGCAGGAGCCCGTGGCGCCGCCGCCGGTGGCCGGCGGCGAGCGCGCGGCGCTCATGCAGGCGTTGGCGCATGCCACCGACGGCATGCCCGAGCGCACCATCGTCGGCGCCATCTACGTGAGCTGCTCGGGCCGCGGCGGCCCGCATTTCGGAGGGCCGAGCGCCGAGCTGCAGATCGTGCGCCACGCGCTGGGCGACGTGCCGCTGGTGGGCTTCTTCGCCGGGGGCGAGATCGCCCACCACCACCTCTACGGCTACACCGGCGTGCTCACGGTGTTCACCTGCGAGGGGTTCGGCGAGGCTTGAGGGCTGCCGCGGCCCCTGGGGCGACGGTTTGAAGCCTTTTATGCTCCATGCCGCCGGGTTCATTGAATAGTTTGCTATAAAAATAATAGCAAACCGTATCAGGTGTCAGGCCAGCGCCGGCGCCGCGGCGGTGCCGCGCGGCATGCCCGTGAAGGCGAAGTCCACCTCGGGCGCGATCCCGCTCACGATGTGCGCGATCGCGCGGCCGGAGCCGCAGGCATGCGTCCAGCCGAGTGTGCCGTGCCCGGTGTTGAGGAACAGGTTGGGCAGCTTCGTCTTGCCGATCAGCGGCACGTTGCTCGGCGTCGCGGGGCGCAGGCCGGTCCAGAACTGCGCCTGCGACGTGTCGCCCGCGCCCGGAAAGAGCTGCTCCACGCGCCGCACGATGGCTTCGCAGCGCACGCGGTTCAAATCGCGCGTCCAGCCGCCCAGCTCGGCCGTGCCGGCGATGCGCAGCACGTCGCGCGAGGCATCGGTGTAGCGCGAGAACACGAGCTTGTACTCATCGTCGGTCAGGCTCGCCCCGTACGCCGCCTGCGGGTCGCGCACGGGCAGCGTGACCGAGTAGCCCTTGGCCGGGTAGATGGGCAGGCGCAGGCCCAGCGGTTCGGCCAGCAGTGCGCTGAAGGAGCCCATGGCCAGCACGTAGGCGTCGCCCTGCACGCGCTCGAAGCGGCCTTGTTCGTCGGTCATCTCGACGTGGTCGATCCGGCCGCCGGCCGTGCGCAGCGCGGTGATGTGGCAGCCGAAGCGGAACTGCACGCCGGCCTGCGCGGCCCGCTGCGCCAGCGCGCGCGTGAAGGCGTGGGCATCGCCGGATTCGTCGGCGGCGGTATAGGTGGCGCCGGCCAGTTGCGGGCGGATGTGGGCCAGCGCGGGCTCCAGGCGCACGGCCTCGTCGGCGCTCACCACGCGGCGCTCGCAGCCGAGCTGGCGCATCTGCTCGGCCGGCGCGAGCGCGGCGTCGAACTCGCGGGCGTCGGTGTAGAAGTGCAGGATGCCCTGCGTGCGCTGCGCGTACTCCAGCCCCAGGTCGCGGCGCAGTTGCTGCAGCGTGTCGCGGCTGTAGGTGCCCAGCCGCACGATCTGCGCGATGTTGTGGCGCGTGCGCGCGGGCGTGCATTCGCGCAGGAAGGACAGGCCCCAGAGCCACTGGCGCGGATCGGCGCGCAGCCGGAAGAGCAGGGGCGCATCTTCCCGGCCGAGCCATTTCAGCACCTTGAGCGGCGCGCCGGGGTTGGCCCAGGGCTCGGCATGGCTCACGGAGATCTGCCCGCCGTTGGCGAAGCTGGTCTCGGCGCCGGGCACGGCCTGGCGGTCGATGACGGTCACTTCGTGGCCGAGCTGCTGGAGGAAATAAGCGGAGGTGGTGCCGAGCAGGCCGGCTCCGAGGATGGTCACGCGCATGGTGTCACAAGCCTTTCCATGCAGGCATGCCCCGACGCAATCGCTGCGCGGCTCCGCGCAGAGTGCTCTCGTCGATGGCCCGCCCGCAACGGGGGGGCCAGGTCAGCGGTGCCGGTGGCTATGGTCTTGCGATAGCGAACAGCCGGCGGCCGCAAAGCCTGGCTGCCGCTCCCCCTGTCCTTGGTACCTGAGAGATTCACCCCGTGCGACCGCCGCGCGGGGTTTGCTCCTTCGGTGCGCCACGTGGCGTGGCGGCTCTCCAGACGGCTGTGTGGTGGTGCAGTACGGGACCTGAGCGTGTATGGGAGTTTGCGCCTTCGGTGGAGCGGACGGGCCGCTCGCTCTCCTGCGGGGGCCATTCTAGAACCCGCTGCCCAGGTCCCAGGTTTTTGGCCTCACGCGGCCGCGGGGTACACCGCTTCGCCCAGGTTCAGCATGAGCCGGTTGGCCCACGCGAAGAGCGCGGCCGCATGCAGGGCGTCGAGGATTTCAAGATCCGAGAGGCCCGCGGCGCGCAGCGGTGCGAGGTGCTGCGGCCCGAATGCGCCGGGCGTGCGCGTGAGTGCGGCGCTGGCCTGCACGATGGCGCGCTCGCGGGCGTTCGTGCCGGCGGTGTCGGGGTCTTCGAAGATCTGCGCCATCACGTCGTTGCGCTTGGCGAGCTGCTCGAAGCGCTGGGCGTGCACCGAGGCGCAGTACACGCAGCCGTTCACGCGCGATACGACGGTGCTGGCCACTTCGCGCTCGGCGCGTGCCAGGCCGCCGGGCGCGTACATGATGGCGTTGAACGCCTGCGAGCGCTCCGACAGCACGCGCGGCTGGTGCGCCAGCAGCAGGTAGAAATCGGACGTGCGGGCCTTGGGGTGGCTCAGGTCGAGCACGGCCTGCTGCTCTTCGGTCGCCTGCTGCGGATCGACCACGGGCAGCCAGGCCTTCCAGTCCAGCGTCTCGCTCGTGTAGCCCGCCAGGCGCAGGGGCTGGCCGGGCGGCGGGAGGTTGGCGGGGTGCACGAAGGGTGCTTCCGGCGCGGCCGGGCTGGCAGGGGCCGAGGCGTCCGGCGCGGGCAGGGCATCGAGCGCGGCCACGCCGGCCGCCACGCGCAGCTGGTAGGTCACGAAGCCCACGAGCTGGGCGATGAGCACCGCGTCCGGCGTGGAGAGGCCGGCCTGTGGAAGTGCGAGCAGCGCATTGCGGTCGCTGCGCGCGGGCTCCAGCGCCAGCGTGCGCGCGAAGCGCACGGCCGCCTGCAGCCGCGCGCTGGCGCCGCCGAATCCGGCGATGCCGGCGGTATCCGGTGCGGCGCCCGTGTCGTCCGCCAGGGCGCGCAGCGCCGGTGCGACCGGCGAGCCCGCCGCTTCCAGGCGTGCGCGGTAGTGCGCGGCCAGTGCCGGCACGCCGCTCACGCGCACCACGTCCTGCGCGATGGCCAGCCGCTCGGCGGGCGTGAAGGCGCCGGGCAGCACCCCGGAGAAAAGCGCGTCCTCGCAGGCCTGCGTGGCCGTGGCGACCTTGTCGCGCTGGTGGCGCACCGTGTGCGCGGAGCGGCCGGGCACGAGTCCCGCAACGTGGTCGATGGTGTCGCTGGCGGGGGCGGCTGCGGTGGCGGGTGGCTGGGTGGTCATGGCGGGATAGCTCCGTTGAAGGGCGGGATGGGCCGTTGGGCGGGCCGCTGCGGGTCTCAGGGGCCGACGGTGCGCTGCGCGGTGTCGGCGGGCGTCCATTCGTCGCCCAGCAGTTCGGGCTCGGCATAGGCCTGCAGCGCGGCGAAGTGGTGCTCCACGTCCTCGCGGTACAGCAGGCCCGCCAGGCCGCCGGCCAGGCGCCGCGCGCCGTCGCTGATGGCCGGGATGTCGCCCGAGATGGTGCCGTGCGAGAGCGCGGCGGGGTAGCAGAAGCAGTGGATGCGGTCCAGGCCCGGGCAGGCGCCGGGGGGCGTCTCCTGGAACTCGAACAGCGGGCCGAGGTCCGGCGAATCGCGCAGCTCGGGGTCTTCCTCGCCGCGCGGCGGGGTGTAGCGCTCGCCCCAGGTGCGCACGTGCGGCGCGATGGCGGCGAACTCGGGCTTCTGCTGCCAGTCGATGGCGAAGCCCGTGGACAGGATCAGGAAGTCGATGGCGAAGGTGCCGCGCGCGGTGGCCACCTGCAGGCCGTCCGGTGTGTCGCGCACCCGCTGCACGGCGCAGCCGAAGTGGAAGAAGGCATTCGGGTGGCGCGACACGCGCAGCGTGCTGCCGTGCGGGGGCGGCACCTGCTGCGCGCCGATGTAGTGGCGCAGCCGCCATTTCCACTCGTCGGGCAGCAGGGAGTGGCCCTGCACGAGGCCGGGCACGCCCGAGCCCTTGGACTTGTTGATGCGCGGCAGCTCGGTGCGCCGCGCGATCAGGTCCACGCTGGCCGCGCCGGCTTCGAGCGCGGTGCCGGCACTGTCCATGGCCGAGGAGCCCATGCCGATCACGCCCACGCGCAGGCCGCGCAGCGTGGCGTAGTCGAGCACGTCGGACGAATGCGCCCAGCGCGTGCGCGGCACGCCCTCCATGAAGGCGGGGATGAGCGGGCCGCCCAGTCCGTCGCGGCCGGTGGCAAGGACCACGCGGCGCGCATGCCAGGTGGCGGGTGCCGCGCCGCCTACGGCCACGTCCACCTCGACCAGGCCATCGGCCCGCGGCCGCAGCGCGGTCACCGCGTGGCCGTTGCGCACGTCGGCCTGCGTCACGCGGCGGTACCAGCGCAGGTAATCCATCCACTGCAGGCGCGGGATCTTGTCGAGCGCGGCCCAGGCGTCGGCGCCCCACTGGGCCTCGAACCATGCGCGGAAGGTGAGCGAGGGCACGCCCAGCGCGGGGCCCGTCAGCTCCTTGGGCGAGCGCAGCGTCTCCATGCGCGCCGTGGTGGCCCAGGGGCCTTCGCGGTCGGCCGGCGCGCGGTCCAGCAGCACGGCGGCGATGCCCTGCTGCGCGAGCGCCATGCTGGCGGCGAGCCCCGCCTGCCCGGCGCCGACGATGAGCACGTCGACGACCGGCCGGCCGGCGTGCGTGCGCTGCGGCATCCAGGGCTTTGCGCGCCAGTTGAGGGTCAGCAGATCGTGCTGCAGCCGTTGTTCGAGGGCGGCCAGCCCGGCCGCGCCCAGAGGGGAAGAGAGTGCCATGAAGAGATCGGTGCAGTAAGAGGTGCCATGGATGCAAGGGCAGGCGCTTTGCTCACGGCGTATGAAACTGGCGAGGCCCCAGGCCAGCAACCCCCGCGGAACTGGCTCCGCCAGGCCGCAGGGGGTGCCCCCCTTCCCGCGGTGCGCAGCGCCGCGAGAGAAGGGGGGAGCGGCAAAGCCGCTCAGGGGGTTGCCCCTAGCTAATCAATGCTGATTTTCGCGTCCTTCACCACCTGCGCCCATTTGGCCCGGTCCTTGTGCACCGTCTGGCCGAACTGCTCGGGCGTTTCGATGCGCACCGTGTTGCCCTGCGATTCGAAGCGCTGGCGCACGTCGGGCTGCTCCAGCACCTCGCGCAGCGCGGTGTTCAGCTTGTGCACGATGGCCGCATCGGTGCCCTTGGGCGCGAAGATGCCGAACCAGATCGAGCTGTCGAAGCCCTTGGTGCCGGGCAGGCCGCTCGATGCGATGGTAGGCACTTCCTTCACGGCCGCCACGGGCCTGGCCGTGGGGATGCCCAGCAGCCGCACCTTGCCGGCCTTGTAGTGCGGCAGCACGGTCTGCACTTGGTTCATGATGCAGCAGGTCTCGCCGCGCACCACGGAGGTGATGGCCTCGGGGCCGCCCTTGTAGGGCACGTGGACCATGTTCAGCCCCAGGCGCGCGTTGAATTCGGCAAACGCCATGTGCGTGCCTGCGCCGTTGCCGGTGGAGGCGTAGTTGTACCTGCCGGGGTTGGCCTTCACGATGTCGACGAATTCCTGCAGCGTCTTCGCGTCGATCACGTTCGGGTTCACGGTGAGCACGTTCGACACGTCGATCAGCGTGCCCACGGGCGCGAAATCGGCTTCCACGTCGAAGGGCAGTTTCTTGTAGAGCGCGGCGTTGCTGCCGTGCGTGGCCGCCGTGCCGAAGACGAGGGTGTAGCCGTCGGGTCTGGCGCGCGCCACGAACTCGCTGGCGATGTTGCCTGCGGCGCCGGACTTGTAGTCGATGATGACCGGCTGGCCCAGCTTCTGGCTGAGCGGCTCCTGCACCGCGCGCGCCACCACGTCCACGCCCGAGCCGGCGGGAAACCCCATGATGAGCGTGACCGGCTGGCGCGGCCAGTCGGCGGCTGCGCCGGTGTCGGCCGCCACGGCGGGGGTGGCGAGGGTCGCGGCCCAGGCCGCGGCAGCGACGAGCGCTGCGGCAGGGAGCCAGGAGAAGGAGGGGAGGTGGCGGCGCATGGGGAGGTCCTTGGAAAAGGCCCGGGCCCGGACTGCCGCTCAGGCAGCCGCGGTCGCAGGCCGTGAATGCGCCATTGTGGTCAAGGCTTCATGCTTTGTGCCTATAAGGTTATGTGGCCTGCATGCCGAGCGGCTGGGTCTGCGCGCGTGTTCATTGGCGGTAGGGGTTGTTGGGGCGGCGGTCGTAGCGGTCCGGCACGCCGTCGCCGTCGCGGTCCCAGCGGCCGCGGCGCATTTCCCAGCGGCCGTCCTGCTGCACCCAGCCGGGCTGGGTGTACGCATAGCCCGGCCGCGCGCGCAGCCAGTGGCCCGGCACCCACACATGGCGGCGGCCCTGCCACTCCCAGTGGCCCTGTTCCCAGACCATGCCGCGGCGCGGCGGGGGCACGCGCTCGTAGCGCGGCGGGGGCGGCGCGGAATAGCGCTGGACCACCATCGGTGGGGGCGGCGCATATTGGGGGCCGGACTGCACGATCACCGTGGCACTGGTGGCCGCATGCGCCGAGGTGGTCACGGTGCCCATGACCGAGGCCAGCGCGAGCGAGGCAGCGGTGAGGGAGAGGGCCTTGCGGGGGGTGGTCATGGATGTCTCCTTGTGACGGCGGTGAAGAGGGGGCCGGGGCGCGTCGCCTGCGCAGTGCGGGCGGCGCATCCATGGGCCATGACTTCATCCTGGGGGCCTTTCGTCAAGGCCGTGTCGCCGGCACGCGAAGCTATGTGAGCAGGTGTTTCGCGGGCGGGGCACCCTCCGTCACCGGCCGCTGCGGCCCTCCGGCGGCAGGCGGCTGGCACGGACCATCAGGGTGCGCACGATGCGCCGGTGGAAGGGCACGACCGCGGCCATGTACGCATGCCCGAGGGCGTTGTGCACATGCACGACGGTGCTGAGCGAGAGGGTGCCGCCTGCGCTGCCGGGCGCTGCCGTCCCGCTGCGCAGCAGCGACACGTGCACGTCGAGGTGGCGGTCGTCCTGGCCCATGACCACTTCGTTCGGCGACAGGTGGCGCACCTCGAAGATCCCCACACGGTCGCCCACCCGGCAGGTGTGCGGTGCGCGCAGCCACTGCGCGGCGTTGCCGCGCAGCGGGCCCAGGTCGCGCAGGCCGGCCAGCCGAACGAGGCGGTTGCGCAGGCCCATGAGGCCCTCGATCCATCCCGGTGTGTCCGCTACCAGGGTCAGCCAGGTCTGCAGCGCGCTCTCGTGCGGGCGCGGATCGGAAATCGCATAGGCATCGGAAAAATCCGCCCCGGGGAGCAGCGATGCGATGGCGGTACCGGGCGGCACGGGGATGGCGGCCGGCGTCGCGGTGCCGGCGGAGGACGGGTGGGGCTGGGGCATGGTGCGCCGCACTATAGGCCCCGCGCATAGAGGACCGCGCATACAGGGCTGCCTGTACAGGCCCATGGGCCCCTGCCCGGGCTTCAGCGGAGCGTGCCCAGCTCCGGCCAGATCGACGCCCAGTCGTGGGGCCGCAGGTCCTGGCGCGTGACGCGGCCGTCGGTGGCCTGCTCGATGGCCACGCAGTTGATGGGCGAGGGGATGCGCTGGGCGTAGCGGTGCTGCCATTGCCGGATCTGCGCATCGCTCTTGATGGGCGAGCCGTGCTGCGCCATGCGCATCCGCAGTTGGCGCACGCTCAGCGCGTCGTGCAGTTGGAGGTATTCGTCCAGGGTCATGGCCCACAGCGCGGAAAGTAGCAATTGCTCTGGATTCTATTTTTGGAAAGTAGCAAAAGCAACCGTAGCGCGTGCTACTTTCCGGCCCCATGGACGAAACCGCGCTGCAACTCTACCGGCGCCAGCGCCTGGAGCAGGCGGTGGGCCACCTCACCGAGGGCAACGTGACCGCTTTCGGGCGGGTGCTGGGCTACCGCGACGGGGCTTTCGTGCGGCAGATGCTTTCCGGGTCGCGCGCGGTGTCCGACAAGACCGTGCGGGCGATCGAGGGCCTGCGCGGCATGCGCCAGTGGTTCCAGCCCCAGGGGCCTTCGCTGCTGCCGCGCGTGGGCGAGGCCGAGGGGCTCTACGAGGCTGCCGCGGCGCCGCCCGCACGGGCCGGCGCCGGAGACGAAGCCGTGCTGGTGCTCGCCGTGCGGCCGCAGCAGAGCCTGCGGTGGCGGGCCGCCGGCGCGGCGGCACCCCGCCAGGGCACCGATGCGGTTGAGGACGACATGCCCGCCATCGCGCTCACCCATGACTGGCTGGCGCGCCGCAGCCTGCGGGCGCGCGACCTGATCGCCGTGGCGCTCGGCGACGACAGCATGCAGCCCTCGCTCCATGCCGGCGACGTGGTCACGGTGGACACGCGCGAGCCTGCCCCGGCCGATGGCCAGGTGTTCGTGGTCGATTACGAAGGGGCCTGCCTGGTGCGCCGCGTGGTGCGCGACAGCGGCGCCTGGTGGCTGGCGGCCGAGAACGCGCCGCGGTTTCCGCGCAAGCAGCTCACCGAGCCCGCCGCCCGGCTCATCGGCCGCGTGGTGCACGTGCACAGCGAAATGCTGTGAACGATGGCTGCGCGGGCCCTGCCCGCGCGATGCCGGCCGCCTTCAGGGGTTGGAGGTGTGCAGCGGCAGGGGGGACTTGGCGGCCCACACGCCCTGGCGCAGCCCCTTCTTGCTGTAGAGGCCCTGCAGGTAGTCCACCCGGTAGTCGTCGTGCACCGGCAGTTCGGTGAACTGGAAGGCGCTTGGGTCGATCAGCGTCGTCGTGTTGGTGGCGGCGTTGAACCGGCCGATCTCGAAGATCGGCTCCTGCAGGCGCTGCAGGTGCGACATCCCGTCGGTCAGGAAGATGAGCGAGCCGTCGCCCACGGCCACCGCCTGCTGGACGATGGCCATGCCGCAGGACGTGACCAGCTGGAGGTCCAGCGCGGTCGCCTGCGGCCCCAGGGTCTGGCCCAGCGTGTTCATGGCGTTCACCACCACCTGCTTGGCGTGGTCCAGGCACACCTCCAGCCCGACCGACATCCGGTCCCAGTAGATCAGGTTGTCGAGGTGCTGGTCGGGATTGAGCTGGAAGCTGTAGGTGGTGGAGGGATCGAGGTTGGCGTGCCAGTCCTCCGGCGGGCCGTCGATGTGGGAGATGTAGTGCTTCTCCATCAGGATGTAGGGCACGCTCTCGTCGGGCCGCGCGCGCGATCCGCGCAGCATGATGGCGGTGTTGAGCAGGTTCAGCCGGTGCGGTTCCTGCATGGGCAGCACCGAGCAGACCGTGCCCGCGACGATGACCCAGTCGCGGAACAGCGGCGAGTTCTGGGTGGCGGCGTACAGCACCTCGCTCAGCGCGTAGCGCGCGTGTTCGGGGTAGGAGCCGAAGGTGGTGTCGCGCAGGAAACGGGCCTGGTCGGTCTCCTGCCGGGACGCCTTGCGGAAGTAGAACTCCGGGGCGATGAAGACCTTCAGCGTCCGGCTGTCCGACATGCCGTCCTGGTTCTGGTAGGTGCTGGCGGTCCAGTACAGCACGTTCACCAGGCGCTGGGCACGGGCCTGCAGGTCGGGGTCGTCCAGGCGGATGAGGGGGGCGCCGCTCGAAGGGTGCACCGTGCCGGGCGGCGTGGGATAGAAGGTCGGCACCATGTAGCTCAGCGGCAATATCGCGGTGTAGCCGCTGGCGTTCTGGAGCATGTCCTGCGTGGTGATGGGCATGGGTCTCTCTCTTTCTCCGGGGTTGAAAAACAGCGAATGGAAATGCGCGCCGCCCGCCGCCCGCGTCACGCGAGCTGCCTGAGCAGCCAGTAGATCTCCTTGACGGTCTGCAGCAGGATGGTCTGGTCCTCCGCCGGCACCTGCGCGAGCGGCAGGCCCTGCTGCACCGACACCCCGGGCACGACCTCGATGGGCACGCCGTTCGTGTCGGTGGACAGCGGCAGGGGCTCCGGCACCTGGGCGAAGCCGTGGCGCAGCAGCGAGACGGCCATGCCCAGCGCGATGAGCGCCAGCACGGCCAGCACCGTGACGAGCACCTTGATGGGCGGGACCGGGATCTTCTTGATGAGGCTTGCGATGAACATCACCGCCATCAGGCAGTCGATGTTCAGCGGCGAATTCAGCACGCGCACCATCTCGGTCTGCACCAGCAGGCCCGCCTGCTGCAGGAATTCCACGGCGTACGGCTGCTGGCGCACCTGCACGGGCACCGGTACCCGGCGTGCTTCCAGGGTGTTGTCGCCGGCGTGGTAGCCGATCCGGCTCCAGCCCGGCGCGATGGGCTCGGGCGCCGAGAGCTGCAGCCAGCCGAAGTCGGTTTGCGGCAGCGCGATCTCGCCGGTGGGCGCCTGCACGATGAAGAAGCTAGCCGGCGCGCCCTCCGCGCCGGGCCAGGCGGCCTGCCGGCACGCGGTGGGGAAGGCCACGACCACGACCTGTTCCGGCAGCGGGCGCCATGGGGGATCGGTGCGTGCCATGGCAGGCAGAGCAGGCTTCGCGTCAGCCGCCGCGGCCGCGGGCCATGGTGGCTTCGTACAGCGCCAGGCTCTGGGTGATCGCGCTCGCGCTCAGGGCCAGCGATCCGAAGATCAGCGGGGAAGGCTGTTCGCTCTGCAGCACCTGCACCATCAGCGTGTAGGAGGTCTCGGCGCGCGGAAGCGCCACGGCGTTCAGCGCGCCCGCTGCGGCGAGCGGCACATCGACGATCGAGCCGGTGGCCGCCATGTCAGCCCCCGCTCCCCGGCGCCGGCGGCAGCTTGTAGAGCTTGCGGATGTAATCCAGCACCTTGTTGTTCTCCTCGGTGATGATGCGCATCTGCTCGTCGGCGTTGCCTTCGACGCCCAGCAGGGCGATGTTCGTGGCCACCTTGGTCATCGACACGGCGATGTCCTCGACGGCCTTGCCCAGCTCCTGGATGGATTCGGGCTGGCTCATCGCGTGCCTTCCTGGGCGGCGGCTTCCTGCGCGGCCGGCGCAGCGCCGGGGGCGGGCGTCCAGCCGTCGGATTCGGCCATCCGCGTGACCACGGAGGAATTGACGAATTCGATGCACTGCGCGAACGGCGCGGGCCCGTGGACGGCATCGTGGTCGTCCTGGAGGGTGGTCGATGCGAGCACCGAGAGCACGCCCGTGGCCTTGTTGCGGATCACGTAGTAGTCGCTGCTTTGCAGCGCGGCGCCGAAGCCGCTGCGCAGCCGGCCGTCGATCTGCGCCATGAGCAGGCGGTTGTGCTGCTCCATGGGCGCCAGGGTGTCGGGGGTCTGTTCCATGCCGTGGCTCCTCGGGTCGTGCCTTCAGCGGCTGGGGAAGGCGTCGATGGCGGCCCGCAGGTCGGCCAGCGCCTGGGCGGTTTCGTTGCCGCTGAATGCCGCCACGGCGGACCGCGCAGCGACCGGCTGCGGGTCCTGCACCTGGTTGACGGCCTTCGCCAGGATCGAGTGGTGGAGCCGGTTCATGGCGTCCTGCCGGGCGACCTGGTTCTGGGCGCTCAGGTGGGTGCTGCTCACCTGGTTGGCATACGCCAGATTGGACAGGTTCGCGGGCTGCTGCGCCGTGGCCACGCCCGTCAGTGCGACGGCTTCGGTGACTTCGCCGGGCAGGCCTGCCTGCGGATCGCCCACCACCTTGATTTCGATGCTTCCCATGTTCCCTCCCTTGCAAAGAGGCGGGGCAGCCCGACGGGCGCCCCGCTATTCACCCGTGGGTGCTTATCTGCGCCGGACCTTGATGACCGTGCGCTGGCTCTCGATCGCGATCGAGATGTCTTCCTTGGCGAGGCTGCCGGGGATCACGATCTCCCTGACCGACTCCGGCACGATCAGCACGCCGTCCTTCAGTTCCAGGCCCTGTTCGAGCAGCGCCTTGAGTTCCTTCAGGAGGTCTTTCGGCAGCTTGCCTCCCGGCGACCCCGCGAACGCCTGCAGCACGCCCTTGAGGTCGGCGATGGTCTGCGCGAGTTCGTTGTTCGTCAGGACATCCACCGCGGAGCGGGCCTCCAGCGGGCCGATGTTGCCGATGGTGTTCGTGGCCTTGGCCACCAGCGGCAGCCCGAGTTCGCCGACCGCGCGCTGGTTGGCCACCGCGTTCTGCTGACCCAGGTTGTTCGTGGTCACCACATTGGAATAGGCGAGGTTGGACAGCATGGCCGGCTGTTCCGAAATCGCTTTCAGATTGCCGATCGCGACCGCGCTCACCACTTGTTCGTCAAGCATGTTCTGCCCTCCGTGTCAGGCCCGTTGGGGCGGTTGATCAGCCCTTGAAGGCCTGCAGGGTGGCCTTCATGTCGGCGATGGTCTGCGCCAGCTCGTCATTGGTGAGGATGTCCACCGCGGAGCGCGCTTCCAGCGGGCCCAGGTTGCTCACCGTGTTGGAAGCCTTGGCGACGATGGAGATGCCCAGTTCGTTCATCGCCTGCTGGTTCGCCACCGCGTTCTGCTGCGACAGGTTGGTGTTGGCCACGGTGTTCGAGTAGGCCAGGTTGGACAGCATCGCGGGCTGCTCCGAGATGGCCTTCAGGTTGCCGATGGCGACGGCGCTCACTACTTCTTCGTTCAAAGCCATGGTTCTTCTCCTCGTTGGTCGGTTTGTGGAAGTGAAATGGCGGCTTGCCTACCGCCGCCCCGGAAATGGGGAGGATGGCTCCGCGCCGGCCGGCAAGGGTGGCGCGAAGGGCATGCGGGAAAAAAGGGGGCGGGCCGTGGGGCCGGCGGCGGGCTTCAGCCGCTGCCGGAGGACCGGTTCTGCATCTGGATCAGGTCCATGTCGTGGATCAGCTTCTCGATGTCCTTGACCATCTGATCGATCGCGCCCTGGTTCTTGCAGTTGTCGATCATGGCGACGCTCTTGGCCGTGGCGGCCATCTGCACCTGGTTCATCGCCTGCTGCTGGCTCAGCGCGATCTGCTGCTGCATGTTCTGGTTGAAGATCTGCTGCGCCAGCGCGAGGTTCGCCAGGATGGCCGGCTGCTCTCCGATGGACTTCGCGTTCGATATCGCGATGGCCTGGATGACATCCGCGGGAAGCGAATCTGACATGGAGCCCTCCAATGTTTTTGTGGTGTGCCGCGGTGATTTCGCGAGCTGGAGGGCATCTTATTTCCGGGCACGGGGAATGGAAAAGTATCGTTACGGTTAAGCCCCGGGCGGCGTTACCGTAACCGCCCGGCCCACGGGTTCTCCCCCCGGGGCGGGCCCACACCGGTCCGCAAGCGGCTCCCCACGTATCAATGCCGGCCCCGCGCGCCGATACGCCTGCTGCCGCTTTCCCGCGATTCGTGCGAAGCTTTTCGCGGGAACCCGGCGGGCCGTGGCACCGCCCGCCCGGCTCCCTCACATAACAAGCGAACACATGAATGAGGGAATGACTTTGAAAGACGGAACCGAGGAAATCAAAGAAGACGATGTCCGCTCCGCGTGCGATGCGATCATGCGGAGCGAGTGCTTCACGAAAGCGCACCGGATGCAGAGGCTGCTGCGCTTTCTCGTGGCGCAGGCGATCGCCGGCGACAGCCGCAACACCAGCGAATACGCCATCGGCATCGAAGTGTTCGACCGCGAGCCCGCGGTGTTCCTGCCGGCGGAGGACCCGATCGTGCGGGTGCAGGTGGGCCGCCTGCGGCAGCGGCTGGAGGCCTACTACGCGGCCAACGAGCCGCCCCAGGACATCGAGATCCACATTCCCGTGGGCACCTACATGCCCGTGCTCCGGCGCCGCCGCGACGCCGCCGGGGGCGCGGGCGCCGACCACCTGCTGATGGTGCAGCCCATCCACTACATCGCCGAGCGCATGGACGGGCAGGCCTTCGCGGACGGCCTGTACGAAGAGCTGCTGGAGCAGCTCTTCAAGTCGTTCGGCGCCGTGCTGATGGGCTCGGGGCCGTCGCCCGCACCGGCCGGCGCGGCCGCGCGCTGCGCCCACCACCGCGTCGAGGGCAGCGTGCGCATCGACGAAGGCCGCATCCGCGCATCGATACGGCTGGTGGATTCATCGCTGCGGCGCATCACCTGGGCGCGCAATTTCGACCGTTCCGTCCAGTTCGGCATCGAGCAGCAGGAAGAGCTGGCGGCCTGCATCTGCAGCGCGCTGCGCCAGAACTTCCGGCGCTGACGCGGCGTGGGGCGGGCCGGCCCGCCGCCCCTTTCAGCGGCGCATGGCGGTGAACACCTCGAATTCCCAGCTGCGCATCGCCAGCAGCACGGTGTAGCCCTCGCGCTCGCCTTCGGGCAGGCGCTGGTCGGCCAGGTGCTGCTGCGCGAAATCGTGCGCCACGCGCTGGATGCGCTCCTGGAAGGCCGGCGCCAGGCTGCGGCTGATGGCCCCGTGCACCATCAGCACGCCCTCACCGGGGCCGTCGAAGCTGCCGGCGAAGTAATCGAGCAGCGCATGGTCGCGGAAGTAATGCATCACCGGCCCGTGCGGGCGCCAGCGGAAGGTCTTGCCCAGCTTGAGCCGATAGCGGTTGAGGGGGCGCAGCTCGATGATGCCGATGCGGTCGAGCTGCGCGAGGTACTTCACGCCCTCGGCCTCCGAGAGCCGGTAGGTGCCCAGGATCTGCTCCAGCGTCCACTGGCTCAGCACGCAGATGGCCATGAGCAGCAGCTTCTTGTCGGCCACCACCGCGCGCTCCTGCTCCAGCGTGAGCTGGTCCAGCAGCGGCTGGCTGTCGGCCACGCGCCGCGCCAGATCGGCAAAATCCAGCCGCAGCGCGCGGCAGATCGCATCGATGCGCGACAGCGGCATGTCGCCCTTGGCCAGCATGCGCTTGACGCTGGACTCGGCCATGCCCAGCGCCTGGGCGAGGTCGGCATAGGTCATGTGCGCGGCCTTGAGTTCTTTCTTCAGGGCGGCGACGAGGTCGGCTGTGGTGCTCATGGGTATCGATTATGGATACTTCTGGAATCGATCCGGGCTGCCGGTGGCAAAAGTCGATGCTGCTGCAGGCCGGCGCGCCAGACTGCCGCCACGTTCATCCACCCCCCTTTTCCTGCCATGCACCGTTTCCCCAACGCCCCCTCCGCCGCCCCGCCGCGCGTGCGGCTTTTCTCGCGCCGCGAAGGTGCGCTCTGCCTTTTCCTGGCGGCGTGCCTGGCCTTGGCGCTGGCCGGCCCGTTCGTCGCGGCCGGCGCCCAGGCCCATGCCTATGCGGACCAGCGCACGCTCTGGGGCCTGCCCCACGCCATGGACGTGCTCACCAACCTTCCGTTCGCGGTGCTGGGCCTCGCGGGCCTGGCGCGCCTCGCGGCGCGGCTGCGCGAAGGGGCACTGCGCGGGGCCACGGCCGGCGCGGCGGGCGTGTTCTTCGCGGGGCTGCTGCTCACGGCGGCGGGCTCGGCGCTCTACCACTGGCAACCCCACGGCATCACGCTGCTGGCCGACCGCGCGGGCATGCTCGTGGCCTTCGCCGGCATGCTGGCGCTCGCGGTGGACGAGCGCATCGGCGCACGGGCCGCGGCGTTCACCGCGGTGGCGGTGCTGGCCGGCGGGTGGGCGGCACTGCGCAGCTGGGGCATCACGGGCGACCTGTGGCCCTGGGGGCTGGTGCAGGGCGGCGGCATGCTGCTCCTGCTGGCGCTGGCCGCCGATGCGGCGCAGGGCCGCCGCACGGGCCGCGCGCCGCTGCCGGGGCGCCTGGGTTTTTCGCTGGCCGCGGTGGTCGGCTGGTATGCGCTCGCCAAGCTGCTGGAGGCCGGCGACGCGGCGGTGTTCGCGGCCACCTCGCAGGGCGTGTCGGGCCACAGCCTCAAGCACCTCGCGGCGGCGATGGCCGCGTGGCCGGTGCTCTCTGCGCTCGGGCACCGGCGGTACTTCGCGCGGTGCGAGCGCGGCACGCCCTGGCGCGGCCGCCGCGAAGGCACAATGCCGCCCAGCGCGGAGGCCAAATGATTCGATACACCCCCAGGAGCACGGCATGAGCGAGAGCCCAGTCCGCATCGCGGCGACCGACGTGGCGGCACCTCCGGGTGGCCATGGCGAGCACCCCAACCAGTTCGCGCTGTTGCGCCAGCGTCGGTTCGCGCCGTTCTTCTGGACGCAGTTCGCCGGCGCGGCGAACGACAACCTGTTCAAGTTCGCGTTCACGGTGATGGTGACCTACCAGCTCAGCGTGTCGTGGATGCCACCCTCGATGGCGGGCCTCGTGATCGGGGCGCTCTTCATCCTGCCGTTCCTGCTGTTCTCGGCCACCTCGGGCCAGCTCACCGACAAGATCGACAAGACGCGGATGATCCGCTTCGTGAAGAACCTGGAGGTGGCCATCATGCTGGTGGCCGCCTGGGGCTTCCTGGTGGCCAGCCCGGTGGTGCTGCTGGCCTGCACCTTCCTCATGGGCCTGCATTCCACGCTGTTCGGCCCCGTGAAGTTCGCCTACATGCCGCAGGTGCTCTCCGAGCGCGAGCTCACCGGCGGCAACGGCATGGTGGAGATGGGCACCTTCGTGGCCATCCTGCTCGGCCAGGTGGCCGGCGGCCTGCTGGTGGCGCTGCCCGGCGTGGGCCATGCCTGGGTGGCGGCGGCCTGCGTCGCCATCGCGCTCGCGGGCCGGGCGGTCGCGCAGTTCATCCCGAGCGCGCCGGCCACCGACCCGGGCCTCGTCATCAACTGGAACCCGTTCACCGAGACCTGGCGCAACCTGAAGCTCGCACACGGCAACGTGGTGGTGTTCCGCTCGCTGCTGGGCATCAGCTGGATGTGGTTCTTCGGCGCGGTGTTCCTGTCGCAGTTCCCGAGCTTCGCCAAGGACGTGCTGCACGGCGACGAGCGCGTGGCCTCGCTGCTGCTGGTGGTGTTCTCCGTGGGCATCGGCATCGGCTCGCTGCTGTGCGAGGTGCTCTCGCGCCGGCACGTGGAGATCGGCCTGGTGCCGCTGGGCGCCATCGGCATGAGCGTGTTCGCCATCGACCTGTACTTCGCGTCGCGCGGCCTGCCGCCCGCGCCTTCCATGGGCATCGCGGCCTTCATGGCCCAGCCCGCGCACTGGCGCGTGATGGCCGACCTGCTGCTGCTCTCGCTGTTCGCGGGCCTCTACAGCGTGCCCATGTACGCGCTGATCCAGATGCGCAGCCAGCCCACGCACCGCGCGCGCATCATCGCGGCCAACAACATCCTGAACGCGCTCTTCATGATCGCGAGTTCGGTCATCGCGGGCGCGCTGCTGGCGGCGAAGTTCAGCATTCCGCAGGTATTCCTCTTCACGGGCATCGCCAACGCCATCGTGGCGGGCTACATCTTCCTCATCGTGCCCGAGTACCTGCTGCGCTTCGTGGCCTGGGTGCTCTCGCGGCTGGTGTACCGCTTCAGGGTGCAGGGCGATGCGCACATCCCCACGCAGGGCGCAGCGCTGCTGGCCTGCAACCACGTGAGCTTCGTCGATGCCGTGCTGCTCATGGCCGCCAGCCCGCGGCCCATCTACTTCGTGATGGACCACCGCATCTTCCGCGTGCCGGTGCTGGGCTGGCTGTTCCGCCTTGCCAAGGCGATCCCCATCGCGCCGCAGAAAGAGAACCCCGCCATCTACGAGGCCGCCTTCGAGCGCGCCGCGCAGGTGCTGCGGGACGGCGACCTGCTGGCCATCTTCCCCGAGGGCGGCATCACGCGCGACGGAACGCTGCAGCCCTTCAAGGGCGGCATCATGAAGATCCTGGAGCGCGCCCGCGCCGAAGGGGTCGAGCCCCCGGTCGTGCCCATGGCGCTCACCAATCTGTGGGGATCGTTCTTCAGCCGCGTGGACGGCGCGGCCATGGCCCGGCCCTTCCGCCGCGGGTTCTTCAACCGCGTGGGGCTGCACGTGGGCGCGCCAATGCCGGCGCAGGCCGTGCAGCCCGAGGCGCTGCGCGAGCGCGTGGCGCAATTGCTGCAGCCGGCCCCCTGAACCCCCCCATAACGACGAGAGGAATGCGATGGAAGCCGAGGTGAACCTGGACGCGGAGAACGCGGCGCTGGCGCGCCGCATCGTGGATTTCCTGCGCGGCATCGGCCTGCCGGTGCGCGAGGCCGAACTGCCCGAGGGCTGCTTCCTGCCCGGGGTGCGCATCGAGCACGGCGGGCTCTGCGTGGACATGGCGCGCCTGCGCTGGCCGGGCGACCTGCTGCACGAGGCGGGGCACCTGGCCGTGATCCCTGCCGCGCTGCGCGCCCAGGTGGACGGCGCCCTGGAAGAGCTGCCCGCCGTCGAGCACGGCGGCGAGACCGAGGCCACGGCCTGGGCCTGGGCCGCCATGCGCCACCTGGGGCTGGATTCGGCCGTGCTGTTCCACGACGGGGGCTACCACGGGCAATCGCAGAGCCTGCGATTCACGTTCGAGATGGGCGTCTACCTGGGCGCCGCCGGCCTGGCCGCGGCGGGCCTCGCCCTGCAACCCGCGCAGGCCGAGGCGCAGGGCGCGCAGCCCTACCCGCACATGCAGGCCTGGCTGCGGGCCTGACGCCTGCGACAGGGGGCCTGGCAGCGTTGCGCATGTTTGCTATTGTTTATGTAGCAAACTATGCAATGAATACGGCGGCATGGAGGCGAAAAGACTGGGTTGTGGATATCCGGTCGAATGCATTCCGGACAGGGGCGCCGCCCTGTGTCGGGCGCGGTCGTCAGGGCTTGGTATTGGGGCAGCCCGGTATCTGCGCCGCTTCCGTGCACTCCGGCGGGATGTTTTTAAAGATGACATCCCTGCCCACATAGACTTTGTTGGATTGCACGGGCGGATCGAGTTGCCAGTCGATATCGATTCCACTCCAAAGATCGACCACTTGGCTTTCTCCCAGTAGTTCCTTGGGGTCAACCCGGTGCAGGCGGACGATGAACGGGGCCTTCTGGTCGTAATGCACGATGCGCTGCCACAGAGAGGCGTGGTAGAGCTCCAAACGATAGACGTAGTGGGGGCTGTTGTAGCTGTTGAAGAGCGTCGGCGTGGTCGCATACCAGCCCAGCACCATGCAGGCATTCAATGCCAGGCACCAGACGATGCAGGGCACGTTCTTGAGATCGGACGGTTTCATCACCACTCCAGCGTAATCGGGAACGGAACCCGCACGTGGTGCCTATCAGGGAGCGATCTTCAGGGCTTGGTATTGGGGCAGCCCGGTATCTGCCCTGTCGTAGCGCATTCCGGTGGGATGTTTTCAAAGACGACCCCTGGGCCAACATAGACCTTGTTGGCTTGCACGGGCGGGTCGAGTTGCCAGTCGATTCCGCTGCCGTCCATGAGATCGACCACCCTGCTTTCTCCTAGCAGTTCTTTGGGATCCACCCGATACAGGCGGACGATGGCGGGGGCCTCCTGGTCGTTATGCAAGATGCGCTGCCACGGCGATGCGTGGTGAATCTCCAGCCGATAGACATAGTGAGGGCTGTTGTAGGTCATGAAAAGCGTGGGCCTGGTCGCATGCCAGCCCAGCACCACGCAGGCATTCAATGCCAGGCACCAGACGATGCAGGGCACGTTCTTGAGATCGGACAGTTTCATCACCACTCCAACTTGATCGGAAAAGGAAGGCGCACGCGGCGTACGTCGGAGACGACCATGAAATCCCCGCCTCGGCCATGCAGCGCGCGCCATTGCCTGAAATGCTGGTTCTGCACCAGATAGCTCTGGTGGCTTGCCTCGGCGGCATCGGCGTACATCCATTGCTCATCGATAGGGATTTCCAGGGCGGACCGAGGGCTGCGCTTCACGCCACGCGGTCCCCAAAAGCCCAGCGGCTGCGACAGAAAGGAATCGTCGTTGAAGTCATAGGCGTCGCGCAGGTAGAAGGCCAACTCGTCGATGGCGATGGCGGCTTTGTCTGGCCCCTTGGGCGTCACCAGGCCCGACACCGCGATCTTGAGTGTCGCCTCGCCCATGGCGCCGTAGAAGTCGTCCATGGGGTCGCCGAACCGGCCCACTTTCAGACGATTCACTTGGCAGGTGCTGTCCAAGACTTTGGCCGGCTGGTTCAGATTTCCAAAACGCCAGGGCCGGGGCTGTCTTATCGCCTGCTGGTTGGTCTGCGTTTGTAGCCTCTGTATTCCGGCAGGGCTATTCCATTGCGCCTGCAATTTCGACATCGCCGCCTGCACACGTGCAAAGCCCAATGCCCATTGCATCGTGACCGTGTTTTCATCCAGTTGCGAAGACGGCAACTGATGTAGCTGCTTGGGTGGCGTGCTGAGTTTGATCGGCAAAGTAATCGCAAACCCCGCCCCTCTGAACCACCGATCCATCAACGCCGCCGCCACCGGCCACCCCAGGCGCGAGCGCATCACGCCCGGAATCTCATCGAGTTGGAAGCGCCGGATCTTGGGCGGCAGTTTCTTTTCGAGTTCCGCGCGCGTGCGCTCCCTGTCCACGTGGACGATATCGTTCACTGGCCTCTCCCCCCGCTTGGGTCTCTTCGTTCTTACGGGACCGGATTCTCAAGCGAAAAGCAGCCAGGGAAGATGAAAGTCACGGATATTTGGTGACTGCAGGTAACGTTCGAACCGAAGGGGCGGGCGCCTGCGGTGAGTGCTGCGCGGGAGGCAATGGAGGGCGACCGCGACTGCACCCTCGGCCCGCAAGCGATGAGAGAAACTCCAGCGCTGCCCCGTGACCCTGCTGGAGCACGGGCAAAGCATCCCCCGGCTATCTATCTGGCTGCTCTGCTGGGGCGATCGGGTTGGGTGCGATGGTCCTGCCTGCCGGATTGGTTTGCTATTTTTTATATAGCAAACTATTCAATGGATCCGGCGGCATGGAGCTGTTTTGACTCCAACCGCCGGCCCAGGGCCGGTTCAGAAGGTTTCCCAGTCGTCGCTGTTGCCGCTGGCGGCCTTGGCGGGCGCGGGTGCGGTGGGGGCTGCGGCGGGCGGGAGGGCGACGCGTTGGGCCTTCGCGGGCGAGGGCGCGGGGGTGCGGGGCGCGGCCACGCGGGGCGCGGGCGCCGGCGCGGGGGCCTTGGCCTGCTGCAGCGCGGCCTGGGCGGCGCGCGCGGTGTCGCGGCTGCGGTGCTGTGCCTGGGCGATGACGGCGTGGGAGACGGCGTCGTCCACCTGGAAGACGCTGACGAGCTCCACGAGGCGGGAGGCCTGGGAGTTGAGGCTGTCGGCGGCGGCGGCCGATTCCTCGACGAGGGCGGCGTTCTGCTGGGTGACCTGGTCGAGCTGGTTGACGGCGTCGCCGACCTGGGAGATGCCCTGGGCCTGCTCGTGGGTGGCGGCGCCGATCTCGGCGATGAGGTCGGCGACGCGGCGGGTCTGCTCGACGATCTCGCCCATGGTGGAGCCGGCCTCGCCCACGAGCTGGGAGCCGGTCTGGACCTTGGAGACGCTCTCGCCGATGAGGGCCTTGATCTCCTTGGCGGCTTGCGCCGAGCGCTGCGCGAGGGTGCGGACCTCGGAGGCGACGACGGCGAAGCCGCGGCCCTGCTCGCCGGCGCGGGCGGCCTCGACGGCGGCGTTGAGGGCGAGGATGTTGGTCTGGAAGGCGATGGAGTCGATGACGCCGATGATGTCGCCGATCTTGCGGGAGGAGGCGGTGATGTCCTCCATGGTGCGCACGACGTTGCCGACGACCTCGCCGCCGCGTGCGGCGGTGGAGGAAGCGGAGGAGGCGAGCTGGGAGGCGGTGCGGACGGTGTCGGCGTTCTGCTGGACGGTGGAGTTCATCTGCTCCATGGAGGCGGCGGTCTGCTGGAGGTTGGAGGCCTGCTCCTCGGTGCGCTGGCTGAGGTCGGCGTTGCCGGTGGCGATCTGGGAGGCGCCGGTGGCGATGGATTCGCTGCTGTGGCGGACTTCGGAGACGACCTGTGCGAGGTTGGAGCGCATGGCGCTCATGGCGGCGAGGACGCTGGAGGAGTCGCCGGCGCGCAGGTCGACCTGGACGGCGAGGTTGCCGCGGGCGACTTCCTGGGCGATCTGTGCGGCGTAGGCTGGCTCGCCGCCGAGCTGGGTCTTCACGCGCCGCGTGATCGTCCAGGCGATCAGGCCGCCGAGGACGGCCGAGATGGCGGCCAGGGTCAACATCCACCGGCTGGCGCTGGCGGCCTGGTCCTGGGCCTCCGTGCCGGTATCGACCATCAGCTGCTGTTGGTAGGTGGCCAGGTTGTCCATGGCCTGGAAATAGGTGCGTTGCAGGGGGCGGACATCCTTCAGCAGCATCTCCCGGGCGGCCGCCATGTCGTTCCTCAGCCCCAGTTCGGCCGCCTTGTTCACCGCCGTGGTGTAGGGCAGGCGTGCCTGCCCGAGCTGCTGGAGCAGTTCCCGGCCGCGCTGCGACTGGATGGCCTGCTTCAGCGCTTCGAAGATTTCCGAATTGCGGGCGATCGCCTTGTCGATCCGCTGCTTCTCTTCCGCTCTCTGCGGCCCGTCCTCCAGCAGGGCGATGTTGCGCACGCTGCGGGCAACGACATTGACGTTGTCCTTGAGTTCCTGCACCTGCATCACCTTGCCGATGCGGTCGGAGGTGAGCAAGTTCACATCGTCCGAAACGGAGCCCAGCTGCACCCCTCCCACGGCCGCGACGGTCAAACCGAGGAGGATGAGGGTGGAAAAGCCTGCGCCGAGCATGACGCCCAGCTTCATGTTGCGAAAGATGGTCATCGTGTTACTTCCTGACAGTCGCCGGGCATGGGCCCATCGCCGAGATGCCGATAGCGGTGGGAACGTAACGGATTGTTGCTCAGCCGCGAAAAAATTGCTGAAAATGATTTCGTTTTTCGTGGAATTTGCGGAATTCACGAATTTTTTGGCGCATCGGGTCGGGTGTGCCGTGCCGCTTCGCAAAAAAACCGCCACGCCGCAGCCCGCCTTCAGCGCGGGCGGCGGCATGCGCGGTGGCCCGTTGTCCGGGGACCGGCTCACTCCGGGCGGATATTCGCGCGTTGCGCGATGGCGCGCATGCGCGGGAGTTCGTCCTCAATGCGCGCCGCCACCGCGTCTGCGGGTTCGTAGGCGGGCTCCAGCCCATGGGCGACGAGCCTGCTGCGGACCCCCGGCGCCGCCATCACCTCGCCCAATGCCTTCTGCAGCCGGGCTTTGGCATCGGCCGGCAGCCCGCGCGGGGCGACGACGGCCAGCCAGGAGTCTGCCGCGAAGCCCGGAAAACCGCTTTCCGCCACCGTGGGCACATCGGGCAACTGGGTGGCGCGCGTCGCCCCCATGACCGCGATCGCCTTGATCTTGCCCGCCTTCAGCTGCGGCAGCGCCGCCGCCACCGTGTCGATGGTGAAGGGAATCTGCCCGCCCATCAGGTCCGCCATGGCGGGCGCGCTGCCCCGGTAGGGCACGTGCATCGGCTTGATGCCAGCGGCGGCCCACAGCAATTCGCCCGCGAAGTGGCCCGTGGTGCCGTTGCCGAACGAGCCGTAGGAAAATTTGTCGGGCGTGCGCTTCACCGCGGCCACCACCTCCGCCAGGCTGGCGGCCGGCACGTCGCGGTGGGCCAGCAGCACCAGCGGCACCCGCGCCACCATGCCGACGGGCTCGTAGCTCCGGACGGGGTCGTACGGCAGCTTGGGGTTCAGCGCGGGGTTGCCGGTGAACGTGGAGCCCGAACTGATCAGCAGCGTGTAGCCGTCGGCCGGCGCATTGGCGACGAAGGCGGCGCCCACGATGGTGCCGGCGCCGGCCTTGTTCTCGATCACCACCGGCTGCCCCAGGTGGTCGCCCAGGGGCTTGCCGATCAGCCGGCCCACGATGTCCACGGCACCGCCGGCGGGAAAGGGAACGATGAGCTGGATCGGCCGGGCCGGGTAGCTCTCGGCGCGCGCCGCGGGCCAGGGGCCCGATGCCGCGACGGCCAGGAGGAGCGCGATGCCGGTGCGCCGGGACGGCAGCAGGTACTTCGTCATTTCGGTGTCCTTCCGTCGGGTGAACGATGCGACCGGCGCGGCAGGCCTTCAGCCGTTGCGGAAGAGGAAGCTGTAGGCGTTGAGCGCCGGCACGCCGCCCAGGTGCGCGTAGAGCACGCGCGAGCCTTCGGGGAATTCGCCGTTCTTCACCATATCGATCATGCCGTGCATCGATTTGCCCTCGTACACCGGGTCGGTGAGCATGGCTTCCTGGCGTGCGCACAGGCGGATGGCTTCGAGCGTGCCCTCGTTGGGCAGGCCGTATTCGGGGCCGCCGTAGCGCGTGTCGAGCACGATGTCGGCGTCGGTGATGTCGCGGCCCAGCTCGACCAGTTGCGCGGTGTTCTGGGCGATGCGCAGGATCTGCGCGCGCGTCTGCTCGGGCTTGGCCGAGGCGTCGATGCCGATCACGCGGTCCGCCCGGCCATCGGCCGCGAAGCCCACCACCATGCCGGCCTGCGTGCTGCCCGTGACCGAGCACACGACGATGTAGTCGAACTGGAAGCCCAGTTCGGCCTCCTGCTGGCGCACCTCCTCCGCGAAGCCCACGAAGCCCAGGCCGCCGCGCGGATGCTCGGAGCAGCCCGCCGGGATCGGGAAGGGCTTGCCGCCGGCGCGGCGCACGTCTTCCATGGCCTGCTCCCAGCTCGGGCGGATGCCGATGTCGAAGCCCGCGGCGTCCAGCCGCACGTCCGCGCCCATGATGCGGCTCATCTCGATGTTGCCCACGCGGTCGTACACGGCATCGGAGTAGTTCACCCAGTTCTCCTGCACCAGCACGCACTTGAGGCCCAGGTGCGCGGCCACGGCGGCCACCTGGCGCGTCTGGTTGGACTGGATGCCGCCGATCGACACCAGCGTGTCGTAGCCGCCCTCGAGCGCCTCGGGGATCAGGTATTCGAGCTTGCGCGTCTTGTTGCCGCCGAAGGCCAAGCCCGAATTGCAGTCCTCGCGCTTGGCATACAGGTGCACCTTGCCGCCCAGGTGCGCGGACAGGCGCGGCAGCGGCTGGATGGGCGTGGGGCCGAAGGTGAGGACGTGGCGCGGGAATTTCTGCAAGTTCATGGAAAGCATTCCTGGCAAGGGGGAAACCGAAGGGAAAGCTGCCGGCACCGTGCGGCAGCCGCTGCTGCAATGGTAGGAAAATGGCTGCGCAACAGGGTTGCGAAAATGTCCGTAGGCAAGCGCCTCGGGCAAAAGAAAATAGCAATCCATCCCGCTTTTATTGCAGGAAAAAGGCGATGTGCGCAACGAAATTAACCCAACCGACGGCCGATGTTTCAGCGGCCGATGCCGCCAGCGGGCTGGACCGCACCGACCGGGCCATCCTGCGGGCGCTGCAGCGCGACGCCTCGGTCTCCAACGTGGCGCTGGCGACCAAGGTGCATCTGAGCGCGCCCGCCTGCCTGCGCCGCGTGGAGCGGCTCAGGCGCCTGGGGCTGATCGACGGGGTGGTGGCGCTGCTCAACCCGCGCGCCGTGGGCGCGGGCATGCTGGTGATGATCGGCGTGGTGCTGGACCGCTCCACGCCCGAGTCGTTCGCGGAGTTCGAGAAGGCGGCCGCCAGGATCTCCGGCTGCATGGAATGCCACGTGGTGACGGGCGAGTTCGACTACTTCATGCTCGTGCGCACGCGCGACAGCGACAGCTTCAACCGCCTGCATGCCGAGCAGCTGCTCTACCTGCCGGGCGTGCGGCAGGTGCGCTCGTTCATGGTGCTGCGCAACGTGCTGTCCACCACCGAGCTGCCGATCGCGGTCTGAGGCGCGCGCGCCGGCCCGGCCAGGCGCCGCCCGCTGCGGCTTTCTTTCTCAGGGCTGGCGGACCATGTGCGGGTACAGCAGGCCGTAGTGGCCGGCCACGCCCGGCGTGGCGCTGGGGTTGACGAGCTTGGTGAACGCGGCGCCGATCACGGGCAGGCCCGGGATGTCGTTGATCTGCAGCGTGGCCCAGCCGGAGACCAGCCCGCTGCGCAGCGGCGACAGCGCCACCGAGGCCGACAGCGGCGAGCTGCCGCCGAAGGCCGCCACCGATACCGCGCCGCACAGCAGCGGCACCAGCGGCAGCGCCGTGGGAATGGCGGCGCCGCTGGTGGACACCGTGGCGTCGCGCGACGCCACCAGGAACGACCAGCCGGCGTTGTTGCTGCACACCTTGCCGCCGGAGACCAGCGTGTTGTCGGTGTGGAAGAACTGGTCGCCCGTGCCGGCCGGCGGCACCACGGAGTACGTGCGCACCCCGGTGGCGTAATCCAGGGCCACGCTGTAGCGCTTGGTGGGCATGCCCACCACCCAGTCGGTCTGCGCGGAGATGGAGGTCTCGGTCGAATACTGGTTGCGCACCTCGCGCGCGGCGAACACTTCCGACAGCTCGGCCGCCGTGCGGCGCGCGTTCGGCTCCGAGGCGGGCAGGTGGTAGGGCGTGGAGAGGTCGGGCAGGTCGTAGGCGCGGGCCTGGATCACCGCGGCGCTGGTGGGCAGGTTGGTGGCGCCGTCGATGTCCTTCTGGCGCGTGGCGTAGCCGCCCGAGACCAGCAGCGGATCGGCCGTGTAGCGCTCGGGCTGGGCGATGGCCTGGTCGGTGGGGGGGAAGAGCACATAGTTGCCGCGCGCGGGCTGGCCGGCCGTGGTGAAGGCCTGCAGCGTCGTCATGGGCGAAGAGAACGTGGTGGCCGCGGGCACGTCGATCACGTACCAGGTGCCGCCCACGCCGCCCGAGGGCGTGGCGAAGCCGCGGGCGGCGGCGGTGGCCTCGTCGCTGGTGTCCTCCAGCAGCGCCGCGTCGATGGCCGAGCCGGTGCACGGGGCCACGTCATTGATCTGGCGGATCGCCGTGTAGAGCGCCGAGCGGTCCTGGCTGGTGGTGCCGTACACGGCGGCCGAGGGAATGTCGGCCGCCACGATGGCTTCGATGGTGCCCTCGCGCGTGTGGCCGGCGCGCTCCTGCACCGTCCACGAGGGGCTCAGGCGGTCGGTGGCGAAGGGCTGTGGCGTGCCGGAGGCAAGCCGGGGCGCGGAGCAGGAGTTGTCCGCGGTGACGAGCTGCGCGCGGCCGTCGGCCCCCGCGGTGATCGCGCCGGTCCACATGTCGCCGGCCGACAGCAGCAGCGTCATGGTGAGCAGGCTGTCGCCGTTGGCCGCGCCGCGGATGCGCAGCTTGATGGCCTTGCCGTTGGAGAGATCGGTGTTCACGAAGTGCAGCACCGTCATCTGTCCCTGCTGCGCGGTGAAGTAGGGCACCAGCAGCACGTGGCCCGTCTGGCCCGTGGCGGGCTGCAGCGACGCCGCATCGGTGGCGCCGAGCTGGCTGCGCGACGGCGTGGCGCCCGTGCCGGCGATGACCCCCGCCAGGGAGGGCGCCGCGAGCCCGAGGCCGCACAGCAGGAAGGCGCTCGCGGCGCGGGCGATGTGCAGGGCAGGCATGGGGGCTCCTCGGTGGTGTCCAAAAGTAAGGACCGCAGCCTAACCGATGGCACGGCGCCTGCCCAGGAGGCGTCACCCGCACCGGAGTGGCGCACCGGAGCCCGTGGGCGCCGCTCGCCGCAGGGTTTGGCGCCGGAATGGCTCCATGCCGCCGTATCCATTGAATAGTTTGCTATTCAATGAATAGCGAATTGCCTGCTGCCCCTGCGCAACAGGCCCGCCACCGGGCCGGGGCAGGGCGGCCCAGCGGCGCGTACGGCGGCACAGTGCTGGCCGGGGGTGCCTCGTTGCCTTGGCGGCGCCGAAAGTATCTCCATCCGATACCGGGTGGCCGAACGGTAGCCACTGGAGTGCTTCCCGGGGGCCTGCGGTGCAGCGCGCTGGCCATGATGCCGCCCATGTTCCACCCCGGGCCGCAAGCCCCCACTTCCATGTCACGCCATTCCGCTTCCCCGTCGCCTTCTTCCACCCCGCTGGTCCAGCGCGATACCTCCGCCTGGCAATTGCAGGTCTGGGTGTCGTTCGGCATCGCCGCCTTCTGCTGCGCGGTGGGGCTGGCCTGGCTGCCGGGAGAGCGGCTGGAGCAGATCTTCATGGTGATGGGCTATGTGTTCTGCCTCTCGGCCGTGTTCATGCTCGCCAAGTTCGTGCGCGACAACCAGGCCGCCGCGCGCCGCGGCGCGGGCGACACGCCGCTGTTCAAGATCGTGGTCTGGGGCGGTTTCGGCGTGGCCGTGGGGCTCACCGGCTGGGGCCTCGCGGACATGGAGATCTCGCCCACCTACAAGGCCTTCCTGGGCGTGAGCTGGCTCTACCTCCTCACCACCGCGTTCACGCTGGCCAAGATGCTGCGCGACCGCCACGAGGCCGACCTTGCCGAAGCCCGCCTGCAGGGCCGCCGCGAGGCGATGCAGATGGCCCCGGCCGCCGCCCCCACCGCGCAGGAACCTCCTGCCCCGGACGCGCCCGCGCATGCAGGCCGCGCCGCGAATTGAGCGGCGCGCCATGCACCGCACCCACAACCCCGATTCCCGTTCCATCCAGGAGACCGCCGCCATGACACTGCTTCTTCCCTACTCCGGCCATCGGCGGTCGGTGCGCCGATGGATGGCGGGCCTGGCCCTCGCCAGCGCCGCGCTGGCGGCGGCCCTGCCGGCCCGGGCGCAGAGCGAAGCCTCGGTGGCGCTCTCGATGCTGCCGGTGGCCTCGGTCGTGGGCACCGCATCGGTGGCCTCCACGGCGGCCGGGGCGGTCGTCGCGCTGCCCGCGGCGCTGTCGGTGGCCGGCGCGGTGCTCACCGTGCGCGTGGTGGAGGCCTCGGCCGTGGGCACGGTCTACGTGCTGGAGCGCGCTTCCGACGGCGCCCGTGCGAGCGTCGAGGTGGCCGGCCGCGCCGCCTCGGGCGTGGCGGTGGGCGTGGGCACGGTGGTTACCTGCAGCGTGATCGGCACGGGCGTGGTCCTCTCGGCGGCGGGCGAGGCGCTGGCCTTCGTGCCCAACGCCCTGGGCCGCTCGCTGCTGCACAACGAGCGGCTGTGAGGGCGGCCACGATGTCCCATCGATGGCAGGCCACCCGGCGCTTCGCCGTGTGCGCCGTGGCGCTGGCCGCGGCGCTGGCGGCCGGCGGCGCCCAGGCGGGGCGCTCGTGCGAGGCCCGGCGTCCCACGCCCCAGAGCATCGAGCGCGGCATGGCGCTGGCCGAGCGCACGGCGCGCGCCCTCGACGCGGAGCACCGGCGCAGCGGCGCGCGCGTCGTGCTGCTGGCGCGGGCCGGGCAGGACCTCTCGAAATACGGCGTGCGCTACTCGCACCTGGGCTGGGCCTACCGCACACCCGAGGGCCCCTGGCGCGTGGCGCACAAGCTCAACGAATGCGGCACGGCCGTGGGCAGCCTCTATTTGCAGGGCCTGGGAGAGTTCTTCCTGGACGACCTGTGGCGCCACGAGGCCGTGTGGCTCGTGCCCGCGCCCGAGGTGCAGGCGCGGCTGGCCGACGTACTGGCCGACCGCTCCCGCAGCCTGGCCCTGCACCAGCGCGCCTACAGCATGGTGAGCTACGCCTGGGGCACGCGCTACCAGCAGTCCAACCAGTGGGCGCTGGAGACGCTGGCACTGGCCATGGAGCCCGCCACCGTGCGCACGCGCAGCCAGGCGCAGGCGTGGCTGCGCTTCAAGGGCTACGAGCCCACCGTGCTGCGCATCGGCCCGCTCACGCGGCTGGGCGGGCGCGTCACGGCGGCCAACGTGGCCTTCGACGACCATCCGGACCGCGACCGCTTCGCCGACCGCATCGCCACGGTCACGGTGGACTCGGTGCTCGCGTGGATGCCCCGCGCGGGCCTGGGTGCGGAGCCCGCCACGCTGGCGCTGGACGCGGGCCGGTGAACGGCCGATGATTGCGCGTTTGGGGTCGAAGTGGGGATTGCTAACCAGGTAGTAGACCAAAGACGCAATCGGAGGCATGCTCGCCCACATGACCCTGCAATGCCCCGACTGCCAGCACCAAGAAGTCCGCAACGCCGGTACGAGCCGACATGGTCACCGACGCTGGGCGTGCAAAGCCTGCGGGCGAACCTTCGGCGACAAGAACTACCGTCTGATCGACAGCCAGACCCGGGAGCGGGCACTGGCGCTGTATGCCGAAGGCATGTCTGCAAGGGCGATCGAGCGCATCGTGGGGGTGAGCCACAACTCCGTGCTGAACTGGGTGCGCAAGGAGGTGGCAGACCAAGCCCTGCAGCCGATACCACCTGCGACCCAGCAGGTCGTGGAGATCGACGAGATGTGGAGCTACGCGGGTTCCAAAAAAGACCCATCTGGCTCTGGTGGGCCATAGAGCGCAGCACGCACCGCATCGTGGGCTGGGCCCTGGGCGATAGAGGAGCTGCCACCGCCCGGGTACTGCAGCAGCAATTGCCGCCCTCTGCGAGTGCAGCCCACATTGAATACTGCACCGACCACCACAGGCCCTATCTTGCGGTCCTCGCGGGCAGGCGCCATACGGTGGGCAAAGCCCATACCCATCACATTGAGAGCCTGAACAACAAGCTGCGCTGTTATTTGGCACGCCTGCGCAGAAAGACCCATGCGTACAGCAAGAGCGCACAGGCGCTCAGGGATGCGCTGCTGTTTATCTGGCGGCGCAAGTTCGGCGCTGTGCTGCAGCCCCAGGTGGGCTGCATTGAGAGCACGCGTTTGTGGGATGAACCGGTTCAAATACCTATTTAGCAATCCCTCGAAGTGGCCTCATGCCGCTGAATCCATTGAATAGTTTGCTATAAAAAATATAGCGATAACGAAAGGAGTCCGTGATGGCCAAATCCCTGCGCCTGTCCGAGAAGTGGTTCCGCCGCGGGCTGTGGCTCGTGTCGCTGGTGTTCGCGAGCTTCCTCATCGGCCTGGGCGGCACGCTGGTGGGCGACCTGCCCCGGGTGGAGGCGCCGCTGCAGCTCGACGACTTCCTCGACCGCCCCGCGGCCGAGGCCCTGCGCGCCGAGGTGCGCGCGGCCGGCACGGCCGAGGAGCAGGCGCAGGCGGCGCTGGAGCAGGCCCAGCTGCAGCGCAGCAAGGCGCGCAGCGAGAGCCAGGCCGCGCACGAGAGCTTCAACAACTGGATCGCCACGCGCAGCGCCACGCAGCAGGCCGAGCACAACCCCGAGGTGGTGCAGCGCACCCAGGGGCTCGACGCGCTGAAGGTGCGCGAGCGCCAGGCGCAGCAGGCGGTGGAGGCCCAGCAGCAGGCCGCGCTCGACGCCCGGCAGGCGGCGGCCGCCGCGCGCCAGCGCCTCGGCCAGCTCGAAGCTGCCGGCTACGAATCGATGCGCGCGGCGCAGCGCAAGGTGGAGATGCGCGTGTTCCTCTACCGCCTCGCGCTCACGCTGCCGCTGCTCGTGGTGGCCGGCTGGCTGTTCGCGAAGAAGCGCAAGAGCACGTGGTGGCCGTTCGTCTGGGGCTTCATCTTCTTCGCGCTGTTCGCGTTTTTCGTCGAACTCGTGCCCTACCTGCCGAGCTACGGCGGCTACGTGCGCTCCATCGTCGGCATCGTGGTCACCGTGCTGGTGGGGCGCTACGCCATCCTCGCGCTCAACCGCTACCTGGAGCGCCAACGCCAAGCCGAGGCCCTGCCCGATGCGCAGCGCCGCGAGGAGCTGAGCTACGACGTCGCCCTGGCCCGGCTCGACAAGGGCGTGTGCCCCGGCTGCGAGCGCCCGGTGGACCTGAAGAACACGGCCATCGACTTCTGCCCGCACTGCGGCATCGGCCTCTTCGACCGCTGCGGCGCCTGCAGCACCCGCAAGAGCGCCTTCGCGCGGTTCTGCCACGCCTGCGGCACGGCGGCGGCGCCGGCCGGGGGCGCCTGAACCCGGCCGAGGCGGTGAACGAATTGCGTGAATTGATTAATTCGATGCGCCCCTCCTGCCATTGGATCCTTGTAGGACCGGCGCTCTGTCGCACTCCTGGCGGCCGAAAAGGAATGGAATGATGTGATATTTTTGATACAAATGCTTGCATGCCGTCGGGTTGCCCGGTAGCCTTCGGAGCCGTCCCGACCGCCCCTTCAGAGCCGCCGCCATGAACCCCACGCCCCTCAAGATCTCGACCAAGATGCTCCTGCTGCTGGTCTCGCTGTGCCTGTGCATGGCCGCCGTCGGCACCCTCGGCCTCGTGGGCATGCGCATGGCCAAGGACGGGCTGGATTCCGTCTACCGCGACCGCGTGGTCCCGCTCAAGCAGATCAAGATGGTGTCCGATGCGTACGCGGTGGACATCGTGGACACCGCGCACAAGGTGCGCGACGGCGCGCTGACCCCCGCGCAGGCCGAGCAGTCGGTACTGAAGGCCCGCGAGCGGATCGAGGCGCAGTGGAAGGCCTACCTGGCCACTGACCTCGTGGAGGCCGAGAAGGCGCTGGTGGCGGCGTTCGTGCCGCTCAGGGCGCGGGCCGACCAGGCCACCGAGCGGCTGCTGGCGCTGGTCCGTGCCGGCGACCTGGAGGGTGTGCGGGCCTTCGCCGCGCGCGAGATGTACCCCGCCATGGACCCGCTGCAGGAGGTGCTGGGCCAGCTGATCGAGCTGCAGCTCACGGAGACGCAGAAGCAGTACGAGGCGAGCGAGGTGCTCTACCACCGCAACCTCTGGATCGAGATCGGGCTGGTGATCGCGTGCGTGCTGGGCGCGGCGATCGCCGGCTACGCCATCACGCGCGGCATCACGCGCGCCCTGGGCGCCGAGCCGGATGCCGCCGCCGCGCTGGCGCGCGAGGTGGCCCGCGGCAACCTCGCAGTGCCGATCCGGCTCGCCGAGGGCGACCGCTCCAGCCTCATGGCGCAGCTGCGCACCATGCAGGACAGCCTGGCCCGCGTGGTGGGCCGCGTGCACCAGAGCTCGCACGGCGTGGCCACGGCGTCCACGCAGATCGCGCAGGGCAACACCGACCTGTCCTCCCGCACCGAGGAGCAGGCGAGCGCCCTGCAGCAGACGGCGGCCTCCATGGAGCAGCTCACCTCCACGGTGCGCCAGAACGCCGACCACCTCGCCGAGGCCAACCGGTACGCGCAGAGCGCGGCCACGGTCGCGGCCGACGGCGGCGACGTGATGCAGCAGGTGGTGCACACCATGCGCGAGGTGGACGAGAGCGCGCGGCAGATCGCCAGCATCATCTCGGTGATCGACGGCATCGCCTTCCAGACGAACATCCTCGCGCTCAACGCCGCCGTCGAGGCCGCGCGTGCCGGCGAGCAGGGCCGGGGCTTCGCGGTCGTGGCGAGCGAGGTGCGCAGCCTGGCGGGCCGCGCGGCCGAGGCCGCCAGGCAGATCAAGGGCCTGATCGACCGCAGCGTCTCGCGCGTGCAGAGGGGCTCGGAGCTGGTCGCGCAGGCCGAGAACACGATGTCGCAGGTGGTGCAGTCGGTGCGCCGCGCCACCGACCTCATGGGCGAGATCAGCGCCGCGAGCGGCGAGCAGTCGCTGGGCGCCGCGCAGATCAGCGACGCGGTGTCGCAGATGGACCAGGTCACGCAGCAGAACGCCGCGCTGGTCGAGGAAATGGCGGCCGCGGCGGCCAGCATGAGCGTGCAGGCGCGCGAGCTGGTCGAGACGGTGGCGCACTTCCATCTGCCCGCCGCCGCCGACCGCCCGGTCCTGGCGGCCGCGCGGCTGGCCTGAAGAAGCACCTGCCCGGCCCGCCGCACGGGCCGCCGACAGGCAGGCAGAACCTTTTCCTACGGGCTCGACGGGCGCGGTTTTTTCACACTGGCATGTCCCCCTCTCGTTTCCCGAAGGAGAACACATGCCTCTCGATCCCCGCACCGCCGGACCCCGCCCGCCCTTCACCGAACAGCAGCCGCTGAAGCCCCCGGGCGCCGAAACCGACATGCATCCCCGCCCCGACTACGGCGCATCGTCGTACCAGGGCTCGGGCCGGCTGCAGGGGCGCCGCGCGGTCATCACGGGCGGCGACAGCGGCATCGGCCGCGCGGTGGCGCTGGCCTTCGCGCGCGAAGGCGCTGACGTGCTGATCGCCTACCTGCCCGAGGAAGAGGGCGATGCGCGCGCCACCCTCGACATCGTCACCGCCGAGGGGCGCCGCGCCGTCGGCGTGCCGGGCGACATCCGCGAGGAAGCGCACTGCAACGCCATCATCGAGCGCGCGGTGAAGGAGCTGGGCGGCATCGACATCCTGGTCAACAACGCGGCCTACCAGATGTCGCACGAAAGCATCGACGAGATCTCGGCCGAGGAATTCGACCGCACCTTCCGCACCAACGTCTATGCCACGTTCTTCCTCAGCAAGGCGGCGGCGCGGCACATGCCGCCGGGCAGCGCCATCATCAACACCGTCTCGGTGAATGCCGACAAGCCCAACCAGACGCTGCTGGCCTACGCCTCCACCAAGGGCGCGCTGCAGAACTTCACGGGCGGGCTCGCGCAGCTGCTGGCCGGCAAGGGCATCCGCGTGAACTGCGTGGCGCCCGGGCCGGTCTGGACGCCGCTGATCCCCTCCACCCTGCCGATCGAACGCGCGCGCGAATTCGGCCAGCAGGTGCCGCTGCAGCGCCCGGGCCAGCCGGCCGAGGTGGCGCCGGCCTACGTGATGCTGGCCTCCGACCAGGCCAGCTTCATCTCGGGCGCCACCGTGGCCGTGACCGGCGGCGTGCCGATCATTTGAGGATTTCGGGCCGCCGGTTCAGCCGCCCATCACCACCGGCCCGCCCTGCGCGATGGCGCGCTGGTACGCGGGCCGTGCGTTGACGCGGTCGCGCCAGGCGTGCACGGCGGTGAATTCGCCCGCGCCGCTGGTGCGCGACAGCGCTGCCTCCACCGCGAAGCTCATCTGGAAGTCGGCGATGCTGATCGCATCGCCCGCGAACCACGCGTTGCGCGAGAGGTGCTCTTCCATGAAGGCCAGGGCCGTGGCGAGGTTCGGGTCCACCAGTTTCTTCTGCGCCTTGCCGCAGATGGCGTACGCGATGGGCCGTACGAAGAACGGCATGGGCTGCGTGGGCAGGGTCTTGAAGACCAGCTTCATCACCAGCCAGTTCATGAGCGAGCCCTCGGCGTAGTGCATCCAGAAGCGGCACTGCCGGTGCTCCGGCGTGCCGGGCAGCGGCACGAGGTGCGCCAGCTCGCCCGGGGCGCCGGCGCCGTAGCGCTCGGCGATGTGCTCGATGATCGCGCCGGATTCGGCGATCACTTCGCCGCCATCTTCGATCACGGGCGATTTGCCCAGCGCGTGGATGCGCTTGAGTTCGGGCGGCGCGAGGCGCGTGCGCGGGTCGCGCGCATAGCGCCGGAGGTCGTAGGCCACGCCCAGCTCTTCGAGGAGCCAGAGCACGCGCTGGGAGCGGGAGGTTTCGAGGTGGTGGACGGTCAGCATGGGCGCATCGTAGGCCCTGGCCGCCCCCCGGGGCGTAGGCCGGGGCCCGGCCCCGGTCGCCTGCGTGTCAGATCCCGCGCGCGCGGTCGGCCGCGAAACGCTGCCGGAATTCGCCGAACCGGCCGGCGTCCAGCGCTTCGCGCACCTCGCGCATCAGGTTCAGGTAGTAGTGCAGGTTGTGCACCGTGGTGAGCATCGGGCCCAGCATCTCGCCGCAGCGGTCGAGGTGGTGCAGGTAGGCACGGCTGAAGCCGCCGCGCCCGCCGTCGGCCCAGGCCACGCCCTCGGTGCCCGCGCAGGCGTGGCAGGTGCAGGTGGGGTCCAGCGGCTGGTGGTCGGCCTTGTGGCGGGCGTTGCGGATCTTCAGGTCGCCGTGGCGCGTGAAGATCGTGCCGTTGCGGGCATTGCGCGTGGGCATCACGCAGTCGAACATGTCCACGCCCTCGGCCACGCCCTGCACCAGGTCCTCGGGCGTACCCACGCCCATGAGGTAGCGCGGCTTGTGGGCCGGCAGGCGGTGGGGCGTGTGGGACATGATGTCCAGCATCTCGTCCTTGGGCTCGCCGACGCTCACCCCGCCCACGGCATAGCCGGGGAAATCCATCTCCACCAGCCGCTCCAGCGACTCCTGGCGCAGGTGCTTGAACATGCCGCCCTGCACGATGCCGAACAGCGCGTTGGGGTTCTCCAGGCGCCGGAACTCGTCCTGGCTGCGGCGCGCCCAGCGCAGGCTCATCTCCATCGACTTGCGCGCCTCGGCCTCGGTGGTCTTGTGGCCGTTGGTCTCGTAGGGCGTGCACTCGTCGAGCTGCATGGCGATGTCGGAGTTGAGCACCGTCTGGATCTGCATGCTCACCTCGGGCGACATGAAGAGCTTGTCGCCGTTGACCGGGCTCGCGAACTGCACGCCCTCTTCGGTGATCTTGCGCATCGCGCCGAGCGACCAGACCTGGAAGCCGCCCGAGTCGGTGAGGATGGGCTTGTCCCACTGCTCGAAGCCGTGCAGTCCGCCGAAGCTCTGCATCACGTCCAGGCCGGGGCGCATCCAGAGGTGGAAGGTATTGCCCAGGATGATCTGCGCGCCCATCTCGTGCAGGCTGCGGGGCATCACGCCCTTGACGGTGCCGTAGGTGCCCACGGGCATGAAGATGGGGGTCTGCACCACGCCGTGGTTGAGCGTGAGCGTGCCGCGCCGCGCGTGGCTGCCGGGGTCGGTCGCGAGAAGTTCGAATTGAAGCATGATCGGGCGATTGTCCCAGACGGCCCGCGCACGGACGGCCCTACACTGGTCCGCACCGCGGCGGATGCCCGGCCGGCGCCCCCGCTTCGCGCCCGGCCCGCCCAACGAAGAAAGCAAGAAAGAAAGGACTCTCCGAAGATGCTCAAGATCCTCGTCGCCGTCGATGGCTCCGATCTCTCGCTCGATGCCGTGCGCCACACGCTCACGCTGGTGCGCCAGGGCCTCGCGGCCTCCGTGGTGCTCGCGCATGCGCAGGAGCCCGCCACGCTCTACGAGATGGTGGTCTCGCGCGACCCCGACCTCATCGCCGCCGCCAGCCTGGAGGCCGGCCTGCACCTCCTGGCGCCGGCCCGCGCCCTGGTCGATGCGGCGGGCATCCCGTGCGAAATCGAAGTGGGCGTGGGCGACGTGGCCCCGACGCTCGTGGACATCGCCGAGCGCACGCAGTGCGGCCTCATCGTGATCGGCGCGCGCGGGCAGGGCGCCATCGCCAGCGCGCTGCTGGGCTCGGTCTCGCAGGCCCTGGTGCAGGCCAGCCCCGTGCCCGTGACCATCGTGAAGCATTCGGATGCCGCGCCGGTCCAGGAGCCCGACCTGCTGGGCGACGGTGCCGAGCCCGATCCGGTGTAGAGAAAAAGACGGAAGACACGGCCCGCAGCCTGTCCAGGGCGCGGCGCCTGAGCGGCGCAGGGCCTCACCATTCAGAAGGCCGCGGAGCAGGCCATGCCCGCAGACACCGTGGAACGGGCTCGGCCCGGCCACCGGCTTCGTCTCCCTTCCCACGCCGCGCAGCGGCATGGGAGAAGGCGCGCAGCGCCTCAGGGGGTTGTAGCCCCTTTCATGCCGCCTTGCGGTACGTGCCCGACTGCGACGAAGCCGCGCTGCGCTGCAGCTTGCCGTGCGGCAGGCTCGCCAAGCGCGAGAACATGCGGCGGCAGTAGCCGGAAATCCAGAGGCACTTGTTCAGCTCTTCGACGGGCAGCGGGCCGGAGACCACGACGATGTCGTTGGCCGCCTGCAGCGCGCCCGCGGCCCGCAGTCGGCGGCGCGTGTTGTTGGCCCACGAGGTGATGCGCGTGGGCGTGCCGTGCTGGTGGACCTCGCCCGTGTGCTGGTCGAATGCGATGGCCACCGTATCGGTCTTGAGTTTGAAGCGGCGCTCGCCGGTGGCGGCGCTGGGGGCCTCGCGCATGTCGTACAGGTAGTACGCGCCGGCCTTGAGCTGATATTGCATGTCCATGGTGACGACCTCCGAGCGGGCATTGTCGAGCGGCCCCGTGCCTGGCGATGGCGCGTAAAACGGCGGAAAGACCGCTCTTATTCCACGCGGAGCGGATGGCCTTTGCGGCCTGCCGGGCTGGGGATGCGGCGCCAGAGGGATGGAAGCTGCCGCGCGTGCCATTGTGTCGGCGCAGCCTGGGGGCTTCAACCCGCCAGGGCCGTCAAACGGTAACGGGATGTGATGCCGGCAGCGCGGTGCTGCGCGCCCGGCCGCCGGTGCTCCACACGGTGGGATTGCGCCCGGCCCGATTGCGGCCCCCCATGAAAAAAGGGCCGGGGATACCCGGCCCTTCGGCGCTCAGGCGATGGCCGCGCGTCAGAAGTCCACGAGGCTCAGGCCCACGCTCAGCACCGTGCGCTTGCGGTTGTAGTCGGTGATGGAGTCGCCGTAGCCGCTGAAGAGCGCGGTGTGGAAGCGCAGGTTGCTCTTGATGCCGCCCAGGTCCTTGCCCACGGCGCGCAGCCATTCCAGGCGCAGCGAGCCGCGCCCGGTGGACGCGAACGAATTGCGCGCCGTCAGCGACAGGGTGTTGTCGCGGTCGTAGTTCCAGCCCACCTGCACTTCGCCGCGGCCCATGTAGTCGATGATGTCCGGGTTGTCGTCGCCGTCCACGCCTTCCTTCATGCGCTTCCAGGCGCGCGCCGTCACGGTCCAGCGGTTGTCCAGCTCCATGCCGGTCATCAGGTACACGCGGTTCCAGCTGCGCGAGAGCGGCAGGTTCTGGCCGTTGGACTGGTGCACCAGGCCGATGCCGCTGTAGCGCCAGCGCCAGCCGAAGGGCAGCTTGGCGTCGGTCGGGTAGACGTACATCACCTCCGGCTCGTGGTCGGTGGCGCGGAACGGGCGCGAGATGTCGGGGCTGAAGAGCTGCCAGTACGACTGCTGCGTGTAGCCCACCCACACCGAATCCTTGAGCGTCGGGTGCCCCTGCGTGAGCAGCCCTTGCGCGATCTTGGTGCGCACCGAGAGCTGGATGCGGTTCTCGGTGGTGCGGTAGTTCACGGCCGACGCCGCAGTGTGGTCGGGGGCCGGCGACGTGGGCTGGCGGTTCATCGTGTCGGAGGTCACGACCGAGATCGAGATGGGCCGGTAGCCGCGGAAGCGGAAGGTGCCGCAGTCGCTGCCCGATTCGAGTTCCCAGAAGCGCGAGAGCGTGCTGTACTGGTCGTCGCGGCACCCTTCGACCTGGGCCACGTCGATGACGCGCGTGGCGGGCAGCGTGGTGTCCACGGGCGTCGTCGGCGCATTGCTGCCGGCCGGCGCGGCCCCGGCGGCCGATGCCGAGGCGGATGGCGATTGCCACACCTGCTGGCCGGCCCACTGGTCGAAGCAGGCGAGGCGCGCCTCGCTGCTGCCGAGCGCGGTGCAGCGCCGCCAGGCCTCGCCCGCGGCTCCGGTGGAAGCGCCGGCCGGGGCCGCGTTTTGGGCGAAGGCGGCCCCGGCCGGCGCGCAGAGCGCCAGGGCCAGCGCGCCCATGCGGGCAGGCGCCCTCATGGCGAGCCGGCCTGCTTGCGCAGCACGAAGGGAAGGGGTCGGTTGTCTTGAGCGTGTGTCCATGTTCCGCGGATCTCCTTGCCGCAACTGCCGTCCACCACCCGGCCGATCCAGGTGGCACTGATGTTCTTGCCGTTTTCCGACTCCTCCAGCGTGAGGTCGCCGTCGTCCACGTCGCCGGCCGCCTGGGCCGCGGTGCCGCCGCGCTCCACCGTGCCTCGCACGCTCTGTGCCAGTTCCGGGTGGGGCCGCAGCGAGACACGCGCCGCGGCGCCGCCCTGCACCTCGGCGTTCCAGGTGCCGATCAGCTGGCGGTGCGTGGTGTCCTCCGCATCGGGGCAGCCCGCGGTGGACGCCGGGCGCGCGGACGGCGCGGCGGCGCGCGGGGGCACGGGAGCGCAGGCCGCGCAGGCGAGTGCCGCGAGGGTGCAGGCGATGGCGAGGCGCGATGGCGCCGGACCGGGTCGGGAAATCTTCATGGGGTGGCGGGGGTCTGCGCCCGGCGCGCGGCGAATTCGGCGCGCAGGGCCTTGAGCTTCTCGCGCGGGTCTTCGCGCGCAGTGTTCTTGTCCAGGCCCATCTCGGCGATGAAGCGGCTGGGCTGCACGGCCACCATCTCGCGGCCCTTCTTGCGGCGCTTGGTCCAGCTCACGGCCAGGCTGCGCTGGGCGCGCGTGATGCCCACGTACATCAGGCGGCGCTCTTCCTGCAGGCGCTGCAGGGTGTCGTCGCTCACCTTCTGCTGGCGGCCGCCGTCGTCGTCGAGCTTGAAGGGCAGCATGCCCTCGGTCACGCCCACGAGCACCACGTGCGGCCATTCGAGGCCCTTGGACGCGTGCAGCGTGGAGAGCGTGACCACGTCCTGGTCCTTCTCGCGCTCGCTGATGGTGGACAGCAGCGCGATGGTCTGCGCCACTTCGAGCAGGCTCTTGGTCTCCTTGGCGATCACGGCGCCGGCCGCGTCCTCGATCTGCCCGCCCGCGCGCTGGGCCATCCAGTCGCAGAACTCCAGCACGTTGCTCCAGCGGGCGGCGGCGACGGTCTCGCTTTCCTCGCCCTCGTAGAGGTGCTGCTCGTAGCCGATCTCCTTGAGCCAGTCGGTCAGGAACGTGCGCGAATCCTCCGCGCCGTGCGTGTGCCGGGCGCGGTATTCCAGGTCGTTGATCGCGCGGCCGAACTCCATGAGGCCGTCCAGCCCGCGCTTGGGGATCGCCGCGGGCAGCATGCCGTTGAAGAGCGCGCCGAACATGCTGAGCTTGTGCTTGCTGGAGAACTCTCCCAGCGCGCCCAGCGTCGTGTGGCCGATGCCGCGCTTGGGGCTCGTGATGGCGCGCAGGAAGGCCGGGTCGTCGTCGTTGTTGATCCAGAGGCGGAACCAGGCGCACAGGTCCTTGATTTCCGCGCGGTCGAAGAAGCTCGTGCCGCCCGAGACCTTGTAGGGCACGTTGGCGCGGCGCAGCGCCTTCTCGAACGGCTTGGCCTGGTGGTTGGCGCGGTAGAGCAGGGCGAAGCTCTTCCAGTCGGGCGGCGGATTGGCCGCGGCGCGCAGGCTCTGGATGCGGGCCACGGCGCGCTCGGCCTCGTGCTCCTCGTTGTCGCAATCGACCACGCGCACGGGCTCACCTTCGCCGAGTTCGGAGAACAGCGTCTTGGGGAAGAGCTTGGGGTTGGGCTGGATGACGTTGTTGGCCGCGCGCAGGATGGCGGAGGTGGAGCGGTAGTTCTGCTCCAGCTTGATCACCTTGAGCTGGGGGAAGTCCACCGGCAGCTTCTTGAGGTTGTCCAGCGTGGCCCCGCGCCAGCCGTAGATCGACTGGTCGTCGTCGCCCACGGCCGTGAAGCGCGCCCGCTCGCCGACCAGCAGCTTGAGCAGGTCGTACTGCGTGGCATTGGTGTCCTGGTACTCGTCCACCAGCACGTGGCCCAGCGCCTGCTGCCACTTGGCGCGCACCTCGGGGAAGTCGCGCAGCAGGCGCAGCGGCATGCCGATGAGGTCGTCGAAATCCACGCTCTGGTAGGCGGTGAGGCGTTCCTCGTAGCGCTGCATGATGACGGCGATGCTGCGCTCGTTGTCGTCCCGCGCCTGCGCGAGCGCGGCGGTGCTGTCCAGGCCCGCGTTCTTCCAGTTGCTGATGGTCCACTGCCACTGGCGCGCGGTCGCCACGTCGGTGGTGCCGCCGGCGGCGTCCTTGATGATGCCGGTCACGTCGTCGGCATCGAGGATGCTGAACTGGGGCTTCAGGCCCAGCACGTGGCCGTCTTCCCGCACCATGCGCACGCCCAGGGCGTGGAAGGTGCACACCAGCACCTCCTTCGCCGCGCGGCCGATGAGGCCCTGCGCGCGTTCGCGCATTTCGGCGGCGGCCTTGTTCGTGAAGGTGATGGCGGCGATGCGGCGGGGCTCCAGCCCCAGCTCGATCAGGCGGCCGATCTTGTGCGTGATCACCCGCGTCTTGCCCGAGCCCGCGCCCGCCAGCACGAGGCACGGGCCCTCGGTGTAGTGGACAGCCTGGAGCTGGGCGAGATTGAGACCGGCGGACATGCGGGCAGGGGCGGCGGGCGGGCGGACGGGAGGGCTGGGCGAGGGAAGCCGCCGGGCGGCTGGAGAGCGCCGGCCCGGGAAGCGGGTGCCGATGATAACGGGGCGGTCCGGAACCGGGGTTCCCGCGGGCGGCGGCGCGGGCCCCGACGCGGCAGCGTCCTACAGGCCCCGTGCAGCGGTCCTGCCCGGAGCGCGCTGCGAGAATGCCGCGTGCTTTCCGTCCTGGCCATCACCTTCCCCTTCTTCGCGCTCGTGCTGTGCGGCTACCTCGCCACGCGCGCCGGCCTGCTGCCGCTCGCGGCGATCCCCGGGCTCAACGCCTTCGTGCTGTTCTTCGCGCTGCCGTGCATGCTGTTCCGCTTCGGGGCGCGCACGCCCATCGCCGAGCTGCTGGACCCGGCCGCCGCGGGCGTGTACCTCGCCAGCGGGCTGCTGCTGGTGGCGGCCGCCGTGGTGCTCACGCGCCGCCGCCTGGGGTGGAACGATGCGGCCTTCGGCGCGCTGGTGACGGCCTTCCCGAACACGGGCTTCATGGGCGTGCCGCTGCTGGTGGCGCTGCTGGGGCCGGCGGCGGCGGGGCCGGTGATCCTCACGATGCTGCTGGACATGGTGGTGACCACGGCGGTCTGCGTCGGGCTGTCGCGGCTGGACGCCGGCAGCGGCGCGCCGGGCTCCGAAGGCGCGCGGGCGGCGCTGGGCCGGGCGCTGCGCGGCATGGCGGCCAACCCCATGCCCTGGTCGATCGCGCTGGGCGCGCTCGCATCGGCGCTGCAGTGGTCCCTGCCGGGCCCGCTGGACCGCACCGTGGGCCTGCTGGCGGATGCCGCGGCTCCCGTGGCGCTGTTCACCATCGGTGGTGTGCTCGCGCGCGCGGGCATGGCGCGGCATCCGCAGGAGGCCCTGCGCCCGCGCGACGGCGTGGGCGCGGCGCTCGCCAAGCTGGTGGTGCACCCGCTGCTGGTCTGGGCGCTGGGCACGGCGGCCATCGCCCTGGGCATGCCGCTTTCCGCGCCGGCGCTCACGGCGCTGGTGCTGGCCGCGGCCCTGCCGAGCGCGAGCAACGTGTCGCTGCTGGCCGAGCGCTTCGGCGCGCACACCGGGCGCATCGCCCGCGTGATCCTGGTGTCGACGGCGCTGGCGTTCCTGAGCTTTTCCGCGGCCGTGGCGCTCTGGGCCTGAACCGTCCCGGGGCGCGTCAGGCCGCGGGCAGCACCGGCCGGCCCGCGATGGCGTCGTCGATGGCCCGGAGCGTGGCGGCCTTCATGCCGCCCGGCGGATTCCAGGGGACGGCGGCGGCGTCCTGGTGCGCGCCGAGCCAGCGCCAGCCCGCGCGGCCGAAGCGGCTCGCGGCGATCTCGATCCGCATGCCCTCCGGGATCTTGCGCGCGTCCACGGCCTGCTGCACGCGGGCCTGCAGTTCACCGGCCCACGCGAAGACATCGGCGATCTCCGCGCGCGCCGGTTCGGGTTCGGTGTAGGCACCGCCCCAGGGCAGCTGGATGAAGAGCGCGATCCCCGGGGCGACCCGGTAGAAGTGCACCGCCCAGCTGTTGGTGCCGTGCCCGTCGAAGCCGACCAGGGCGTATTCCGGCAGGTCCGGGCGCGCCTCGGCCTCGGCCAGGAAGGCACCCAGCCCATAGGGCGAAGCATCCACGGGCCGGGTGGCGAACCAGGCCGGCCCCCAGGGGCGCAGCGATGCCGCGAGAGGGGCGGGCAGGGGCGGAAAGGGCAGGCGCTCGCCGTCGAACAGGGCCTGGGCGGTGGGGGCTGCGTGGCCGCCCGGAGCGGGCGCGTGGGCAATTGCATTCGTCATCGGGGATCTTTCTCACCAGCTTTTGTGGTTCGGAGCCGCGGCTTTCTCGAGTTCTTTGGCTTGCTCGGCCAGCCTGGCCTGCGCTTTGCCGATTGCGCAGCCGACGTAGCTGTTCTCCCAGGTCATCAGCTCCTGGGTGCTGTGAAGGCCCCAATCCGCGGGATCGATGATCCTGCCGGTGGCGTGCAGATGGTCGATGTGGGCCTTGACCCCCTGAAGGCGCTGGATCGCCGCCTCGATCTCGTCCGGTTTGAGCTTGTCCGCCAGCATCTCGCGGATGTCCTGCGGCGTGAGCGCGTCGATGGTGCCCGCCATGCGGAAATCGACCACCGGTGGCAGCTCCGTGCCGTGCAGCACCCAGGTGTCGGAGTCGTCGTCGATCGCCCGGATACCGGCAGGATCGGTCACGTTCTTGCCGAAGCATTGGTCGTTGTCGATGCCCGCGATCTTGGCGCGATCGTCCGCGCCGAAGTGGATGAAATAGTTGTTGCCATGGCGGTCGCCCTGCCCCGTGAGGTGGTCGAGCAGTTGCAGCTTGGTCAACTCCTCGCACACGTCGCCCCTGCGGAACAGGTGCGCCGGGGTCTGGGCCGCGGGCTTGCCCCGGGCCCGTTCCATCATCAGCCCGACGTCCGGATCCAGGGGGCCCCGCCCGGTATCGATCACCGCCAGGCGCGTGTCCACCACCACGTGCAGGCCCAGCTTTCTCGCATAGGCCACCGTCGCGATGTTGCGCATGGCGGTCTGCGGGTCGTTTCGGGGGATGCCGCTGACCTGGGCGACGCTTCCGGTTTCCTGTGTGTTGAGCGGCTTGAATATGCCGTCGATCGTGGAGCCGTCGGCGTCTTTGAGCTTCACGGCGTAGACCTTGTTGTAGGCGCCGCTTCCCACCTGTACCGGCTTTTCCGCCACGTCGCTGTCTGTGAACTCGGGCAATGTTTCGGGTGTGACCTGCAGCTTCAACGGCCGGTAGAGCTGTTCGACGGCCACCTGGTCGAGCGTGTCCAGCAGCAGCTTCCGGTCTGGCTCCAGGGTGCCGTTCGCCAGGCTCCCCTCCAGTGCGGCCATGCGGATCGTATCGACGGCCATCAGCGGGGGAATACGGCCCGTGCGGGTCAGGGACGATACGTCGGCATGCACCAGGGCCTTGAAGTCCTCTCTACGGCGCCCTTCCATGGGTTGCGGCTTTCCCTGCAGCCGCGCCCGCCATCGGTCCGAAACCGTGGTGGGCTGCTGCCTGCCCGCGCGTTCCTTCAGCCGCTTCATGACCTTGCCGCCCCCGGGCAAGCCCGCATACATCTGCCGGGCTTCGTCCCGCAGGCGTTCGCGGGCCAGCATGTCGCGAAGGGTGGTGCGGGGCGGCTTCGGCGCGGTGGCGTTCCCGTGGGGCAATTCCACGAGGGCAGACGGCGCCGGCAGCGATTGCACTTGGCTCGGCAATGAAGACGAAATCTGGCTGGACCCTGCCGACGAGCGCGGCATCGAAGACGCCGCCGTGTAGAAGGACTGCTGCGAGTGGCTGGATGGCGGGGACGGGAGCAGTGCGTTGCGCGGTGCCGGTGTTTGTCCGCCCGCGATGCTGCGGGCAGGCGAGCCGCCGAGCCCGGTGGGCGTGTCGAGCGAAGCACTGGAGCGGGTCGCCGTGCGAGATGGCGCGGTGTTCTCCGACGTGTTCCGTGCGGCCGGAGCGGGATTCCGGGCGATCCGAATCGGGGTGTCCGGCAACATGGTGGTGTTTGGCTTTTGACGTTGGTCGGGTGCGACCGGAAAACCTTCCGGCTGCGCGGACTGCCCCACGCTGCGGCGCCTTGGGCCGGACCGCTTCTGCGGGTTCCGCCGGCCGCTGCAGAAGGCCAGTTCCGGACAACTCTGCCCGCGCCGCCCGGCGGGCCGGCGCCCCTGTGCGAAGTGCTGCGCCGGCATGCGAACCGGCTCCGTTGCCGCCCGGCCCCCGCGGCTGCACCGTGCCTGGCGTTATGCCCGGAATAACGCCTGTGCATGCCGCAGAGCGGGACCGGTTCGCCTGCCCGGCAAGGGCTTCGCCCCGTTCATAGGACCGTCACATCGCGGTTCGACAGTGGCCGGGTCTGCCGCGGTTGCGCGGCTCCCCAACGTGTCGTCCCAGGAAACCCACACCATGCCCATCCCTTCTTCCGCAGCCCCCGCGCCGCAAGGCGCCGATCCGGCACGTGCATTCCTCTCGCAGATCGGCATCCACCTCGGTATTCCCCCGCAGACCCTGGCGGCCGTGGAGGCCGGCGAGCCCTTCATGGGCCCGTCGGGCCTGCTGTGCCGCATCCACACGCGGGCCGCCGAGGCCGGCTGGCACGCCTACCCCGAGGTGGTGCTGCCGATGGCCGCCGCCGAACTGGGGGGGCTGGACGTGCTGCGCCTGCTGGGCGTGCAGGAGCAGTTGCTGGGCGAGGAAGGCTGGCACCTGGGCCTGATGGAGGGCGGCGGGCTGCTGTCGCTGCGGCCCCTGCAGGCCAGTGCCGATGCCGCGCAGGTGGCGGCCGACATGGACCGCGGCCACGTGCTCGGGCGCGCCGCGCTGGACGTGCTGGCGGGCGACCCCTCGCCGGCCGATGCCGGCCCGGGAGGCGCACCATGATCGGCAGCCCCAGCCGCGCCCTGCTGCAGGGGGTTTCGGAGCGGTCGGACAGCTCGGTCGGCTCGGTCGATGAGCGGCAGACGAAGCGCGCGCGGACCGCGCGCACACCTTCGTCCCGCTCGCTGCCGGCCCCGCCCCAGGAATTGCAGGAGCTGGGCCCGGGCCCGCGCAGCGCCTCGGCACGGATGGATGCCACCGCGTCGCAGCGGCGCACGGGCCTGCCGCCGTCGGGGCTGGGGCTGGGATCGGGGCGCGTGTCCGGGCACCCGCCCTTCCCGGTGCCGTTGCCGGTGCCGGAGAGTGGCCGGGAGATCGCGTCCGATCCCGGCGCCTTTTCCTCGCGCAACACCTTCTACTCCACCGTCCGGGAAATGGAAGAGCTGAGCGACTTCGGCGATTCGATGCGCATGGACGTCTCCGGTGGCACGCATGAGCGCCGGCCCAGCATCGATGAGCTGTCGCGCAGCCATTCGGCGTCGTCCATGGACCTCGACACGGTGGAGCCGCGCGGCGTGGGCCGCGAAGAGGAGGCGCAGCGCCGCGACGCGCCGGGGGCCGTCACCATCGAGGCCCTGCGCGCGCAGGTCGAGGCGTACCTCGCCACGCTCGATCCGGCCGGGCCGGAACCGGTCCCGCCCGGGGAGCAGGAATCGACGCCGCTGGTCGCGGCTGAGCTGGCGCGGCCCGACCAGCAGGCACAGATGCAAACCGAATATGTCGCGTGGGCCGCGGAACAGCTGATGGCGCGGCACAAGGCCTACGGCAGCCAGGGCGGCTTCCGCATGCGCGAGGACATGGAGGCCGTGGGCGTGGGGCGCGCCTCGGTGGCCATCGCCTACGAAAGCCTCAAGGGCTTCATGACCTCGGCCACGCGCACGCCCTCCGGCGGCTCGATCTCGACCCTGCGGGACAACGAGGACGGGCCCACCGCGCCCAAGCTCTGGCCGGCCGTGTTCGGCGGACTCACGGCCGGGCCCGTCAACTACCTGGTCGAATCCATCCTCATCCCGGCCATGGACCGGCGCTCGCGCGTGGCGAACCTGCCCGTCTTCAAGGCCGTGGACCCCAAGGTGCTGCAGCCCGAGCCCGCACCCGTGCAGCTCGAGGTGGTGGACGGCACCAAGCGCTTCTGGCGACCCATCCGGGATTCGGAAGTGGGGCACATCGCCACCACGGGCAGCGTGGACCGCAAGACGCGCAATGCGCTGCGCGGCGAAGCCTACGACCGCCGCAAGCTGGCGGAGACGCGCCAGAAACTCATGGATGGCAAGGCCGAGGCCGCGCTGCTCAAGCCGGTGCTCACCGCCGGCGCGAATGCGTTCCGGCGCTGGGCCAGCTCCGCCGCCACGCTCGCGTCGCCGCTCAAGGTGCTGGGCTGGGGCGCGGTGGCCTCCGGCGGCGCCTCGGCCGTGAACAAGGCCGTGCTGGACACGACCAAGGCGCTGCAGAGCACGGGCCAGGTGGTCGTGCCCGACCTGGTGGGCGGCACGCAGCGGCTCAACCTGTTCCGGCTCGCGCTGCCCGACGAATCGCAGCCGCCGCTGCAGTGGAAGGACGCGCGCCGCCTGCCGGGCTTTGGCTGGGAGGTGGCGCAGGAAGCCGTGCCGCTGCTGGCCGAGGCGTTCCGCTCGGCCTCGGGTTTCCTGCACGCCTCGCGCGACTTCGTCGTGCGCAGCGTGGGGGGCAACGTGGTGATCGGCGCGGTCGCCTCCGCGGCGGGGCTGCAGTTCGCCTCGGCCGTGCGCGGGAGCTACGGCGTGCCCGAGGACGGCGAATCGCACCGGTCCGTCGGCAGCGTGCTGCAGCAGGCGGGCCAGAGCTTCTTCAGCGAGCTGGGCTGGAGCGGCTGGAAGGCGCTGATGGGCGACATCAGCGGCGAGCTGGCCTCGCGGCTGGACGACCGGCGCAACCGGAAGCAGGAGCGGCTCTGGAGCGAGGCGCGCGGCGAGATGCGCGCCCTGGACACCGATCTGGAGCAGGCGATGAGTGTCTCCATGCGCCACTTCGCGCCCCTGGCCACACCGGCCGCCGCGCACGCCGATGCCGGCGCCGATGACGCACTGCGCGACATGGAGGAAGGCCGCGCGGGGACCGCCGCCCCGAGCGACCCGGCTGCGCCGGCCGGCCTGCGGACGCTGGTGGAGCAGGCCCGGCACCGCCTCGCGGCGCTGATGGAAGCCAGCCCCCGGGGCATCATCGACCACGGCGAGGTGGCCGCTGCCGCCGACACGCTGCGCCGCCTCACCCGGCACAGCGCGCCGGAGCTGGCGCGCGAGGGCGCGGACCTGCCGCAGCTGCAGCAGATCCTCGGCCGGCTCGACACGGTGGAACGCATCCTCCAGCAGCGCGAGGGGATGATCGAATGGCGCGAGGGCCGCAGCCTGTACGCCGTCTGAATCCGGCAGCGATGGTTTGCTATTGAATATGTAGCAAACTATTCAATGGAATCGTCGGCATGGGGCAAAAACGCTTCGGAGCCTTTCCGGGCGCCCGGGGCCTGCCGTGTTCCCGTTCGGCGTGCGGACGTCAGATGGCGAGCGGGTCCACGTCCACGAGCCAGCGCACGAGTCCGCGGTGCGCCGGGTCCGCGCGGCAGGCATGCAGGAGCGGCTGCCAGGCCGCGAGGAAGCGCTGCAGCGCCGCGCGGCGCGGGCTCTCCAGCAGCATCTGCGCGCGCTCCACGTTGGCCACGCGCTGGATGGCGAGCGGCACGGGCGGGAACAACGTCACATGCTCCAGGCCGGGCAGGGCGGCCGCGCGCGCGGCCTCCGAGCACGCGCCCAGGAAGGCCTGCGCCACCTCCTGCGTGCGCGCGTCGGCCCGCACCAGCGCCTGGAACGCGAAGGGCGGCATGGCGGCCTCGGCGCGCTCGGCGAGCTGGCGCGCGGCGAAGGCCGGGTAGTCGTGGCGGCGCAGCGCGGCATAGACGGCATGGTCGGCATGGAAGGTCTGCACCCACATCTCGCAGGGGCTGCCCTGCGCGGCCACGTAGCCCGCATCGCGCCCGGCGCGGCCCGCGGCCTGCATGAGCAGCGCGAAGAGCCGCTCGGGCGCCCGGAAATCGCTGGAGAACAGCGCGCCGTCGGGCTGCACGGCGGCCACCAGCGTGATGCGCCGGAAGTCGTGCCCCTTGGCCACCATCTGCGTGCCGACCAGCACGTCCACCTCGCCCGCATGCACCTGGGCGAGCTGCTCTTCCAGCGCACCCTTGGCCCGCGTGGTGTCGGCATCGATGCGGGCCACGCGCGCGGCGCGGCGCTCCGGCGTGATGACGTTGCGCAGCAGTTGCGCGAGCTGCTCTTCGAGCTGCTCGGTGCCGCGGCCGATCGGCGCGATGTCCGGGTTGCCGCAGCCCGGGCAGGCGTAGGGCACGCGCTGCGCGAAGCCGCAGTGGTGGCAGCGCAGCGAGCGGTCGATCTTGTGGAAGACCTGGTGGGCGCTGCAGTGCGGGCAGTCGCTCTTCCAGCCGCATTCGGTGCAGTGCAGCACGGGCGCGAAGCCGCGCCGGTTGAGCAGCACCAGGCACTGCTCGCCGCGCTCCACGCGCTCCGTGATGGCCGCGACCAGCGGCGGCGAGAACACCGCGCCGCGCGGCTGCTGGGCCATGTCCACCAGCCGCACGCGCGGCAGCGCACCCGCGCCGATGCGGCTGGGCATGTGCAGCCGCAGGTAGCGGCCGCCCGGGTCGTCGCCTTCCGCCGGGCGGCTCGCGTGCCAGCTCTCCAGCGACGGCGTGGCCGAGCCGAGGATCACCTTCGCGCCCTGCTCGCGCCCGCGCCAGATGGCGAGGTCGCGCGCCGAGTAGCGCGCGCCCTCCTGCTGCTTGTAGCTCGCGTCGTGCTCCTCGTCCACGACGATGAGCGCGAGGCCCGGCAGGCTCGCGAACACCGCCATGCGCGTGCCCAGCACGATGCGCGCCTGGCCCGCGTGGGCCGCGAGCCAGCTCTTGAGCCGCTGCGGATTCGTCATGCCGCTGTGCAGCGAGACCACGCTGTCCGCCCCGTAGAGCGGCGCGAAACGCGCGAGGAAGCGTGCCTCCAGCTGCGGCGTGAGGTTGATCTCCGGCACCATCACCAGCACCTGCGCGTCCGGGCGCGCGGCCAGCGCCTGCTGCACGCTGCGCAGGTACACCTCGGTCTTGCCGCTGCCGGTGCTGCCGTAGAGCAGGAAGGGCCCGGGCTCCACCGCGATGCGGTCGGTGGCCGCGCGCTGCTCGTCGCTCAGCGCGAAGGTGTCGGGCGCGTAGCAGGCGGCGGCCTCGCCCACGGCGGTGGCCGGCGCGCGCTTGAGCCGCCGGGCCAGCTGTGCGGGGCTCAGGTCGCGCAGTTGCGGCGGCAGCGCGGCGAGCGCCACTTCGCCCAGCGCGCGCTGGTAGTAGCGCGCCGCGAAGGCCACGAGCCGGCGCCAGGCCGCATCCAGCGGCGCGAGCCCGTCCAGCACCCCGGCGACGGGCCGCACGGCGGCCCCCGCCGGCAGCGGCGCGGCATCGGCCGGCGCGTCCCACACGACGCCCAGCACCTCGCGCGCGCCCAGCGGCACGCGCACCAGCGTGCCCGGCGGCAGCGGCACGGCGCTCTCGTAGCTGAGCAGATCGCCCACGGCGCTGTGCGCGGGCGTCTGCACGGCCACCGACACCAGGGCGGTGCCGTCGGCATGCGGCAGCCCGGGAGGTATCGGGGATGGCATGGGGGCGAGGGAGAAAGGGGGCACGGTCGAGAAGAAAGCGCGGCGCTATCGTACGCGCCGCTTTTTTCACCGGAGTGGTGGAGTATGCGTCCGGCTCGCTCACCTCGATTGCGGGCTGCCCTGCGTCCAACTGGGCGGGGAAAGTCCATTCAAGCAGACGCGAAACGCTGCGTGGGAATGGAATGAAGGTGACCGGGCTGGCCGTTTGCGGCGCAAGGCCCGTGTCGAACGCCCGCCGTGTTCTTTTGTCTGCCAGGCGGATTCCTGCCCTTCGGCGAGGCCGTCTTGTCTGGCGGCAGAGCTGGCAGGCCTCCTATCGTTTCTCCAACCGCAAAATCACTGGCGTCGCTGGACGTAAAGTCACATTGAGCTTTGGCGCGGAGGGAGCCGCACCCGCAGGTAGCACGATCGTGTACCGCTGCAGCAGCAGCGCCGCCAGCAGCGTCATTTCCAGCATCGCAAAGTGCTGTCCGATACACACGCGGGGGCCCACGCCGAACGGGATCCACGCGCCCTTCTCGATGGGGGCAGCACCGTCCAGGAACCGCTCGGGCACAAAATGGTCGGCCTGCGCAAACCAGCGCTCGTCCCGGTGCAGCACCCACGGGGTGATGCGCAGCATGGCGCCCCGGGGTATGGCCACGCCGCCGAGCGTGATGGGCGCGGTGGTGCGGCGGGTCATCAGCGCCGCCACCGGCGGGTACAGGCGCAACGCTTCTTTCAGCGTGGCGGTCAGCCAGGGCAGCTTGGCCATGTGCTCGGGTCCCGGCGTGCCGCCCTGCAGCACGGCATCCACCTCGGCCTGTGCGCGCCGGGCGGTCTCAGGGTGCTCGGCCATCAGGCGGCTCCACCACAGCAGGGCTGTGGCGCTGGTCTCGTGACCGGCCTGGAAGCTCACCATGCACTGGTCGAACACCTCCTGTGGTGACAATGGCTCGCCTGTGGCATCGTCGCGCAGGGCCAGCAGCATGTGCAGCAGGTCGGTGCGCTCTTCTGGCGTCTGCACGCCTCGCGACGCAGCGTCTGGTTGGCGGGCATCGATGTGCCGCTGCACCAGTTCGCGCAGCGCCTTCAGCGCGCACCGCTTGGTGGCCTTGCCCGGCAGGGGAAGCCAGTCGGGCAGCGTGAAGGGCATGAACATTTCACGGAATGCGGCGGCTGACAAAGTCTGCGTGGCCCACGCCGCATCGCGCGCGTCGGACTGCGCCGACTCGCTGAACAAGGTGCGTAGGATCACGTCCATGGCCACGTCGTTCCAGAGCGTGTCCATGGCCACCAGGCCGTCTGCTTGGCCTGCGGGCACGGCCGCATCGAGCGCGCTTTTCGCCGCGTCGGTCATGAGCTGTGCGTAGCCTGCCACGCGCCGGGGGCTGAATGCGGGCATCAGCATGCGTCGCTGGCGCTGCCAAGCGTCGCCCTCCGTCACCAACACGCTTTGGCCGAACACCTGCTCAAACACGGCGATGCCGCGTTCCCAGCGGATGAGCGAGTCCGCATGGGTGACCAGTGCTTCGCGCACCAGTTCAGGCGACATCACGTCCCAGGCGTCTTCGTTGACGATGCGCATGCGGGTCAGATCGCCGTGTTCACGCTGCAGGCGCTGCACGAAACCCAGGTAGTCCGCCCGCATCTCGCGCAGCAGGGGGAGGCCCCAGCAGCGGTAGGGCGGCCCCCCGGCTTTCAAGGCAGGGGCGCCTGGCGTTGGAGCCACAAGAGAGTCTGAAGATGCGCCGGGCATCGGCGGGCGGGCTGTCGTGGTGGGGTTCATGCTGCCGATGGTGCGGGGCGATGGCACTGCGGTATTGAACGAATTCGACATCCGCGCAGGCCTACACTCGCCGTGCATGGCCACCCTGGTTTCCTCTTCCGCACGCCAGCCCGACGGGCTGATCCCCTCGGGTCAGCTCTGGCTTGCACGCCCTGCGCTATCGGCTTGCGTGCGCGGCACCATCGTGCGCAGTACGGTGGGCCATGTGCTGCGCAATGAGGACCGCATCAACCGCTTTCCGGCCGCACCACTGTGCAGCTTGAGCTGGTGGTTTACAGGCCGCAGCGAAACCCTGGTGCCCGAGCGCCCAGGCACCATGGCCGGCCTGAACAGCCCGCGCGAGCCCATGCCTGGCCGCTGGGTGCTGGCAGGTCCGCAGACCCGCCCCACCACCAGCTATTGCGCCGAACCCACGCACGCCATGATGGTGATGTTCATGCCCGATGCGCTCTACCAGCTCACCGGTCTGGAGCCGCAGGCGCTGACGGACCGTGTGGTGGACGCGCAGACCCTGCTGCCGTCGGACTGGATCGCCATGTGCGCGGCCGTGCAGTGCCAAGCCGACGACGCTGCCCGCCTGGAGTGCCTGGAAGACTTCCTGGAGCCCCGTTGGCAGATCTGCCGCCCCGCGCAGCCGTTGCCAACACAGCGCTACGTCGACTGGGCCGCGCACCTCGCGCAGCGCGCAGTGTTGTCCGCCCCCGGCCGCAGCCTGCGGCAGTTGGAGCGGCGCATCAAGCGCTGGGCCGGGCTGCCGCTGCGCGAGCTGCGCGGCTTCGGCAAGGCGGAGCAGGCGTTCTTCGACGCCATCGCAGCCGACACGGCAGGCAAGTCGGTGAAGTGGGCGGACGTGGCAAACGGTGCGGGGTTTTCAGACCAGTCGCACCTGTGCCGTGTGACGCGGCGCATCACAGGCTATGCGCCGCAGGCGCTGTACCACGGCATCCACCGGGAGGAGGCATTCTGGGTGTACCGGATCTGGGAGTAGCGGGTCGGCCCGATGCAGTGGATGGCGCTGCGCAGCAGGCCAGCTGCTTCATCCCGCCCGTCTGTCCGGGTATCGGACCGGTGGGCTTGAGCAACGCAACCATGCATTCCGTACGCTGCCGTTGTGGATAACTTTGTGGGCATCCCTGGATATCCGGGGGAAGATGCGCGGGCCGGCGGCCCTGCGGCACCTGGGAGATGCCCCCCGTAGGCTCATGAAAATCCTTATGAATCAATGAGTTTGCGCGGTTTGTTTCATGTCGTTTGCGATGCTGGCGCCTGTGGATTGCTGCGCCGCCGCATCGCCCGAAGTGTGCATAACTCGCTTGTCAAGCGCCTTGCGGAGCCCGAATCTGTGGTAGCCGGGGGGCGCCAGGTGCAGCGTCTTCTGCACTTCGAGAGGCAAGTGCTTGATTTCACAGGGATTTCAAGGAAATCCAGAATTTCTGTGGATAACTTTGTTGATATCCGCTGCGCAGGCGGCTCCGGCCCTTGAAAACACAGGCTTCCGCTGGAATGCCCGCAAATGCGGCACGGGCGGCCATGCCCTTATGAATCAAGCACTTGGCGCTGCCTGCAAAAAAAGTGCGCCGGATCGCGCCAGGAGGCTGCCGGCCGCTCCGCTGCACCGCCGTGGTGCCTGCGATGTGCATAACTCGCCACCCCCGGGCTGGTGGGCCGCGCCTGCGCCGTGCGTTCAGGCCCGGCCCGCGCGCTGCGCCCGCGAATGGCTGTGCACCGCCTCCACCAGCGCCGAGACATGCTCGGGTGGCGTGTACTGGCTGATGCCGTGGCCCAGGTTGAAGATGTGCGTCGGGCCGGTGGTGGCCGGCTCGGTGTGCGGCGTGCCGAAGGCGTCCAGCACGGCGCGCGCCTGCTCGGCGATGCGCTCGGGCGGCGCGAAAAGCACGTTGGGGTCCAGGTTGCCCTGCAGGGCCTTGCCCGGGCCGCCCGGGGTGCCGCCCACCAGGGCCCGTGCCCGCGCCAGGTTGGCGGTCCAGTCCAGGCCCAGCACCTCGCAATCCAGGTCCTTCATGGCGTCCAGCCAGAGCGCGCCGCCCTTGGTGAAGACGATGCGCGGCACGTCGGCGCCGTCCGGGCCGGTGCGTTGGAGCTGCGCCAGCACGCGCTCGGTGTAGGCCAGGCTGAAGGTCTGGAATGCGCCGTCGGCCAGTACGCCGCCCCAGCTGTCGAACACCATCACGGCCTGCGCGCCCGCGTCGATCTGCGCGTTCAGGTAGGCGGCCACGGCATCGGCGTTCACGGCCAGGATGCGGTGCATCAGGTCGGGGCGCGCGTACATCAGCGTCTTGACCTGCCGGTAGTCGTCGCTGCCCTTGCCTTCCACCATGTAGCAGGCGAGGGTCCAGGGGCTGCCCGAGAAACCGATCAGCGGTACGCGGCCGTCCAGCGCGCGGCGGATGCCGGTGACCGCGTCGAACACGTAGCGCAGCTTGTCCATGTCGGGCACGGCCAGGGCCGCCACGGCGGCCTCGTCGCGCACCACCTTGGCGAAGCGCGGGCCCTCGCCCTCGGCGAACGACAGGCCCAGGCCCATGGCGTCGGGCACGGTGAGGATGTCGGAGAACAGGATCGCCGCATCGAGCGGGAAGCGCTCGAGCGGCTGCAGCGTCACTTCGGTGGCGTAGTCCACGTTGGTGGCCAGCCCCATGAAGCTGCCGGCCCGCGCGCGCGTGGCCTTGTACTCGGGCAGGTAGCGTCCGGCCTGGCGCATGAGCCAGAGCGGCGTGTAGTCGGTGGCCTGGCGGCGGCACGCGCGCAGGAAGGTGTCGTTGGCGAGGGGTGCGAAGGGCATGGGCCCGATTGTCGCGGAAGCCCCGGCGCGGGGGCCTTGGGCGCCATGCCGCGGAGATGACGTGCGGCAAGATTCAGGCACTTTATGTGCCCATGCCGCCGGATCCATTCAATAGTTTGCTATCAATTCAGGAGTTATCCAGCCCCAGCCCGCTCGCACCGGCTTCGGCCAGGCGCGTGAGCAGCGGGTGCATCACCTTGCGGGCGCTGTAGATGAGGTGGAACTCCTCGTACACCTCGGCCGAGGTGCCCACGGGCTCCAGCGCGTGGGTGCGCTCCAGGTGGGCGCCCAGCAGCAGCGGCGCGGGCATGACGCCCATGCCGGCTTCGGCGAAGGTGCTGAGCAGGGCGCTGTCCTCGAACTCGCCCGCGATGCGCGGGCGCACGCGCTCGCGCTCCAGCCAGTGGTCGATGCGCGGCCGCACGGCGGCGTGCCCGGTGGGCAGCAGCACCGGCACCTGCGCGAGGCTGTGCGGGAAATCGCGCCGCGCCTCGGCGGCCCAGGCGGCCGGCGCCCACCAGCCGATGGCGCTCGCGCCCAGGCGCTGGCTGGCGGTCTTCACGGCGGGGTTGGGCGGGGCGGGGCGGTCCGACAGCACCGCGTCGAGCTTGTGCAGGGCCAGCTCGGCCAGCAGGGGCTCGAACTCGCCCTCGTGGCAGAGCAGCCGCAGGTGGGGCTCGTCCAGCACCGGCGTGAGCAGCCGGTGCACGGCCAGCTTGGCGATGCCGTCGGAGATGCCCAGGTTCAGCCGCACGGTGCGGCCCGTGGCGGCTTCGCGCACGCGGTGGGGCAGATCTTCGCCCAGCGCGAAGATGTGGTCGGCCTCGTGCATGGCCGCCACGCCCGCGTCGGTGAGCACGAGCTTGCGGCCCTCGGCCCGCAGCAGGCTCGCGCCCAGGGCCTTCTCCAGTTCGCGCACCTGGGCGCTGATGGTCTGCACCGCCATGTCCAGCCGCTCGGCGGCGCGGGCCATGCCGCCTTCCTTGGCGACGACCCAGAAGTAATAGAGGTGGCGGTAGTTGAAGCTCTGGCTCATGGAGGCAGGGGCGGGGCAGCGGTGCGGAAGGCCCCGGGCGCTTCGCCCGGTGATCCAACGTTTCGCAATACTTCGTAAAAACCGAAGCTATGTTACCAATATCGCAGGTTTTGGAACATGGCGGGCCACGCTAGAGTCGGCCCATCTTTTTGTTCTCCAAACTCCTCCGCCTTGAATGGAGCGCCCATGACCCCTCTGCCCGCCCTCTCCGCCTTCCCGCCCCTGCGGCCGCCGCGCCGCCTTGTCCGTGCCTCCGGGCGTTCGGGGAGCTGACGCCATGGAAACCATCGGAACCCCCTTGATGTGGGCAGGCTTCGGCCTGTTCGTCGTGGTCGCCATCGCGATCGACCTGCTGGTCATGGAGCGCCAGGGCGCGCACAAGGTGACCATGAAAGAGGCGCTCGGCTGGAGCGTGCTGTGGTTCTCGCTCGCGTTCGTGTTCGTCGCCATCCTGTGGTGGTACCTGAACGGCTCGCAGGGAAGGGAGGTGGCCAACACGGTGTCGATGCAGTTCATCACCGGCTACCTGGTGGAGAAGAGCCTGTCGGTGGACAACATCTTCGTCTTCCTCATGATCTTCAGCTACTTCGCCGTACCGGCCGAGTACCAGAAGCGCGCCCTCATCATCGGCATCGTCGGCGCCATCGTGCTGCGCACGCTGCTGATCCTGGCCGGCGCCTGGCTGCTGGCCACCTTCCACTGGCTGCTGTACGTGTTCGGCGCGTTCCTGGTCATCACCGGCGTGAAGATGTGGATCGCCGCGGGGCAGGAGCCGGACATTTCCTCCAACCCGGTGCTCAAGCTGCTGCGCCGGCACATCCGCATGTCCGACAACTTCGACGGCGAGAAGATGACCACCATGGTCGACGGCGTGAAGCGCTTCACCCCGCTGTTCGTGGTGCTGATCATGATCGGCGTCACCGACGTGATCTTCGCGGTGGACAGCATCCCGGCGATCTTCGCGATCACGAGCGACCCGTTCATCGTGCTCACGGCCAACATCTTCGCCATCCTGGGCCTGCGCGCGCTGTATTTCCTGCTGGCCGACCTGGCGGACCGCTTCCACCTGCTGGCCTATGGCCTGGCCCTGGTGCTGGTCTTCATCGGCACCAAGATGCTGCTGATCGACGTGTACAAGATCCCGATCGGCTACGCGCTGCTGGTGACGGGCGCGCTGATCGCCGGCTCGATCGTGGCCTCGCTCTGGACGTCCCGCGGACAGGGCGGCGGCAATGCCGGCGGCCCGCCGCCCGCCCTCCCGGGCAAGGGCTCCTGAGCGCCCGCCCGCCCATCGACCGACCGATCAACGAACGCAGATACCTGCGCCAAGCCGAAGGAAAGAAAACCATGGACCTCACCATGACCGAAGCCGTGATGGCCACCCTGTTCGCCGCTTTCGCGCTCACCACCTGGCTGAGCTGGCGCGGCGGTAACGAGCGACGCGACGTGCGCCTGCTGGCCTCGATCACCGGCGTCTGGGGCGCGGCCACCGCGGCGCTGGTGGCGCTGTGACCGCTGCCCCGGCCCTGGCCGCCCGGGTGGCGATGCCGCTGGCGCGGTTCATGAACGGGGTGCGGCGCTGGCTGCGCCGCCAGGAGCCCGCCACGCGCGCGCTGATGGAGCGGCCCTTCCTGGCGCGCCTGCGGCCGTGGCTGGAGCGGCGCCAGCTGCTGTGCCTGCGGCGCGAAGCCCTGGCGCGCGGCACCGCGGCAGGGCTCTTCTGCGGGCTCATCCCGGGGCCGCTGCAGGTGCCTGCCACGGTGGTGGCCTGCGCCGGGCTGCGCGGCAACGCGGTGGCCGGCGCGGCCGCCACGCTCTACACCAACCCGCTCACCACGCTGCCGCTCTACGCCCTGGCCTTCCAGGTGGGCGCATGGGTGCTGCCGGGCGAGCAGACCCTGCCGCCCTGGGAGGGCTTTTCTGCGGCCGGAGGGGTGGAGGCCGTCGCCGCGTGGATGCAGGCGCTGGGCGCGCCGCTGGCCGTGGGCCTGCCCCTGCTGGCGCTCATGTTCGCCGTGGCGGGCTATGCGGCGGTGCAGGCGCTGTGGCTCGTGCCCGTGTGGCACCGTGCGAACCGCCGGCGCTGAAGCCGACCGGGCCCCCGCGCGCCGGGCCGCGCACACTCAGGCCGGCGCCTTGTACTTGATGCTGCAGCCGTAGGGCTGCGTGGTGGCCGTGGCGATGGGCCGCTGCGCCGCCACGTCGGCCAGTGCGTCCTTCACGTAGTTGGTGGCCTTGTCGATGTCGGCGGGGCGGGCCGACGGGATGCTGTCGATGCCGCCCGCATACACCAGCGTGCCCTGCGGATCGACGATGTAGAGGTGCGGCGTGGTGCGCGCGCCGTAGGCCCGGCCCACGGTGCCTTCCTCGTCCATCAGCACGGCCGTGGGCGCGGCCTTGCGCTCCTGCAGCCAGGCCGCGAGCTGGGGCGGCGCCAGGTAGTCGGCGCTGGCCTTCTCGGTGGAATTGACCGCCAGCCACACCACGCCCTGGCCCTGCGCGCCCTTCTGCGTGGCGGGCAGGTTGCCGCTGTCGTAGTGCTTGCGCACGAACGGGCAGCCCGGGTTGGTCCATTCCAGCACCACCGTGCGGCCGCGGTAGTCGGCCAGGCGCACGGTCTTGCCGGCCGTGTCGGTGAGCGTGAAGGCCGGGGCCGGCTGGCCCACGGTGGCCGTGGCGGCGTGGGCGGCGCCCGCAGCGGCGAGCGCGAGGACGGAGGCGATCAGGGTGCGTCGGAGCATGGGTTCATCCTTTCGCGGAAGCGGTGGGGGAACGGACGACAGGACCGTGGGACGGCGGCAACGCCGCGCAGTATGGAGCGCGGCGGGCGGTGGCGCGGCGGCGGCCCTACCGCCTACACTGGCTTTTACACTCGCGCCGCGCCCGCCCCCGGGCCGGCCCCTGCCTGCCCGTCCGTCCACCTGCTGGAGCGCCGCATGCCGCCTGCCGTCCGCCTGCACACCCTGACCCTGGCGCTCCTGGCGTGGCCGCTGGCCGCGGGAGCCCAGGCCCGCCCGCCGGTGCCGGCCACCTGGACCAATTCGATCGGCATGCCCTTCGTGCGCATCCCCGCGGGCAGCTTCCGCATGGGCAGCGACGAATCGCCCGAACGCCTTGCGCGCGATTTCCCCGGCATGGAGCCGGCCCGGCTCGCATCTTTGGCCGACGAGGCCCCCGTGCACACGGTGCGCATCACCCGGCCGTTCTACCTGGGGCAGACCGAGGTCACCGTGGGGCAGTTCCGCCGCTTCATCCAGGCCTCGGGCTACCGCGCCGAATCGGAGGCCGACGGCACCGGCGGCTACGGCTACAACCCCGCCTACGACCCGGCGAAGAGCGCGCGCGGCGACGCCTTCGAGGGGCGCGATCCGCGCTATTCGTGGCGCAACCCGGGCTTCGCGCAGGGCGACGACCACCCCGTGGTCAACGTCACCTGGCACGACGCGCACGCGCTGGCCGCCTGGCTGAGCGCCACCGAGGGCCACCGCTACCGCCTGCCGACCGAGGCCGAGTGGGAATACGCCTGCCGCGCGGGCCAGCCCACGCGCTACGGGCACGGCGACGACCCCGCCGCACTGCCGCGCCACGCCAACACCTTCGACCGGGATGCGGCGCCCCACTGGCCGCGCTGGCAGGCCCAGGCCGTGCCGGGCCACGACGGCCACGCCTTCACCGCGCCGGTGGCGAGCTACCCGCCCAACGCCTTCGGGCTGCACGACATGTCGGGCAACGCCTGGGAATGGGTCTCGGACTGGCACGACGACGACGCCTATGCCCATGCCCCGCGCGACGACCCGCAGGGCCCCGCCACCGGCACCGTGCGCGTGCGGCGCGGCGGCTCGTGGCACACGTGGCCCCTCTATGCGCGCTGCACCTACCGCAACTGGAACAGCCCGGAGACGCGGTATACGCTGGTGGGGATGCGGCTGGTGCGGGAGGTGAACGCGGCGCCTTCGACAACGCCGCGGCACCGCGCCCGGTAGGCGCATGGCGCCGTATCCGCGCCCCTATAGCGCCGCCACCGCCGACCGCAGTTCCCGCTCGCCCAGGATCTCCGAGAACACCACGGGCGCCTTGCCCGGGGCCTGCAGCACGTAGACGGGCACGCCGCTGCGGCCGAGCTGCGCGAGCGCGGCGGTGATGGCCGGGTCGCGGCGGGTCCAGTCGGCGCGCAGCAGGGCCACGTTCTTGCCGGCCAGGTCGCGCAGCACGGCATCGCTCGCGAGGGTGGTCTTCTTGTTGAACTGGCAGGTCACGCACCAGGCGGCGGTGTAGTCCACGAACACCGGCCGGCCCTGGGCCAGCAGTTCGTCGGCCAGGCCCGGGCGCCAGGGCTGCCAGGCCGTGGCGGCGGCAGCGCCGCCGCGCGGGGGCGCCGCCTCGGCCACGGGGGCCATTTCAATGACCTTGGGGCCCCATGCCGCCGCAAACATTGCAAAGATTGCTATTGAAATCGTAGCAATCGCGATGCGGACGCGGCCCGCCAGCGTGAGCGACCACACCACCATGCCCAGCGCCACCAGCAGCGCCAGCAGCGCGGCCGCGCCGTCGATGCCGCTCTGCTGGCCCAGCACCCACACGAGCCAGACCACGGTGGCGAACATCGGGAAGGCGAGGAAGCGGCGCAGCGTGTCCATCCAGGCGCCGGGCCGGGGCAGGGCGCGCGCCACGGCGGGCACCCAGCTGGCCGCGAGGTAGGGCAGCGCCAGCCCCAGGCCCAGCGCGGCGAACACCGCCAGGGCCTGCGCGGCCGGCAGCGTGGCCGTGAGGCCGAGCGAGGCGCCCATGAACGGCGCCGTGCACGGCGAGGCCACGGCCACGGCCAGCACGCCGGTCAGGAACGCATCGGCGACCGGGTGGCGCGCCTGCAGGCCGGCGAGCGACGACGGCAGCATGCGGCCGAACTCGAACACGCCCGCGAGGTTGAGCCCGATCAGCGTGAAGAGCGCCGCCAGCGCCGCCACGACGGCCGGCGACTGCAGCTGGAAACCCCAGCCCACCGCCTCGCCCGCCGCGCGCAGCGCCAGCATGGCGCCGCCCAGCGCCAGGAACGACAGCACCACGCCCGCGGTGTAGGCCAGGCCGCCCAGCCGGTGGGCGCGCCGGTCCTGCCCGTGGCGCGCGAAGCCCACCACCTTGATCGCCAGCACCGGGAACACGCAGGGCATGAGGTTCAGCACCAGCCCGCCGAGCAGCGCACCCAGCAGCGCGGTGGCCAGCAGGCCCGCGGAAGCCGGCGTGGCGGCGGCCGGCGGTAGCGGTTGCTGCTGCGACTGTTCCTGCGCATTGGCGCGCAGCGCGGCTTCGAGCGCGGGCGACACCGTGGCGGCCGACGCCGGCCGCGGCCAGCCGCCTTCCACCGGCAGTTCGGCGCGCCAGCCGCGGCCGCCGTGCGCGAGCACCACGGGCAGCGGCATGGGGCTTTCGCTGCGCTGCGGCGAGATCGGCACGCGTGCCGTCCAGACATCGCCCTGCCAGTCCTGCATGCCGTCGGCGGCGGTCTCGATCACGCCGGGCGTCTCGGGGAAGAAATCGAGCGGCTTGCCGCGCACCGTCTCGGGCAGGCCGGCCACGGTGAGCACCAGCATGCCGCGCTCCACGCGCGCATGGCTGCGCGTGCCGCCGGCGGCCGCGGCCGCCGGGGCCGGCAGCGGCTGCGGGTGCGCCAGCCGCGCGGCCTCGAAGGCCAGCGCGTTCATCGCCGTGGTGCTGGCGAGCGGCACCTGCAGCGTGAAGGTGCCTTCCTCGGGGATGCATTCCTTGCGGCACACCAGCCACGAGGCCTGCAGCGTGAAGGTGGCGTTGCGCTCGAAGGGCCCGGGCGCGAAGGCGCTGGAGACGGCCATCGGCACGGGCAGCAGCACCGTGCCCTCGTAGCCGTAGTTGGCCAGGGTGCCGATGGGGATCTTGCGCGGCACGGGCCAGGCGATCTCGCCGGCCTCGATGCCGGCCGGCAGCTGGCGCCATTCGAGCTGCGTGGGCAGGCCCGAATCGCCGGAATTCTTCCAGTAGGTGTGCCACTCGGGCTGGTGCGCGATCGACAGCCCCAGCCAGAGCGGCTTGCCCGGGCCCACGCCGTCGGGCGCGTGCGCCACCAGTTCGGCGCGCACGTGCGGCGTGGTCACGGTGCTGCTGCCACTGCCGCCTCCGCCGGCACCGGGTTGCGAGGAAAACTGCGCGGATGCCGGCGCCGCCAGGGCGCAAGCTGCTATGAAAAAGAGAGTAAGCAGCAGGCGCTGCAGAGGGCGGACGGGCATGGCGCAGTGTGGGAGGGGCGGGGGCGGCGTTGGTTCCGGTGCGGTGGGTGTCCGTGGTGTGGCGGCCGCGTTCAGGCCGCGAAGCCCAGCACCACGCGCCGGGCCATCGCGCCCTTCTTCTCGATCCTGGTGACCCGCACGGCGCCGATCTCGGCGGTGCTGGCCACGTGCGTGCCGCCGCAGGGCTGCAGGTCGATCAGCGGGGCGCCCTCGGCGCCCACGCGCACGGTGCGCACCTGCCCGCTGCCGCGCGGGGGCTGCACGCTCATGCTCTTCACCAGGTCGGGCTGGGCATCCAATTCGGCATCGGCGATCGCGCCGATCGCCACCGGGTGCGCCTCGGCCACGAGCCGTGCGATGCCGGCGTTCAGCGCCGCGGCATCGAGCGGCCCGTCCATGTGGAAATCCAGCCGCGCCGCATCGGGCGTCACCGAGCAACCGTTCACGGGCTGCGCGACCAGGTGGCACAGCAGGTGCGTGGTGGTGTGAAAGCGCATGAGCCGGTGGCGGCGCTCCCAGTCGATGCGCGCGGTGACTTCCTCGCCCACGGCGGGCGGCTCGGCGCCCGGCGCCGGCACATGCACGATGGCGGCCGTGGGCCGGCCCTCGGCGTCCTTGCCCTTGCGGGTGTCGGCGATGGCCACCGTGCGGCCGTCCGCGCGCAGCAGCGCGCCCGCATCGCCCGCCTGTCCGCCACCCAGCGGGTAGAACACCGTGCGGTCCAGCACGATGCCGCCATCGGGCAGCACCGCGGTCACGGTGGCGCGGCACTCGCGCAGGTAGGCGTCTTCACGGAACAGGTCGCGGGTGGGGGCGGAGAGGGCGGCAGCGGCGGCATCGGTCATCGGGCGATGGTAGCGCCGGCTCCGCAGGCAGGGCCGCACGCACGGCAAAGCCCTGCGGCGGGGCCTGGCGACCTGTTCCTTGGGAAGGCCGCGGAGCAGGTCCGTGGGCGCGCAAGCGCGAAGCGTCCCCGTGGCGATCAATCCTGCATGGCGGTGAGCACCAGCTTGCCCATGGTGCGGCCGCTCTCGATGCGCGCATGCGCCTCCTGCAGCGTGGCGGCCGAGAGCGGCCCCAGCGTCTCGGTGAGCGTGCTGCGCAGGCGGCCGGCCTGGGCCAGCGCCGCCACCTCGGCCAGCAGCCGTCCCTGCTCGGCCAGGTCGGGCGTGCCGAACAGCGAGCGCGTGAACATCAGCTCCCAGTGCAGCGACAGGCTCTTGCGCTTGAGCGGCATCACGTCGAGCGTGGGCATGTCGTCGATCACCGCGATGCGGCCCTGCGGCCGCAGGCACTCCACGTACTGCGGCAGGTAGTCCGCGGTGTGCGTGAGGCTGGCCACCGCATCCACGGCGGCGATGCCCAGCGCCGCCAGCTGCGGCGCGAACGGCGCGCGGTGGTCGATGACGGCATGCGCGCCCAGGTCCAGGCACCACTGGCGCGTCTCGGGGCGCGAGGCCGTCGCCACCACCCGCAGCCCCGTGAGCTGCCGCGCGATCTGGACGAGCATCGAGCCCACGCCGCCCGCACCGCCCACCACCAGCAGCACCGGCGCATCGGCCGCCGTGGGCACGGGGCCCTGCGCGGACTGCGGATCCCGCGCCACGCCCAGCCGGTCGAACAGCAGCTCCCAGGCCGTGATGGCCGTGAGCGGCACGGCGGCCGCCTCCGCATCGCTCCACGCGGCGGGCGCATGGGCGGCGATGCGCGCATCCACCGCATGCAGCTCGGCATTCGTGCCCGGGCGGTCGATGGCGCCGGCATAGAACACGCGGTCGCCCACGGCGAAGCCGCGCACCTCGGTGCCCAGCGCCTCCACCGTGCCCACCGCATCCCAGCCCAGCACCTTGGCCTGGCCCGGCTCCGGCGCCGCGCTGGCGCGCACCTTGGTGTCCACCGGGTTCACGGAAACGGCACGCATGCGCACCCGCAGATCGTGCGGGCGCGGCACCGGCGCGGGCAGGCCGGTGAGGTCCTGCAGGCCCTGGCCGGGCGCGGTATCGAGGGCATGGGGGGTGTAGTAGCCGACGGCTTTCATCACGTCATCCTTTCTTGGGGTGGCAGCGCGACATCGCGCGGACGGTGGCAAGACCAAGGATTGTGGTGATTCAATACGGCATTGATAAGCCGGCCATTCCATCCATCACCTGCAAATGAAATTTGAAAATCTCTCCGACCTGCGCGTGATCGTGGAGGCCGCGCGCGGTGGCTCGCTCACCGCGGCGGCGCGCGCGCTGGAGGTGACGCCTGCCGCCGCCAGCGCCATGCTCAAGCGGCTGGAAGCCCAGGTGGGCGTGCGCCTTTTCGAGCGCTCCACGCGCGCGCTGCGGCTCACCGAACAGGGCGCCACGCTGCTCGGCTACGCCGAACGCGCGCTGGACCTGCTCGATGAAGGCGCCGGCCTGGCGCAGAGCGACGCGGGCGCGCTGCGCGGCACCGTGCGCGTGGCCGCCCCCGCAGACCTCTCGCGCGTGCTGCTGCCCTGCATCGACCGGTTTCTGGAACGGCACCCCGGCGTGCACGTGGCCCTGTCGGCCAGCGACCGCCTGCAGGACGTGCGCCGCGACGCCGTGGACCTGGCGCTGCGCTACGGCGGCCCGGCGCTGCCCGATTCGCAGCTGGTCGCTCGCCCGCTGCGCACCACCCGCCGCGTGGCCTGCGCCGCGCCCGACTACCTCGCGCGGCACGGCACGCCGCAGCACCCGGCAGACCTTGCCGCGCACCGCTGCATCGGCATGCTCATCGCGGGCCGGCGCGAGACGCACTGGACCTTCGAGCGCGAGCGGGGCGGTGACGGCGGGCGCGCTCCCGGCCCTGCGGAAACCGCCACCGTCGCCGTGCGCAGCGACCGCAGCGTGGACGACGGCGCGCTCGCCCACGCCTGGGCGCTGGCGGGCGGCGGCATCGTCTACAAGTCGCAGCTCGACGTGCAGGCCAGCCTGGAGAGTGGCCGGCTCGTGGCGCTGCTGCCGGGGTGGCTGGGGCAGGCGTACACCGTCTATGCGGTGCTGCCGAGCCAGCGGTTCGTGCCGGCGCGGGTGCGCGGGCTGGTGGAGCACCTGGCGCAGGCGTGGAAGGGCTGACGGGACCGGGCGATGGGGGTGTTCCAGCCGCCTTCACCGTCGCGTTAGACTGCGTTACAAAATGCAATGAAATTGCACGCATCGGCGGTCCAGGCACGTCTCTGGATCCGCGCAGACCGGTGACCCCGTCACCACAACGAGAGAGGTGAGGGAATGCGGCTCAAAGTCACGGATTGGGTGGACGCTACGCGCTGGCGCTGGGTGCTGGAAGAGCCCGATGGACGGTTCATTGCCGACCACACGGTGCGGCTGGACCTTGCGAGCCGGGAATGCCAGGCCTTCTTCGACCTGGCCCGGCACCTCGACTACCACGCACCGGTCAGCACTCCGCAAGAGCAGCTCAGGCAGCTCGGAGACTGGGTGGGCAAGGCCGTTTTCGGGGGATTGCTGCCGGCCCTCCGCAAAAGCGCCCGGCCGCCGGCCAAGGCCGTGCAGGTGATCGTGCCCCCGCAGGCACAGGCGCTGCTGGAGCGGCCCTTCGAGATCGCCTGCTTTGCCGATGGCAAGCGCTTCGACGCTGCCGGCCTGCGGCTGGTCTACCAATCCGGCGAGTCACCCGCCGCGGCCAAGGCAACGGGGGCCGCCCTGCGCATGCTCGCGGTGTTCAGCCTGCCCGTTCGGGCCCATCCGCTCAACCTGCGGCGGGAGCGGTACCAGCTGCAGCAACTCGTGCGCCAACTCCAGCAGACCCACGGCCTGGCCGTGGATTTGCGCGTGCTGCAGTACGGCGCCACGCGGCAGACGCTGAGCGACGCGCTGCAGGAAGACGACGGGTGGGACGTGGTGCACCTGTCGGGGCACGGCCAGAGCGGCCAGCTCTTGCTGGAAACCGAGGACGGCGGCGAGGACCCGATCGACACGCAGGCTCTGGGCGAGCTGCTCGATCCGCTGCATGACCGGCTCCAGCTGCTGCTGCTCGATGCCTGCTACAGCGGCGCTGCGAGCCACTCGGCCGCACGCGTGCAGGTGGGCCTGGACGCCACGCGTGACGTCGGCGCGGAGCCGGAGGGTGTGCCTGCGCCCGAAGCGGCGGCCACGCCGTTGCCCAACCTGGGACATGCATTGGCCGCAAGACTCGACTGCGCCGTGCTGGCCATGCGCTATGCCGTGGACGACAGCTTCGCCACCGAACTCATGCTGGCGCTCTACGAGAAGTTGCTGGGCAAGCGCCAGCCATTGCCTGCCGCATTGAATCTGGCGGTGCAGGCTGCCGTCAGCAAGCCCATGGGCCTGTCGCCCTCGGCGCTGGCGGGACTGACCCCGATGTTGCTGGGTGCGCGGGCGGGTGCGCTTCAGTTGACGGTGCCCCAGCACGTCGCCGCCACCGCATTGCCCACCACGGGCCTGGACATCGGTTTCCCGCAACAACCCGCGCGCTTCGTCGGGCGGCTGCATCCGATGCTGCGCGCCACCCAGGCCCTGGCCCCGCACAGCCCCCGGCGGGCGGTTCTCTTCCACGGCATGCCGGGCGCCGGCAAGAGCGCATGCGCTCTGGAGCTGGCCTATCGGCATGAGCAAGGCCGCTTCAGTGGCTATGTGTGGTACCAGGCGCCGGAGGCGGGCAGCGACATTGCCTCATCGCTGTACCACCTCATGCATGAAATCCAACGCCAGCTGAACGCGCCTGGATTGGGGTTGACCACCACACTGGACGATCCGAAACACTTTGCCCAATACACGCTTCCGCGGCTGCGCGTTTTGCTGCAGCAGAAAGCGGTGCTGCTGGTGGTGGACAACCTGGAAACCCTGCTCACCGACAGCGACCAGTGGCGCATGCCGCTGTGGGGAGAGGTTCTGGAAACGCTGCTGGCCAGCCAGGGTCTTTCGCGTGTGGTGCTGACCAGCCGGCGCGTCCCCGTCGCCCTGGTGAACGATGCCAGGGTGCTGGCCCAGCCGATCCATGCGCTCAGCTTTGCCGAGAGCGTATTGCTCGCGCGTGAGCTGCCGAAACTGGGCAAGCTGTTTGAGAACGAAAGCGACCGCGAACTGCTGCGCCAGACGCTGCGCGTGGTCCAGGGCCACCCCAAGCTGCTGGAGCTGGCCGACGGGATGGCGGAGGATCGCGAGGCGCTGCGGCAGAGAGTGCAGGCTGCGGAAAAGCAGTTGGCCGACAGCGGCGAGCTGCTCGATGCATTTTTTGCCAAGGGCGGGGCGCATGAAGGCGAAAGCCAGCAGCAGCCCGAACAATTCGTAAACGCTCTTCAAGGGTGGACCTGCGATGTGCTCTCCCGCCTCACGCCGACTGCGCAGCGGCTATTTTTCTTCCTATGCCGGCTTGAGCCAGAAGATCGTATTCACTGGGTAGTACTAGGGAATTGGAGCGACACTCTCGTGCGGATGGATGAGGCAGACGCGAGTGCGCGGGCGGAACATGGACAGGGACTGCTTCCGGCCCTGCAGGAACTGGAAGAAGCTGGTTTGATCGATTCATCGCTTGGTTCTGGCGCTAGGCCAGCAAGTGCTTATTACAGAATTCATCCTGGCGTCGCTGAGGCAGCATTGGAGCTCGCCGACGTGGCGTTTCTCGACGCCACAGATGTTGAACTAGGCCGATTTTTCACTACTGCCTTCTCTCAGTTTCAGAAGAACGAGAGCGATGAATGGGCTGTGGCAAATGCTGCACGTCGTGGTACGCCTTACCTAATGCGCACTCAACAATGGGGGGCCGCTGCCTTGCTTCTCGGGCATCTTCTTACGGTGGACGAAAGACCAGATACGGTTGCATTTGCTCTGCCGGTGTTGAAACGCTGTGCTACAGCCACTATTCGTAGCGCTGACGAGTTGGCAGTTGCAGGAACGTTGGCGGAGGCCTTAGCGAAGGCTGGCCTGAACGATGAGGCCGAACAGGGCATGCGGAGTGTGATTGATCTTGCACGCAGTTCAAATCAATACCGGGTGGCATCTGCGGTCGGCGCAGACCTGACAAATCTATTGCGCGGCACTGGTCGAGCGAAAGAAGCCTTGCAGGTTTGCGAGGATGCAGCTACGGATACTCGCAAAGCGGGACTTGGGCCTTGGACTCAGATAGGGGATGAAGGGCGGCGCTTGCAAGTAATGGCTGCGCTTGGGCACTACGCAGAGGTGTGGCGAGCGGTGAAGCGCTTGCGCTTGCTAATGGCCAATCTGCCAGAAAGAAGCGAGGCGAATGAAGCTGTAGACCTTTGGAGGGTGCGTGAAATAGTGCTGGACACCGGACATACCGCCGCGTTGTATTTGGAATACTACGAAGAAGCACTGGAGTTGAATGACGAAATTATTGAAATCATGCGCAATCGCGGCGCAAGCGCATTGCGGTTGGCGCGCACGCGGTTTAATGATTATGGACCACTGCTCGCACTAGGGCGGAGTCAAGACGCTCGCATTCTCTTGCTCGAATGTCGTAGGCTTTTTGAAGCGGAGCGTTACGTTCAAGGGTTAGGAAAGATCTTTTCGGCTTTGGCCGACGTCGAAGGTGCGACTGGCAACTTTTCAGATAAACCGGTGAAATTTGAATGTGTAGCACTGACCTATAAATATCATGTTGGAGACCCGGATGACTGTTCGATCAGTCACCACAACTTGGCGAAGTATTTGTATTTGTCAGGTAGTCACGAAGAGGGCCTCGCCCACTTGCTGGCGTCCGCTACGTTGAGTATGCAGATACTAGCGGGTCATTCGGAAAGTATTGCCGAGGTTCTGGCTAATCTCGAGCTTCCAATGGAGCCCCCGCCTTTTGACGACGTGGTCAAGCAAGTTGAAAAAGTTCCTGGCGTGCGCTTCGCCGAACTCTTCAAACGACTGCCCCGCAACTTTACGGATGGGGACAGCTTGTTGGCGGCTCTGTGGCAATTAGTGCGTGACAAAAGACACCGGTGGATTCATAGGGCGGAGGCGATACCCGCTGTACTCGCAGAAATGCCTTTGTCGGTTCGAGCTGCTTTTGAATTAGAGGGAGATGGTTTCTCAAGCGCAATCCGGTCAGCGCTGGAGTCGTTACCCGGGGATAAATCTATGCAAATACTTCAGCGATTGCGTGAAACGGATTTGATCAGAGAACGGGTCCATAGCGAGCCCATCGGCAAGACCCTAAAGCAGTTCGAGCCTTTGCTTCAGAAGATCGCAGCATCGATCGCTGATGAAGATCAGGAGCATCAAGTCGCACTCGAAGCACTGCTGATCGACCTCCATGGGAGGGGATTCAATTTGAGGGAGCCAGTGCACCGCATGTGTTCAGGAGAGCGCAACGCCCCCGCACTGGTCGCTGGCCTCGATGCAACCGATACCCGCCTGATCGAGCGGCTGCTCGAACTGGTGTCTCAACCCACAGGCGACGGATGACTACAGGACGGTCGCCCCAGAAAATTCACAACGAGGGAGGAAATCAAAATGGAAAAAGACAGCTATCTGGTTCTCAGGGTCACCGGCGGTGGCGCAGTCAGGGAGGCCGGCCATGAGGTGCTCAGGAGCACCGTTCGTTCGCACGGCTTCTCCGTGCCCACGGCTTCTGCCTTCGGGGTGGAGCCGCCCCAGTACCGGGTCGACACCCAGGTACTGGATGCGAAGGATTACAAGGACCTGCGCCAGGACCGGACCGTGGCGGCCATCGCAAAGCCGATGCCCCTGCGCAGGATTGCACCGGTGCCCAGCGCAGCCGCGGCGCCCAAGCCCGCGCCCGCCGACGGCGCCACCTGGGGCGTTCGGGTAACGGGCGCCTTGCAGAGCCCGTATCTCGGGTACGGGGTCTGCGTGGCCGTGCTCGATACCGGCATCGACGCCGGCCATGAGGCTTTCACCGGTATCGAACTCGTGCAGAAGGACTTCACCGGTGAAGGCAACGGCGACGCGGACGGCCATGGAACGCACGTGGCGGGCACGATCTTCGGCCAGCCCGGCAGCGGGCTCCGGTATGCCGTGGCGCCGGGCGTGCGCCGGGCCCTGATCGGCAAGGTGATCGGCCAGAACCGCTCGGCCACCACGAAAGAGCTGATCGACGCGATCCAGTGGGCGGCCGACGAACGGGCCCACATCGTCAACATGTCGCTGGGTTTCGACTTCCCGGGGCTGACGGAGTATTGGGTGCAGCAAGGGTTGCCGGTGGACCTCGCCACCTCGCGTTCGCTCGCGCAGTACCGCGACAACGTGCGCTTCTTCGACGCGACCATGAACCTGCTGCGTGCGCGCTCGGCGGAGTTCGGCAGCCCGCTGGTGGTGGCCGCCGCCGGCAACGAGAGCCGCCGGCTCGTGAAGATCGACCACGTCATCGAGGTGTCGCCGCCTGCCGCGGCGGACGGCATGGTTTCCGTGGCGGCGCTGGAGTCGCTGGACGCGGACCACACCCGGTTGGGCGTGGCGCCGTTCTCCAACATCCGCGTCTCGCTCGCCGCGCCCGGCCACGAGATCTACTCTGCCCGGGCAGGCGGCGGCTACACCTTCCTGAGCGGGACGAGCATGGCGAGTCCGCACGTCGCCGGCGTCGCGGCACTGTGGGCCGAGCGGCAGCTCAAGCAGACGGGCCGGGTCAGCATGTCGACGCTGGATGCGCAGCTCCGCGGCAACGTGCGGTCCGACCGTCTGGCGGGCAGCCACTATCTGGACGTGGGCGATGGTTTGGTCACGGCGCCCTCCGCCTGAGGCATGGCCGCCCGGGACCGGTGGCGCAGGGATGCGCCGGGTGGCGGCGCCCGCCCGCATAATCTCCGCCGTGCGGCATGGCCCCCAGGGGCCGCTGCAACCTCCGACCCATTCACGCACCCCGTGACCTCGCTCCTTGCCCACCTCCGCCGCTTGACCCCCTGGGTGCTCGCCTGGTGGATGCTCGCCTTCGGCATGGCCGCGGCCTCGCCGCTGCTGCATCCGCAGAGCCTGCAGGTGGTCTGCAATGCGGCGGGCAGTGCCAAGCTGGTGGTCGTGCAGGACGATGGCAGCGGGCTGCGTGAGATGGGCCAGCACGGCCTCGATTGCGCGCTGTGCCTGGCGGCGGGGGCGCCGCCCCCGGCGCCGGCCGTGGTGCTGCCGCCCGCCGTGTGGCAGCCGCTCGCGCATGCCGTGCGGCCGGTGGTGGCCGCGCGGCTGGCGGCCCTGGTCGGCGCGCCACTGCCCGCGCGCGGGCCTCCGGCGCGCGCCTGATCCGATCCGGCAGGTCTGCCGCTGGGCCCACGTGCCGGGCGCTGCGGCAGCCACCGGTTGCTTTCTCGCTTTTCGTTCCCGTTTCTTTTTTCGCAAGGGGCTTTCCTTCCGTTGCCGCGCCCGGTGCTGGGCGCCGGCCCGTGCGCGGGCGCGTGGGTGGCTGGTCAGTGACTGACCGAGCGCGTGGGCGCGCATGCCCGGAGGCCGGCATGCATCGGCGTTCCTGCGCTCCCGGTCCCGCGACCGCGCAGCCGCCCGCCGCGGAAGGGGTCCCTGCATGGGGTGAGGTGGATATGGCTATCGACATGGATACAGGCCTGGAGGGGCACCGGCTGCGCCGGCGCAGCCGTTTTCTTTCTTTTTCGCCGCGCGCGTTGGCGTCTCCGTTCTCGATGACCGCCATCGGCCGCGCCGTGCGCCGCACGGTGCCGGCCGCGTTGGCGGCGCTGCCCGCGATGGCCGCCTGGGCGCAGGCGGAGGGCGGCGGCGGCAGTGCCCCGCCGGACACCAGCCCCGCGCTCACGCTGGGCGCCGTGGAGGTGCGCAGCGGCGGCGCGGGCGGGGCCTTGCCCGCGCGCAGCGTGTCCACGTCGGTGGACATCGTGGGCGGCGAGGTGCTGCAGGATGCGCGCGTGGACCACGCCTGGGAGCTGCTGGGCCGCGCGCCGGGCGTGCAGGTCACGCCGTTCCGCCAGGGCACCGACGCGGGCCGGTTCTCGTTCCGCGGCTTCAATGGCGAGGGGCGGGTGAACGCGGTCAAGCTGCTGATCGACGGCATTCCGTCGAACGACAACGCGGGCGGCATGCCGTTCCTCGATGCGGTGTTCCCGCTCGACATCGAGGCGGTGGAGGTGGTGCGCGGCACCAATGACCCGCGCTACGGGCTGCACAACATCGCGGGCAACGTGAACGTGCTCACGCGCACGGGCGGCAACGAGGGGCGCGCGACGGTCACGGCGGGCAGCTTCGGCATGCGCGACGTGCAGGTGGTCAAGGGCATCGAGTCGGGCCCGTGGAGCCAGAACTACGGCGTGTTCTGGCGCACGGGCGACGGCTGGCGCGACCATGCCGAGGGCACGCAGCGCGCGCTGTCGGGCAAGTGGTTCTACACCGACGAGGGCGGGCGCTGGCGCGCCGGGATCACGGCGCGCGCCTTCCGCAACGAGGCGCAGGAGTCCGGCTACCTCACGCGCGAGCAGGCGGCCGCGCAGCCGCGCGGGTCGCCGCCGTGGTCGGCCTCGGACCGCAGCACGCGCGAGACCGGCCAGCTCGGCCTGCACTGGGACGCCGAGCTGGCCGAGCGCCTGTCGTGGACGGCGCGTGCCTACGCCAGCCACTACGAGAACCAGCGCTGGGTGCGCTTCTCGCAGGCCGGCGTGCAGCAGGAGCGCGGCAACGACGAGGACCAGCGCGGCCTCTCGGGCGTGCTCACCTGGCGGCCCGCGGTGGCCTGGGCGCATGCGTTCACGCTGGAGGGCGGCGTCGATGCGCAGTGGCAGGACAACGCCGCGCAGCGCTGGCGCACGGTGGAGCGCGTGCGCACGTCGCAGTTCCGCGACTGGGATTTCGGGTTCCGCACGCAGGGCGCCTACGTGCAGGCCGTGGCGCAGCCCGTGCCGTCGCTGCGCATCGTGCCCGCGCTGCGCGTGGACCGGCTGGATGGCGATTTCACCGACCGGCTCACGGGGCAGCGCTACGGCGTCAACGGCTACGGCACCGTGCGCCAGCCCAAGCTCAGCGTCGCGTGGACGGCGCGGGAGGGCGTCACGCTGTATGCCAATGCGGGCCGCACCTTCCAGGTAGGCACGGGCATCGATGCCTACCGCACGCAGGCGCGCGACCTGGGCCCGTCGATCAACGACGGCTGGGAGGCGGGCGTGCGCTGGCAGCCGGCCCCGGGCCTGGAGGTGCGCGTGGCCGCATGGCAGCAGCGCGCCTCGGGCGAGGTGGCGCGGGTGCTGGGCGTGGACGGCCTGCCCGACCCCGGCGGCCTGGGCAACGTGGGCCGCACGCGGCGCAAGGGCTGGGACGCTCAGCTCAACGCGCGCCTGCCCGGCGGCTGGACGGGCTGGGTGGCGTATTCGCACCAGGTGGCGCGCATCGCGGTGCCCGACCCCTCGGCGCCGGCCACGGCGGGCCGCGAGGTCGAGAACGTGCCGCACTACCTCGTGAGCGCGGGCGTGCAGGTGCGCGCCACCGAGGTGCTGCGGCTGTCTGCCGGCGTGACGGCGCAGGGCGACTACTACCTGGACCGCACCAACACCCAGGGCCGCGCGGGGCGCTACGCGCTGCTGGACCTGGGCGCCACCTGGCAGCTCACGCCCGCGGCCGACGTGAGCCTGCAGGTGCGCAACGCGACCGACCGGCGCACCGTCTATGCGTGGTACGACAGCGGCTCCTCGGGCTATTCGCCGGGCGACGGGCGCAGCGTGTCGGTGAGCCTGGGATGGAGGTTCTGATGGCGCACTGCCGCATTCACTTCCTGGGCGCGCCGGTTCCGTGGGCGGGCGAAGGTGTGCAACGCGATGGAGAAACGAGATGGCTTTCATGACCCGGGCCGCTGAGGCGTCCCCCCTGCGCGCCGCCAGCCTGTACCGGGCCGTGTGGCGCTGGCATTTCTACGCGGGCCTGCTGGTGCTGCCCTTCCTCGCCTGGCTGGCGGTGACGGGCGGGGCCTACCTGTTCCAGCGCGAGATCGATGGCTGGTACCACCGCGATCTGCTGCGTGTGCCGGTGGCGGCGCCGGCCGGGGCCGGCCTGCCGCACGGCGCCGTCGTGGCGGCGGCGCTGGCCGCGCAGCCGGGGCAGTGGTTCCGCTACACGCCGGCCGAGGCGCCCGGCGAGAGCGCGAGCGTGGGCATCGCCACGGCCGGCGGCGAGCGCGTGGCGGTGTACGTGGACCCGGCCACCGCGCGCGTGCTGGGGCAGTTGCCCGAGCGCGGCACGCTGGCGTGGCAGATCCGGCGGTTGCACAGCCTGAAGGTGATCGGACCCGTGGCGCGCGGCCTGATCGAGATGGCGGCGGGCTGGGCCGTGGTGCTGGTGGCGACGGGGCTCTACCTCTGGTGGCCGCGGGGCCGCCGGGGCGGCGTGGTGACGGTGCGCGGCCGGCCATCCGAGCGCGTGTTCTGGCGCGACCTGCATGCCGTGCTGGGCCTGGGCGTGGGGCTGGTGCTCGCGTTCCTGGCGGTCACGGGGCTGCCGTGGTCGGTGTTCCTGGGCGCGCAGGTGAATGCGTGGGCGAACGGCAGCCACTGGGGCTATCCGTCCGGCGTGCGCGTGCAGGTGCCGATGTCGGCCGTGCCGGTGGCGGACACGCTCGCGGTCCCCTGGAGCCTGCAGCAGGCGCGCGTGCCCGCGGCCGGCGCCGCGCAGGCCCCGGCCGACGGGCATGAAGGCCATGGCGCGGGGCACGGCGGCGGCCACGATGGGCATGAAGGGCACGGCCCCTCGCCCGCGGCCACGGCTGCACCGGCGCAGGCGCAGGCGCAGGCGATGCCGTCCTCCCCCGCCACGGCGGGCACCCGGCCGCCGCTGGATCTGGATGCGGCCATGGCCGCCTTCGGGCGCCTGGGGCTCGCGCCGGGCTTCAGCGTGGCCGCGCCGCAGGGGCCGGGCGGGGTCTACACGGCCTCGGCCTACCCGAGCGCGCTGGAAGGCCAGCGCGTGGTGCACCTCGACCAGTACACCGGCCGGCCGCTCATCGACATGGGCTATGCCGACTACGGCCCCGTGGCGAAGGGGCTGGAGTGGGGCATCAACGTGCACCTCGGGCAGCAGTACGGCGTGGCCAACCAGATCGTGCTGGCAGTGGCCTGCGCGGGCATCGTGCTGCTGAGCGTGGCCGGCGCGGTGGCCTGGTGGAAGCGCCGCCCCGCCGGCGGCCTGGGCGTGCCGCCGCTTCCCGCGCAGCCGCGCGCGCTCTGGTGGGTGGTGGCGATCATCGCGGCCGCGGGCGTGGCGATGCCGCTGCTGGGGCTGTCGCTGCTGTGCATGCTGGCGCTGGATGCCCTGGGGCAGGGCGCGGCCTGAAGCGGGAAGGCTGGGAGGGTGCGCAGGGCCCCCGGTGCAGCGCTGCCGGCTGCGCTGCGCATCGCGTCCGCAGACGGGGCGGAAGCCGCTGCTGCCCACAAAATGGTTTGCTATTTTTTATATAGCAAACTATTCAATGAATTCGGCGGCATGGAGCTGTTTTGACTCCAATCGCCGGCCCAGGGCAGGATCAGAAGGTTTCCCAGTCGTCGCTGTTGCCGCTGGCGGCCTTGGCGGGCGCGGGCGCGGGTGCGGTGGGGGCTGCGGCTGGCGGGAGGGCGACGCGCTGGGCCTTCGCGGGCGAGGGCGCGGGGGTGCGGGGCGCGGCCACGCGGGGCGCGGGCGCCGGCACGGGGGCCTTGGCCTGTTGCAGCGCGGCCTGGGTGGCGCGCGCGGTGTCGCGGCTGCGGTGCTGTGCCTGGGCGATGACGGCGTGGGAGACGGCGTCGTCCACCTGGAAGACGCTGACGAGCTCCACGAGGCGGGAGGCCTGGGAGTTGAGGCTGTCGGCGGCGGCGGCCGATTCCTCGACGAGGGCGGCGTTCTGCTGGGTGACCTGGTCGAGCTGGTTGACGGCGTCGCCGACCTGGGAGATGCCCTGGGCCTGCTCGTGGGTGGCGGCGCCGATCTCGGCGATGAGGTCGGCGACGCGGCGGGTCTGCTCGACGATCTCGCCCATGGTGGAGCCGGCCTCGCCCACGAGCTGGGAGCCGGTCTGGACCTTGGAGACGCTCTCGCCGATGAGGGCCTTGATCTCCTTGGCGGCTTGCGCCGAGCGCTGCGCGAGGGTGCGGACCTCGGA